>JASHSS010000791.1 GCA_030038565.1 Bryobacteraceae bacterium
GTGATGACTGCAACCTTACCTTCAAGCTTCCCCATAACTGCTCCCTTCGGTTCTGCTGTAGAATTCCCTACAGAAGAGTAGATTTCTTTGGCTGCGGACGAGAACTGCTCGAAAGTCCTGATCTCGTGTCTATTCGTCCAAACGGGGAGCTGCGTTGGACCCAATAACAGACATCTTCCGAACGATGCACGTAACTGCTTTCGGTCAGCACAGGCTCGAAGCCACAGCACCGTGGGGCTTGATACAGGAGCAGCAGACCGAAGAAAAAATCACGCCATCCGACAAAGAGATTTCACCCACAGATTTGGCGCACTTCGCCATGCTCTCGCGCGGTAACTGCTGGCTGAGTGTGGAAGGGATCCCGGAGCCGATTCCCCTCACCGGTGGTGATTGCTTTTTGCTGGCCCGGGGGACTTCGATTATTTTGCGCGACAGCCTGCGAACACGTCCGAGGTGGAGTTTCCGCGAGATCGCGGCCAGGGCCAACAGCAATGTCGCTCATTGTGGAGGTGGTGGCGCACCGACGACCATCGTCTGTGGGTCCTTCAGTTTCGATCGCGCCAGCCTGAAACCGATCAGCCAGTTACTGCCGGGATTCATTCTGATTAAGGCCGATCAGGCACGCACGCTTGCTCTTCACAACACCATGCAAGCGCTGGGGTCGGAAATGGCGGAACAAGTGCCGGGATCTGAAATCGTCGCGAATCGGATAGCCGAGGTTCTGTTTATCCAAGTACTGCGGGCGCATATCGCGTCGGGACCGGAACGTAACAAACATAGCCAAGGATGGCTTCGAGCGATTTTCGATCCTCAAATGGGCACTGCCCTGAGTGCCATTCACGACAGAGTGAATACACCCTGGACGGTGGAATCCATGGCCGCAGCCGCGGGCATGTCTCGCTCCGCATTCGCAGCACGTTTTAAAGAGCTGCTCGGACAAACACCGCTGGAATATGTAACCGAGTGGCGGATGCAGAAGGCGATGCAGTTACTACAACGGCGTGACAAAAAGCTCACAGACGTCGCTCGGTCGGTCGGTTACGAGTCCGACGCTGCGTTCAGTAAGGCGTTCAAGCGAGTTGTCGGGGCCAACCCTGGTGAATACCTCAAACGTGGTTTTGAAGACCAGGGTCATGCCGGAACGGCGGAAGGTTTTTGAAGCAACCACGGACCCAACGCCGGCCGAAGCATCGGGAGCTGCCGCGCACTTCGCCACTCCAGGCTCCGCCTACCCCCTCCCCTCTCACCCAACTGATACCATAGGAGTTTCCGGAATGGGGAAAAAGCGCGTATCGTTGTTCGTCACGTGCATGGTGGACCAGCTCTTCCCGAAAGTTGGCCTGGCCATGGCGGAGGTGCTGGAGTCGCTCGGCTACGAGGTGGATTTCCCCGAAGAGCAGACCTGCTGCGGGCAGCCAGCGTTCAACAGCGGCTATCGCGGGGAAGCCCGCACGGTGGCGCGCCATTTTCTCGACACCTTCGAACACGCCGAAGCCATCGTGGTTCCGTCCGGCTCCTGCACCGCCATGGTGGTCCACCATTTCGCCGAGTTGTTCACTAAGGAGCCGGACACGCTGGCGCGCGTGCACGCGCTCGAAAAGCGCGTCTGGGAATTCTCCACTTTTCTCACCCAGGTGGCCGAAGTCGAGGATGTCGGCGCGCGGCTGGACGCCGTGGTGACGTTTCACGACGGCTGCCATGGTCTGCGCGAACTGGGAGTGAAGGACGCTCCCCGCCGCCTGCTGGCTCACGTGCGCGGGCTGGAGTTGCGCGAGATGCTGCCCGCCGAGGAGTGCTGCGGCTTCGGCGGCACCTTCGCGGTGAAGTTCGCCGAGCTTTCGGGCGCCATGGCGCAGACCAAAATCGAAGCCATCCTGCGCACCGGCGCCCAGACGGTGGTTTCGCTCGATCCCAGTTGCCTGATGCAGATTCAAGGCGTTCTGGCGCGCGCCGGATCGAGCGTCCGCACCATGCACCTGGCCGAAGTCCTGGCGAGCCGCTAATCTCATGTCCGTCGAATTCGACCGCAAAATCCATGCCACTCTGGCCGACACCAAGTTGCAGCTTGCCATTTACGCCTCCACCGCCAGGCTGAAGGATGGCCGGCTCAGCTCGGTGGCCCCCCAAACGCTGCCGGATTATCAGGAGCTGCGCACCCAGGCCAACGCCCTCAAAAAGCACGCGCTCGAAAACCTGGACTATTACCTGGAGGAGTTCGAGCGCAACGTCGTCGCCCACGGCGGCAAGGTGGTTTATTGCAAGGATGGAACCGACGTCGCGGATTTCGTGCTGGCCCTGGCCAAGGAGCGCGGCGCGCGGCTGATCGTGAAATCCAAATCCATGACCACCGAGGAGGTGGACCTCAACGAGCGGCTGGAGCATCACGGCCTGGAGTCCGTGGAGACCGATCTCGGCGAGTACATCCTGCAACTGGCGCACGAGAAGCCTTATCACATCGTGGCGCCGGCATTGCACAAGACGCGCTACGACGTGGCCGAGATTTTCACCCACAGCCTGCACGTGCCCTCCGAAACGGTGCCCGAGAAACAGACCGCCATCGCCCGCGCGGTGCTGCGCGAGAAGTTTCTGGCGGCCGATATCGGAATCAGCGGAGCCAATTTCCTGGTGGCCGATGCGGGCGCCGTGGTGCTGATCGAAAACGAAGGCAACGCGCGCCTTACCACCACCGCGCCGCGCATCCACATCGCTATCGCGGGCATCGAGAAGGTGATCCCGCGGGCGCAGGATCTGGCCACTTTCCTGAAACTGCTGGCGCGCAGCGCCACCGGGCAGTTGCTTTCGGTCTATACCTCGTTCCTGGCGGGACCGAAGCGCGCCGGCGAAATCGATGGCCCCGAGGAGTTCTACGTGGTGCTGCTGGATAACGGCCGCACCAAGCTGCTGCCGGATCGTTCCAAGCGCCAGTCGCTCTACTGCATCCGCTGCGGGGCGTGCCTGAATACCTGCCCGGTGTACCGCAAGATCGGCGGCCACAGCTTTCCGTGGGTCTATTCCGGTCCCATCGGGGCCATCATCACGCCGCAGTTCATGGGAGTTTCGCATGAGCCGGGACTGCCCTTCGCCTCCAGCCTGTGCGGAGCCTGCGCCGAAGTCTGCCCGGTGAAAATCGATATTCCCAAGGTTCTGCTGGAGCTGCGCTCAGACGTCAAAAAATCCGAGACGCGCGAGAAGCAGAACCGCCTGGAGAAGGTGGCCTTCCGGGTCTTTGCCTGGGTCATGACGCATCCGCGCTGGTACGAGTTGGCCGGGCGGGTGGCCGCGGCGATGGCTCCGTCGGAAGACGGCGGCTGGATCCGCACGGTTCCCGGGATCATGAATTTCGGGCCGTTAAAGGCCTGGCTGAGCCAGCGCGACCTGCCGCCGCCGCCCCCCAAAAGCTTCCGCGAACTGTGGAGACGGCGCTGATGTCGCGCGACAGCATCCTGCACCGCATCCGCACGGCCGTGGGACGCAGCGCGGACCAACCGCCGGCCGAGGCTCCCGCGGCGCGCCTCCGGATTCCCGAAGTGCCGCTCGAAGCGCGCATAGCGAGCGTCGTCGCGCGCGTGGAAGCCCTGGCGGGCAAGGCCGTCCGCACCAGCGATCCATGCGCCTGGGTGGCCGAGGCCATCCGGGGCAAGACCGCCGTGGCTTCCAACGCGCCGTTTCTGGCGCAGTGCGGCATCACCGGCCTCGCGGGCGTACGCTCCGGTATCACCGATCCCGAGGAATTGCGCGAGCTGTGCGCCACCGCCGATGTAGGCATCACCGGGGCGGATTATGTCCTGGCCGACACCGGCACGCTGGTGATGCTCTCGAGTGGGCGGGAGGCGCGCATGATCTCGCTGCTGCCGCCCGCGCACCTGGCGGTGGTCGAGCGGGAGCGCATTCTGACCGGCCTCGACGAACTGCTGACGGTGCTTCCCAATCCGGCCGTCGAGACCAGTTCCATGGTGCTGATCACCGGCCCCAGCCGCACCGCGGACATCGAGCAGATTCTGGTTCGCGGGGTGCACGGGCCGGGACAGATCACCGTGGTAATCGCGGACTGAAACCGCCCGGTGGGGCACGGTCGACAGGCCTTCAGCCTGCCCGGACAGGCTGAAGGCCTGTCCCACCAAGTCCCGCCGGCGTCTGCTCTTGAGGGTTCGAGCTTCAGGCACACATAGAAAAAGGGCAGGCGGCCCGCAAAAGCCGCCTGCCCTTTCGAAGACTACCGAAGACTACTGTGCGGAAGTAAGTTTGCCGTTGGTGAAGGTGAACTTCAGGCTGTCGTAAACGTAGATTTTCTTGTTCCCCAGGTCCACGATGTCCTTCGGCTGGCCCCAGGCGGCCACCACTTCGTCCACCGACATCCCCATGGTGACCTTGCGCGCCGGCGCCGGGGCGGGACCCGTGCCGGGCGGCATCGGAGGCGGCAGCGCGGAAGGCGTTGAAGGATCGCTCGGACCGGAAGCGCTACCGGCTTCCTGAAGCACTTCCCGCTCGGCCTGGTCGGCCTCCTGGGTCTGCTGGGTCAACTCGGTTTGCACGTTCGGATCGGGCGGCGGGGCAATCGCCGCGTAGGCGGTCTGCTGCGGCGCGGCATTGGCCTGGGCCGGCGCGGGCGGAATTCCACCCTGCCCCTGCTGCTTCTGAAGGGAACTCATGCCCTGGTCGATGGTCTCGCGCATGTGATTCTGCATGTCCTGTAAATCGGACACCTGCACCTGGACCAGGCTGCCCCTGGGGCAATCCTGGCCTTTGCTGGCCAGAACGGTCAGGTTGGCCGGCTGTCCCGGAGGAACCACGCCACGCAGTTGCAGCACATCGCCTTCGGTGACGAAGCACTCGCCGCCGGTGTTGGAGGTGACATCGAGGCCCGCGGCAACCACGAAGACATGCTGCTGCCCGTCGGAGAGCATGCGGGCGACACCGCTCGAACCGGGGTCTGGGGTGGACTGCGCACCGGCGGCGGCTTCGGAATTCTCCAGGGCAATCTGGCGCTGCACTTCGGCCGCGATCAGGTCCTTCACCTGCGGCGAGAGCGGAGCGTCATATGGCGGAGGAGCATTGTAAGCGGCAGCGGCGGCGGCCGCCTGTTGCTCCTGGTAGGCCGCCATGAGGGATTGGGAAACCAGGTAATCGGTCAGCCAGAACGACGGCCCGAGATACCTGGGATAAGGCGAGAACCACCCGCCGTAGTAGCCATACCACGGGCTGCCGCCCCATCCCCAGCCGCCGTACACCACCGGCACCACCCACGGGTTATAGGCCCAGCCATAGAACGCGGGGGCAAAAAAGAAACCCGGAGCGTAGACGTTGAGCCCGATGCCGCCCCACAGGAAAGGCCGGTAGAAGCTGTGATACACCACCCCGTTCATATAATAGGTGCGGCTCACATAGGAGACGCCGCGATAGGCGTAGGGCCGCTGGACGTAGCCGTAACCGCGGCCATAGCTGACCACGCGCACGCCGCCGGGACGATCGGCGACAATCATGCGGGAGCCGCCCGGGCCGTGGTGTATGTTCATGCCACGGGCCTGAATGTCACGCGGATGGCCGCTGCGATCGAAGGTGGCCGACCCGGCGCGCCCATTGAATGCATGGCCGCCCGCGGGTGTGCGCATGTTGGCGGGACGATTCATGGCGTTGCCGGCTCCACGTCCGCCGCCTCCCGCCATGTTGGGGCTGCGGCCGGCTTCGGGTCCGCGATTGCCCCCGCCCACGGGTCCACGGCCGGCCGGGTTGGCTCCGGGACCACGGCTGGCGCCTCCCACCGGCGCGGCGTTGTTATGTGTAGCGCCTCCCACCGGCGCAGCGTTATTATGTGTGGCGCCTCCCACCGGCGCGCCGCGGCTGCCCCCGGTGGCATTGCTGGGACCACGGCTGGCCCCCGTAGGAGCCTTCGCATTGGGCTTCGGCGCCGGCGGCTTGGGCTTCTCTTGGGGGAAGGCGGCGGGACACACCAGGAGCAGTGCAGCCATCGCCGCGGGTAGCAGCCCACACAGGGCCGCTGAAGGAATACTCAGGGTCTTCATGTTTGTTTACTCCAATTCCATCTGCTGGAAAGGCCAGGCGTTCAGCCGATCGGCCCGCGATCACTTCACGTCCACATCCGACACCTTGCCGTTCATAAAGGTCACTTTCTTATCCTTATATACGTAAATCACCTTGCTGCCCAGTTCGACAATGCTGGCAGGCTCGCCGAACGAATCCTTCACCTGCTTCATGGTCATCCCGAGTTTCAACACCTTGGGCGGCGCGTCCGCGGGAGGCGCGGGCGGAGCGGCAGCCGGAGGCACAGGCT
>JASHSS010000792.1 GCA_030038565.1 Bryobacteraceae bacterium
TCCGCCCGCTTCCCGATGCGCGCGTCTCCGCCCCGCTCCATTGGCATGAGGTGCCCGATTGCGAAGCGGCCGACTTCACCTTGCGGACCATGCCGGAACGATTCCAGCGGATGGGAGATCCGCACGCCGGCATGGACGCCGCACCGGGATCGCTCGAACCGCTGCTGGACCTTGCGGCCCGCGATGCGGCCGAGGGCCTCGGCGATGCGCCCTGGCCGCCGCATTTTCGCAAGATGGAGGGCGAAGCGCCGCGCGTGGCGCCCTCCCGCCGCAAGGCCGCCGGCAGTGCGCCGCGGACGAAGATGCCGTTGGTGGTGGTGGCCCATTCGCGCGATCGGGCAGCCGCCCTGGCGGGGCTGGAACGATGGAAGAGCAAACACCCCGATGCGGCCGGATTTCTCGCCGTAGACGACGTGCTGGTGGATTCCATGCGCGGCCGATCCTCCACCTGGACCCGCATCCGCGTGAACCTGCGGCACGTTCCCGAAGCGCTGCGGCCGCCGCAGGAAACTCCCGACCCCGATGACGATCCCACCCGCGAGTGGCGTGCCATGGCCCGAAAACCCAGGCGCGCCGCGGGCGACGTCTGAAGCCGTTTCGTAGCCTTCGCGGGGCTGGCTCACCGTCCGCCGGAAAAAATGGCGGCCAGTTCCTCGGGTGGAACCACTTCGAGCTGGGCGTAGGTGCAGTCGGCCGGCCGCTTGTCGGTGCGCCACCGGCGAAAATGCGCCATGTGCCGGAAGCGCGGCCCCTGCATGTGTTCGTAAGCCACCTCGGCCACCAGTTCCGGCCGCAGAGGCTCCCACGACAGGTCCTTACCCTGGCTCCAGCGGCTCTGGCCGCCGGGCACGCGGCCTGTGCTGCCGCTCTCCCCCGGCACATCCGCCCAATGCTTCCAGGGGTGATTGGCGAGCGCACCGGTTTGGTACGGCGCCAGGAATTCCACCAGCTCCCGGCGGGTATCTTCCGTGAAGCTGGCGCACACGCCGACATGCTGCAAGGCCGCCTGTTCGTCGAAAAGGCCGAGCAACAGTGAGCCGACCGCGGACCGCTGGCTGTCTTTGTACCACCGGAACCCGGCCACCACGCAATCGCAGTCGCGTTCGTGCTTGACTTTCAGCATGACGCGCTTATTCGGCTGGTAGGTTCCCGCCACCGGCTTGGCGACCACGCCATCCAGCCCGGCGCCCTCGAAGCGGCGAAACCAGTCCGCGGCGACGCTCCGCTCGCGCGTGGCGGGAGTCAGATGCACCGGGGGCGCCGCCAACTGCAGGATCTCTTCCAGCCGGCGGCGGCGCGCGTCAAACGGTTCGCCGCACAAATCGCGGCCGCCTTCCGCCAGCAGATCGAAGAACACCACCGATGCCGGGGTCTGTTTGGACAGCAGTTTCACGCGAGACGCGGCCGGATGAAGGCGGAGCTGCAAGGCCTCGAAATCGAGGGCGCCATTTCTTGAGATCACGATCTCGCCATCCAGCACCGCGCGGGCCGGCAGTTGCGCCCGCAACGCTTCGAGCAACTCCGGGAAGTAGCGGTTGAGCGGTTTTTCATCGCGGCTCTGAATCTCGATTTCGTCCTGGTCGCGGAAAACGAGGGCCCGGAAACCATCCCATTTGGGTTCGAAAATCCACCCTTCGCCGGAAGGCAAATCATCCACTCGCTTGGCCAGCATCGGCAGGATGGGCGGTTTGATGGGAAGATCCACGCCTCATCTTATAACGCGAGGCGAATCACGGTAGAATGGCAGCACTCCGGCCATGGCCTCCCAGGCAATCATCCAAGCGCTGTTCGGCGTCCCGCGGGCGCTCATCGGAGTGATTCATGCCGCAGCGCTGCCGGGCACGCCGGAGAGCCGGCGAGGGGTCGCTGCGATTGCCGAAGCCGCCGCGGCGGAGGCCTGCATTTACCGGGGCGCGGGGTTTCACGGCCTCCTTATCGAGAACACGCACGACCGGCCATACCTGAAGGGTTCCGTGGGACCCGAGATCACCGCCGCCATGGCTGTAATCGGCCTCGAAGTGCGCCGCGCGGCCGGCTTGCCGCTGGGAGTGCAAATTCTGGCGGGCGCGAATTCCGCGGCCCTGGCGGTGGCCCACGCATGCGGCGCGAGCTTCGTGCGCGTGGAGGGCTTCGTGTTTGCACACGTGGCCGACGAGGGGATCATCGAATCGACCGCCGGAGAACTGCTGCGCTACCGGCGGGCCATTGGGGCGGACCAGGTACGAATTTTGGCGGACATCAAGAAGAAGCACTCGGCGCACGCCATCACCGCGGATGTGGATCTGGCGGAGACCGCCCGCGCCGCGGAATTCTTTCAGGCCGATGGGGTGATTGTGTCGGGCGTGGCGACCGGCCGCGCGGCCGATCCCGCGGAAGTGCGCGCGGTAGCCGAAGCGGTGCGGATTCCGGCGCTGGTCGGCTCCGGGATCACCCCGGAGAACCTGGCGTCCTTCGCCGCCGCCGGCGCGCTGATCGTCGGCTCATCGGTGAAAGAAGAGGGACTTTGGTCCAACCGCCTGGACGAGGGCCGCGTGCGGGCGGTGGCGCGCGCCTTTGGGGAACTCGGGGTTACGCCTCAGGCATAGTCGATCGGGTTGGCGGCCAGCCAGCGAGCGTCGCGAAGGGCGTTCACGCGCCGCGCGGCGCCGCGAGCGCAGGGACCGGCCAATCCTCGCGACGACCACGCCAGCGCCGCGCCACACCCGACCATGCTTCCCACCAGGCCCCCCAACGCCACAGCGGACGCGGACTTGCGCTTCCCGATCAGGCGCGCGCCCAACGCTCCGAGGGCGCCGCCCAAGGCGGCCGGCGGCCAGAGGACCCGTTCCGGGCGCGCCTCCGTTACACTGTCGTACATTTCGTGCCGGGCCGTTCGGATGCCTTCGAAGCCCGCGGCAGCCAGGCCTTTGAGGTAAGCCACATCGACGTCAAGCCAGTGGAAAGCCATGGATGGTCCTCCTCTTCGATGATATCGGATACGGAGGTCCTCTTCAATCCGGTTCGGTTACGATGATTACGATGCCGGGGGCTGCATAATCTTGCGCAGCGCCGCTTCCAGTCCGGCCGGGTAGAATCCGAAGGGGCCGGGCGCGCTCTTGTAGACCACCCGGCCGGCGCGGTCGATGAGGAACAGGCGGTCGGGCCATCCGGTGTAGAGCCGCTCGGCGGTGTTGCTCATGCCGTCGATGAGTGCCGGAAAACGAATGCCCAGCGTGCGGACGCAACTTTCGGCTATCGCGGTGCGCTCGCTTTCGGCGCGCGGATTGCGGAAGATTACGCCGTCGCGGATATTGCTGCTCATCTGCCAGATGTCGCTGGGGTGCGCCTCTTCGATATACACGGCGTAGAACGCCACCCGGTCGCGGTAGGTATCGTACAGTTTGTTGAGCGCGGGAACCTCCCGGCGAAAGGGCGGTCAGGTATAGCTGCCGAAGACCAGCACCACGGGCTGGGAACCGCGAAACGAAGACAATTGCACGATCGAGCTGTGATCGAGCGTGGGGAGGCGGAAATCGGGCGCCAGGCTGCCGGTCTCCACCTGTCCGGCGCGCGCCCGCATCCACAGGGTTTCGAAGGGCAGCACCAGCATCATGGGCATGGGCACGTGCGTCATGAAACGGCCGAACCGGTCGGGAGGCTGGCACATGGCCCAGTAAAGGCTGGCGGTGAGCGCCAGGTGAGCGGCAAGCAGGACCGCCACCGCCAGCAAGAGAATCCGTCCTAGCCGCATATTTCCGGAAGTCTAACAGAGGCGGCGGCGCCATGCGATAACGCAAATCTACTATCCGCTAATCGCTTCGCAACGGCCCTGTTCCCTGGCGGGCGCGGTGGGATGCCGCGGCCGGGTGTTCGTGAGGTGACGCCCGGGCGCTCACCGCCTGTTCGAGGAGTAACCTTAGCTGGCGAAGATCTGCGCCAGGTCGATGGATACACCCGGGAGAAGGTCGCTGGTGAGTTGGCCCTCGCGTTCGACCGCGGTCTTGCCGTTATGCACTACCACGGAGGCGGTCTCCGGATAGAACACCCAGGCCTCCCGGCAGCCGTTGGCGAAGTACTTTCGGACCTTCCGGTGCATTGCGCGCGCGGTGTTGGATTCCGAGATGACCTCGATTGCCAGGGCAGGAGCGCCCTCCGCGTACTTGCCGACGGTTTGGGCCGCGTGGGTGATGCTCACATCCGGAATCAGCCACGTATTTCCCATGTGGTAGCCGGTTTCGATCATGACCCGACCTAGATCACGGCTTAAGCCCTTCTCATGGAGCAAGCCTAGCGCCTGTACCAGGAAAAGAAAAAGGCTCTGGGCGATTGTCATGTGCCTAAATTCCGGTGGGGGCATCCGCAGCACCTCTCCATCCAGCAGCTCGAGCTTGCACTCGTTTTCCTCTTCCGGAAAGCGCTCGAACTCTTCAAAGGTCACCAAAGCTGTAGTGGTACCCATGGCACTCCTATCTTACAGTATGACCCGCTCTTCGCCCTCGCGCCGCGTCACGTGCTCACGGTCCAGAAACTCCAGCAGGGGGATGGCGTATTTGCGCGAAATGCCGGTCCATTCCTTGAATGCGCCCACGCTGAAGCGCGCCGGGCGGCGTTCGGCCAGCATCTGGCGCAGACGGGCAATGGCGGCCTGGTGGAAAACCAGGTCGTCGCCGATGCGCACCAGGCGCTTCTCGCGCAGCAGGATTTCGAGCAGGCGGCGGGCGCGGGCCGGCTCGACGCCGGATTTGGCCAGCACTTCGGCCAGGGCGGGGGTGGCGAGGCCGGCGTCCTCGAAAGCCCGCTCGATGGCGGCGCGGGATTGCTCCTCTTCCTCCTTGAGCACTACATGATGGCCGCGCGAGCGCACGGTTTCGCCCTCCACCACCAAGTCCTTGGAAGCCGCCAGCAGAGCATCCACCAGAAACAGCGGCGCGCGGGGCAACTCGCGGCTGCGCAGATCCTGCTTGGCGATTCCCGGCACGAGCGGCTGTTGGCTGTGGAACAGGCGCACGGCTTGCGCCAGGCGGTCGCGGGCGGATTGAAACCAGGCGCGGTCCACGTACCAGGGCTGGGGTTGCGCCACGGCCACCACCGGCGCGCCCGCGGCGGCCGAGGCGATCTCGCGCTCGGCGAGGCCGGTGCGGGCCACCAACTCGGAGACGCCCAGGCCGAAGGGGGATTCCGCGACCAGGAGAGCGAGGCGCGCAGCGAGGTTGGGAGAGGCCAGGGCATCCAGGCGGGCGGGGAGGCTCAAGCCGGTCCGACTACGTCTGCGGATGACGGCAGGCAAGTCGATCACCACCCCGCCGCCGATGGTCACGACGGGGGAGAACATGCGGATGATGAAGCGATCGCCGGGCAGCAGCAGGGTGGGGTCGCGCAGCACGATGCGGGCGTAGGCCGAGGCGCCCGGCTCCAGGCGGGGACCTTCGAGCAGGCGCACCTCGGCTTCGATTTCGGCCGTGCCGCAGTGGAAATGCACCGGCGCGCGGTGCTTCAGCGGCTTGGCGGAAGCCAGCAGTTGCAGGCGGCAATCCACCGCCTTCACGGCGCGGAAGCGCCCCGGTTCGGAGAGCACGTCGCCGCGGGCCAGCTCGGCGGGTTCGATGTCGGCCAGGTTCACGGCGGTGCGCTCGCCCGCCACGGCGCGCCCGGTCGCGGAACCGTGCACCTGCACGCCGCGCACGCGCAGCAGGCGGGCGCCCGAAGGCCGCTCCGGGTAGACTTGCACCTCCTGCTCCTTGCGGACTGAGCCGGAGATCAGTGTGCCGGTGGCCACGGTGCCGAATCCCTTGACCGAAAAGACGCGGTCGATGGGCAGGCGGAACCATCCGGCGGCGTTCTTTTCGGCGGCCTCGCCGGCCACGCGCGCCAGTTCCTTGCGCAGTTCGGCCAGGCCCTCGCCGGTCACCGAGCTGACCGGCACGATGGGGGCCCGCTCCAGGAACGAACCGGTTACCAGCTCTTCGGTTTCCAGGCGCACCAGGCCGGCGATTTCGGGATCCACCAGGTCCGCCTTGGTCAAGGCGATGACGCCGCGGGGGATGCCCAGCAGGCGGCAGATATCGAAGTGCTCGCGGGTCTGCGGCTTGATGGATTCGTCGGCGGCGATGACGAACAGCACCAGGTCGATGCCGCCCACTCCCGCCAGCATGTTCTTGACGAAGCGCTCGTGGCCGGGAACATCCACGAAGCCGAGGCGCAGGCCGGGGGTGAGATCGAGGTGCGCGAAGCCCAGGTCGATGGTGATGCCGCGGCGCTTCTCTTCTTCCAGGCGGTCGGCGTCGATGCCGGTGAGGGCCTTGACCAGGGCGGTTTTGCCGTGATCGATGTGCCCGGCGGTGCCCACAATGATGTGCTTCATCCTGCTTGTTACAGTGTAGAGGTGTTGGCCGCGATTCTGCTGGTGCTGGTGGGCGGTTCGCTGGTGTTCTGCCTGCTGGCGGTGATCGCCGCGGTGCGGTACCGCGCGGTGCGGCCGGCCCCGCTCGGCCCGGACGCATGGAACGTTGCGCCGGCGATCAGCATTCTGAAACCCCTGTCCGGCGCGGAGGAGGGCCTGGAAGAGAATCTGCGCAGCTTTTTCGAGCAGTGCTACCCGGATTTCGAGATTCTACTGGCGGTGCGCAGCGCCCAGGACGCGGCCGTCCCGATTGCGGAGCGGCTGCGGGCGCGCTACCCGGCGGTTCCGTCGCGGATGATGGTGACCGGCGAGCCGCCGTACCCCAATGCCAAGGTCTACAGCCTGGACTCGATGCTGGCGGCGGCGCGCCACCGCCTGCTGGTGATGGCCGACAGCGACACGCGGGTAACGCCCGACATGCTGGCCACGGTGGCGGCCGAGTTTCAAGACCCCAAGCTGGCGCTGGTGACGTGCCCTTACCGGGCGGTGCCGGGGCCGAGTTTCTGGTCCACCCTGGAGGCTTTGGGGCTGAATACCGAGTTCGCCGGTGGGGTGCTGGTGGCGCGCATGCTGGACGGCATGAAATTCGCGCTGGGCCCGGCCATCGCGGTGTGGCGGGACACGCTGGAAGGCGTCGGCGGGATGGCGGCGCTGAAGAACTACCAGGCGGAGGATTACGTGTTGGGGAAGCGGGTGGCCGACAGCGGCGCGCGGGTGATCCTTTCGTCTTATGTGATCGAGCATCGGATTGGGTCGCAGGGGCTGATGGCGAATCTGCGGCATCGCCTGCGGTGGAACCGCAGCACCCGGCGCTCGCGGCCGTGGGGGTACGTGGGCCAGCTTTTCACGCATCCCCTTCCGCTGGCCCTGCTGCTGGCGGCCGTCGAGCCGCGCTGGTGGCCGGTGGTGCCGCTGGCGGCCGTCTTCCGGGCCGCAGGCGGCTGGGTGACCGCCATGTATGCCCTCGACGACCCGCTCACCCGGCGCCTGTGGTGGCTGGGACCGTTGCAGGATATCGCCAGCTTCCTGGTGTGGATGGCGGGCTTCTTCGGCAATACCATTCAGTGGCGCGGGCGCAAGTACGTGCTGCTGCGCGACGGGACCTTCGAGCTGGTGGAGTAGGCTCGGAGGCTTTGTTCCCCTGTCCCCCCGGAGGCGGCAAATCCGCTTGATTCGTATACACCCGGTGTTCCAGAATTTACCAATGGCCGGAAGTCTCCGAAATGCGCGGGCCTGGACCGCGATTGCGTGGCTGTGCCTGGCGGCGCGCGGTCTGATGGGACATCCCGCCCTGGTGCCGGGGAACGCGACGCACGGGGCGACCTGCCTGGGACCGGCGGAGGTTTCCTCCCAGCCGGTGGAACCTTCGCACGACGTGGTCATCGCGGTATTTGCGGATACCCTGCGGGACGAGGACCTGGCCGAACTGCGCCGGCAGGTCGAATCGTTTTACCAGGCAGCCGGACGGAACAATCCGCTGCGCCGGTGACCCCCGCTGCGCCGGTGACCGCCGCCGCGGCGCCCTCAGCCACCGCGCCCGCAAGCGACTCCCTTGCGCCGGCGCGCTTCTATACCGGCCTCGCGGCGGCCGCGCCGCGGCTTGGGGCGGATTGGAGCACCGTAATTCTGGCCGGGCGTTTGCCCGCCGTCTCGCCCGAGATCGCGGGTTTCACGGAAGGGTGGATGTCCATGAAACTGCGCGCCGCCAAGCTACGGGTGAATTACTGGAGTCCCGCCTTGGGAGACCGCCGAAATACTGGAGGTGGTGACACCATCGACCGGCGGGGAGCACCTGGACGACGTTTTGAAACCGCTGGCGGCGGTGCTGCGGCGCAAGCAGGAGTTCCACGAAGCCTCCTGGCGCGAACCGGCCACAGCCTTCGGGTTCCGCGCCTGCCGGCTCTCGCTGTGGTTGTCGGACGGGGAAGGACCGGCGGACGTGGTGGTTCCGCCGCTGATTGCCGCCGCAGGAGCGGCGGCACGGAAGCAGCCGCAGCTTACGCGGAACAGGCCACTCAGGCGGAGGCCGATTTGAGCGCGGTGCTGGCCATGAATCCCCACCAGGAGGAGGCGCTGCGGATGGGCGCCGATTTCTACACCCGGTAGGCCAATGACCGCGGGCTTGCGGCGGTGCTGGCCACGCTCACCGAAATGGCGCCCAACGAAGCCGGCTCGTGGGCCGCTCTGGGCCACGCGCGCTACCGGCTGAAGGACGCGGAGGGCGCCAACGGGGCCCTGCCGTTTCCGAAGAACTGGCGCGGCTGTGCCTAGCGCGGCACGACGATCGCGGCGCGTTGCCGCTTTTGGAAGAGACCCTGGCCACAAAAAAGGGCAATCAGGAGCTGTGGCGGCTGCGGGCGGATACGGTCACGCGCTTGAATGACTGGCAGCGCACCAGCGATTCGCTGGAGCACGCCATCCAATTGGGACCCGTGCCGGTCGCGCGGCGCACGGCCCTGGCGCGGTTGTACATGGATCATCAGACGTGCAGGCGGGGCGGCGGAGCCGGTGGGTTGTCAGGCGCGCGGGCGGACGCGCTTCCGGAGAGCCTCCGCCATTCGGCGCAGGAATCCATGCGGATGCTCGCGCGGAATCCTGGCCTCGCCGCTCTCGCACATGCCGCGAGTGATCCCGTAGACCGAGAGAAAAGCTTCGCCCAAACCAGGGCGACGCGTCGGATCCGTCAGTGCCATGCTGGGCCTCCCGCCTGTTGGACGTGCGCCGGGGGCCCGGAGGTACAGGCGATTGCCCGAGGGTACAGGCGATTGCCGACCCGGGCGAAGGTCTCTGGCCCGCGCGGCCCGCGCCGCCCGCGGGCGCCAAACCGACCGGCGAAATGCGCCTATCCTTAGGATTACGATGTTGTTTGAAGTCAGCGGGCTTTCCAAGCGGTTCGGGCGCGTGGCGGCGCTGGCGGACGTGAGCTTCCAGGTGCGGGCGGGCGAGGTGCTCGGGCTGATCGGACCGAACGGGGCCGGCAAGTCCACGCTGTTCGAGTGCCTGGCGGGAGTGCTGCCATCGGACAGCGGCTCCGTGCGCGCCGGCGGCGAAGCGGTGTCGGCAAGCGAGCGGCGGGCGCTGCTGTTCTACGTGCCCGACGGCATCGCGCCGTGGCCCCGGCAGCCGGTTCGATGGGCGCTCGATTTTACGATCGGGTTTCTGGGCGGCCAGGGGGCTCTGCGCCAGGAACTGGTGGAGCGGCTGGATCTGGGCCCCCTGCTGAACCAGGCCATCGGCACGCTTTCCAAGGGCCAGCGCAAGCGCGTCCTGCTGGCCATCGGTCTGCTCACGCGGCAGCCGGCGCTGCTCATCGACGAGCCGTTGGAGGGGCTGGACCTGCGGCAGGCGCGCGACGTGGCGGCAACTTTGCGCGCGCACGCGGCCCGCGGGCGGACGCTGTTCCTCTCGATCCACCAGATTAGCGACGCGGCGCGCTTCTGCGACCGTTTCGTGCTGCTCAACAGCGGGCGGGTGCGCGGAGAAGGCACGGTGGCGGAACTGGCGGCGCTGGCCGCGGCACATCATGCGGCGGCGCCCTCGGGCGATCTCGAAGAGGTCTTCCTTGCCCTCACCTAGCCGGCTGTGGGGATCGGCATCGAAGCGGCTGCCGGGTGGGCGAATCGGTTTCCCCACCGGCGGGTCCACGTTCCTCTGGCTGCTGAACAAGGAAGTGCGCGAGCTGATTACCTCGCGGGCGTGGTGGGTGCTGCTCGTGGCGATGGGTCCGCTGGTGGGGGTGTCGTTCCTGAGCGCGATGCGGACATATGCCGAGGTCAGCGGGCTGAACGGCACTTCGGCCGGGGTAGGGGAGGCGCTCTCGCCGCTGATCGGGGTGTGGGCGCCCACGTTCAGCGCGGCGGAACTGGCGGCGGTTTTCCTACTGCCTTTTGTGGCCATCCGGGTGGTGGCCGGCGACCGGCAGAGCGGGGCCCTGAAGCTGGAAATGCAGCAGGGGATGCCGCCGTTCGCGCGGATGGCGGCCAAGGCCATGGTTCTGATGGCGGGCTGGCTGGTGGCGATGCTGCCGCCGCTGAGCGCCGTCCCGCTCTGGAAAAGCTACGGCGGGGCGGTCTACCCTCCGGAACTGATCACCCTGACCGCGGGCCACTTGCTCAACGGAGGGCTGACCATCGCCTTGGCCGCCGCCATGGCCGCGATCACCGAACACCCTTCCACCGCCGCGATCCTCACGCTGAGCATGACCGTGGGCACCTGGATACTGGATTTCTTCGGCGCCATCGAAGGGGGCTGGTGGGAGCGGGCGGCTGGGTACACGCCGGCCGCCATGGTGGCGGAGTTCCAGCACGGTTTAGTCCGCCTGGATACCGTGCTGATCGCCGCGGCGCTGATTGGGACTGGCTTGGCGCTGGCGGCGGTGTGGATGGGGCTGGGGATGGCGGTGAGCCGGCGGGTGTACCGATCGGCCGTGATCGGCCTGATAGCGGCGGGCGCGATCCTGGCGAGTATGCACGTGCAGGCCAGTTGGGACACCTCCGAAGCCCGCGGCAATTCCTTTCCGGAAGCCGATGAGCGGGCGCTCGCGAAGATCCGCGGGCCGTTACAGATCGAGGCGCACCTGGCGCCGGAAGACCCGCGCCGGCTGGAACTGGAGCACCGCGCGCTTTCCAAGCTGCGGCGGGCGATGCCGGATGTGCAGGTGCGGTACTTCTCGGGCACCTCGATCGGGCTGTTCGAGCAGACTCGGGCGGGGTACGGCGAAATCTGGTATGAATTGGGCGGCCGCAAGACCATGAGCCGGGCGACCACGGCGGAAGGCGTGCTGGAGGCAATCTACTCGCTGGCCGGGGTAGCGCCGCCGCCGGAAACGGACGACGACGTGTTTCGCGGGCATCCGCTGGCCGTGCCGGCCACCGGCGCCGGCGCGTTATTCTATGGCTTCTGGCCGGGGCTATTCCTGGCCGGTGCAGTCCTTATACGAAGGAGGTTCCGATGAAGTCATTGATCTGTACTGCGCGGATGATCCTGACGGCGGCCGTGGCGGCCGTTGTGCTGCCAGCCGTGGCGGGCGCAGCGGACATCAAGGTTTCCCTGGCGGGCGAGCAGGTGGGCAAGCCGCCGGCGGCGTTCGAGCCGATTGTGGGGACGTGGATCGTGGCCCAGGATGGCGGCGAGAAGGTGATTATGCTCGACGGCCGGCCGTGGGTGGCGAGCAAGGATAACCCCACCAAATTGCTGATTGAGACGGCGCGCAAGCTGTACGGCACGTCCAACGAGGAACTGATGGATAACGCCAAGCAATTCGCCTACTACCCGGTGGCGCTCCTCAAGAGTGTAGATAACTTCACGAACGGCTCCATCAGCCTGAAGTTCAAAACGATCGCCGGCGAGGCGGACCGCTGCTCGGGGATTCTCTTCAACGTAAAGCCCACGGGCGACTGGCTGGCGGTGCGCTACAACGACACCGAGAACAACGTGGGGCTGTGGGAATTCCACAACGGCATCCGGCGCAACGTGCGGTTCAGCGACCGCAACAAACCCTTCATGCTGGACCGGAACGCGTGGCACGAATTGAAGATGACGGTGGAGGGAGCCGGCTTCCAGGCGTTTCTGGACGGGACCCTGGCGCTGGAGTACACGTTGGGCAGCGAACCCGCGGCAGGCAGGCGCGGGCCGCCCAATGCGGACCTGTTTCCGGCCAACAACCCGGTGCTTCGCCCGCCGGTGGCAGGGAAGATCGGGCTGTGGTCGAAGACCGACAGTAGTAGTTATTTCAAAGACTACGTGGTCAGTCCGAAGCCATAAACCCGCCACCGGATGTTAACCAAAGCGAAACATTCCAAGGACCTTGCGCCAGTTCCCGCGGTCACAACGCAGAACGCGGCCGGGGATGGTTGGGCGCCGCGGCGGGCCGCGCTTCTTCACCACCTCTTCGCCACCCCTCTAAAGTCTTGACAAAACAGGACATCAGGCCATAGAATCACACCAACGGAGACGGAGGCGGACCCGGGATGCAAAGAGGGTCTGCTGGAGTTGGTTGGTGGACAACGCAAGAGGGGCTACATCTCTTATATCCAAGATGGCCGTTTTGGGCGATTCTCTCAGGAGTCTGCCTGAGGCTGATTCGCCCGGCGCGCTACCAATCGGCTGCAACCGCTACGACTCGGAAAATTCCTGCTGGAGGAGAGGTGTATGAGGAATAACTTAGGCCCAATGGCGCCGGAACCTGCCGGCGCAAAGCTTTTCACGACTCGCGATTTCCCTGTCTGCTTTCGCGTGGTTGCGATTTTACTTGGTTTAGCCGCCGCCGGCGCATACGGCCAGACCGTTACGACCGGCGACCTGACCGGAACGGTAAAAGACGCCACGGCGGCGGTGATTCCCGGGGCGACCGTGACTCTGAAATCGATGGACACGGGCGAGGCTCGCACGGAGGTGACCAACGGTAGCGGCGCGTATCGCTTCACCTTCGTGAAGCCGGGGAATTACACGATTGCGGCGGTATCGGCGGGGCTGGTATCGGACACGACCAAGGTAGTGGTGGAAGTCGGCCAGGCAATCTCGCTGGACCTGGTGGCCAAGGTCCAGTCCGTCGGCCAGACGATTGAAGTCAGCGCTTCCGCCGAGTTGTTGAACACGGACAACGCCAACCTTTCGGCGACCTTCACCGCCAGGCAGATGGAGGAGCTTCCGATGCCGGGCGGGGATATCACCACCATCGCCTTCACGGTTCCGGGCATCAACCTGAGCACGGGGGCGGGCTACGGCAATTTCTCTTCAGAAGGGCTGCCGGGCACCTCCAACCTGTTCACCATCAATGGCGCCGATTACGACGATCCGTACCTGAACCTGAACAACTCGGGGGCCAGCAACCTGACGCTGGGAGCCAACGAGATTTCCGAGACCACGGTGGTGCAAAACGGGTATAGCGTGCAGTACGGCCGTTTTGCGGGGGCGCAGATCAACTACGTGACCAAGCACGGCACCAACGCCTTTCACGGAGACCTGGTGGAGAACTGGAATGGCGACATGCTGAACGCCAACGACTTTTTCAACAATCTGAACGGGGTTCAGCGGCCGCGGGACGACTCCAACCAGTATGCCGCGCTGCTGAGCGGTCCGGTGATCAAGAACAAACTGTTCTTCCTGGCGGATACCGAGGGGATCCGATACGTGCTGCCGGTGACCGCGGTGGTGACCATCCCTTCGACGGCGCTCGAGCAATACGCGCTGGCGAATGTGGCTCCCGCGGCGCAGTCGCTGTATCAGAACGCATTCAGTCTGTGGAATAACGCTCCGGGGGCGGGCCGCGCCGTGACGGTGACCAATGGCAGCGGACCCTTGCAGGACGGCAACGGCAACCTGGGATGCGGACAACTGGCCGGAACGCCGGCGCTTTCGGGCGGCATTTTCGGAACCAACGTTTCCTGCGCCCGGGCCTACGCGACCAACGGATCCAATCAGAACACGGAGTGGCTGCTGACGACCCGCGCGGACTACAACATCAACGACAAGGAGACCATCAATTTCCGTTTCAAGCACGACACCGGATTCCAGCCCACCGGCACCAATCTGATCAGCCCGACCCTGAACCTGCAGAGCATCCAGCCGGAGAGCGAGGGGCAGGTCAACCTGACCTCGATCCTCTCCCCCAGCATCGTGAACAACTTCGTGGGATCGGCACTTTACTATAGCGCCATCTTCGGGCCGGCCAATACGACCGCCTCGCTGGCCGCGTTCCCGACCTATTTCGGCATCAACGACGGTGGCGCCAACGGCGGCGGCTTCTATCCGATGGGCGATTTCTGGGGCGCGTTTCCGCAGGGCCGCAATGTCGGACAGGCCCAGTTCTCCGACGACCTTTCGGTCATCAAGCACAATCACACCCTCAAGTTCGGGATCAATCTGCGGCACGAGGATGTATCGGACCACGGACTGAACGAGAGCACCCACGGCTGGTACAGTTTCAACTCGCTGGCGGATTTCGCCCAAGGCGTCACCGACCCCAATACCGGCAGCCTTTACATCCAGGCTTTTACGCCGCTCGATGTGGCGCACATCCGCTTCCTGAACTATGGCGTCTACGCGCAGGACGAATGGGCCATCAAGCCCAATATCAAATTGATGTTCGGCGTCCGGCTGGACCACAGCAACAATCCTGTCTGCAAGGACGACTGTTACAACAACCTCAACTCTCAGTTCACCGGTTCGACGTTCAACACGTCTAACGTGGCCTATAACAGCGTGATCCAGACGGGTCTTTCGAAGGCCTATTACTCGATTGACGAGATTGTTCCGCAGCCGCGGGTGGGGATTGTGTGGAGTCCCAAGGGATCGAGTAAGACGGTGATACGCGCGGGCATGGGGATGTTCGCGGATCTGGCTCCCGGATTCCTGGTTTCGAGCGTGTTTGTGAATCCGCCTTATCCGTACACTTCGGTGATCTTCGACGGCACGGCGGTGGGTCCGGCAGCGGCGAGCGCCGCGCTGAGCCAGTACACCACGTTCAAGAACGGGTTTACTTCCGGCGCGACGGTAGGGCAACTGGAGAACATCGACCCGGCCTTCAGCCCGCCGAACTATTTTTCGATTCCGCAGCATTTCGGGACCCCGGAAGTAATCAAGTGGAGTTTCGAAATCGAGCAGCCCATCGGGGCCAAGAACGTGTTCATTGCGACGTACGCCGGGAATCACGGGTTCAATCTACTGGCGATCAACGGGTTTGCCAACGCTTACGACGCCAACACCGCGCAGTTCCCCACCTTCGGCAGCCTGCCGCTGACGCAGCGGGACCCGATGTTCACCAATGTCACGCAGTTGACCAACGCGGGGATCTCCAATTACGACGGACTGACCGTTCAGTTCAAGCGGGCCCTGGCGCGCGGCTTCTCCGGGCAACTCGGCTACACCTGGAGCCACGCTCTGGACGATGTTTCCAACGGCGGTTCGGGGTTGCCGTACAACGGAGGGACCTCGCTCACCAGCATGACCAGCCCCAACATCGTCAACAGCTATTCCAACGCGGATTACGACATCCGCTCCAGCCTGGTGGCGGACTTCGTCTGGGATACCCCGTGGAGAGCCGCCAATCGAGGGCTGAACTATGTGGTGGGCGGCTGGACCGTGTCGAGCAAGTTCTACATGCGCACGGGAACGCCGTTCAGCGTCATCGATAGCCAACTGGCGGGCGAGTTGGGCGCCAATTCGATCGGCGGCACCATGCTCGCGACCTACACGGGCGGGAAGCTGAATGGCACATGCGGAGACTCGGCGGTGAGCACCCCGTGCTTGAACTCGTCGCAGTTCGTCCCCTCGGGCCAGGAAACCAACTTCGGCAACCTGGCGCGGAATTTCTTCTACGGCCCGGGCTATCACGACATCGACACCTCGATCTACAAGAAGATCCCCATGGGCGAGCGGATGTACCTGCAAATCGGCGCCAGCGCTTACAACCTGATGAACCATCCCAATTTCGCCGCGCCGGGGCACAACGTGGCGCTGCCCGGGTTCGGCTTGATCACCAGCACGGTGACGCCGCCCACGAGCGCCTACGGGGCGTTCCAGGGATCGGCTGTTTCCGGCCGCATTATGGTGTTGACCGGCAAATTCGTCTTCTGAGGTATTGCCGGGCGCCTCGAAGAAGCTAGTCTCGACGCCAGCGGTGATCCGACCTACCACAGTCCGCCGGGAACACTTCACCAAGTGGACCGCGGCCAACGCTCCCGAAGCGACCGTGGTTTTCTGGGACTGTCTCAATACCAGGTTCGAAGACCCGGTGCAGTCCAGCAAACAGTTACCGAACGCGCAGGTAACCGCGAAATCCGCCTGGTGGTGGCGGATCGGGTCTGAGGAAGGATCGGTTCAGCCCGCGAAACCGCCTTACCTTACCCTAGAATGTAAAGCGATGGCGGAGGCTACCCTTTCCAGGAAGAATCAAATCGTAATCCCGCGGGAGGCGCGGGAAGCCTTGCGGA
>JASHSS010000793.1 GCA_030038565.1 Bryobacteraceae bacterium
GCGTGCGTGGCGAACACCACCGAATCGTCCGAAAATTCGATAATGTCGATCTTCTCCCCGCGCAGCTCGCGAATGATGGATTGCACCCGCATGCCCTTCATGCCCACGCAGGCGCCCACGCTGTCCACATCGCGGTCGCGGCTCTGCACGGCGATTTTGGTGCGCTCGCCGGCCTCGCGCGCGCAGCCTTTGATGACTACCGTGCCGTCGTAGATTTCGGGCACTTCCTGCTCGAACAGGCGCATCACCAGCTCAGGCGCGGCGCGCGAAACCAGCACGCCAGGACCCTTGCTGGATTTATCCACCAGGCGGATGACGCAGCGGACGCGGTCGCCAACGCTGTAGCTTTCCAGCCGCGACTGCTCCTTCTTGGGCAGCTTGGCTTCGGTCTTCCCCAGGTCCAGAATGTAATCCGGCCCCTCCACCCGCTTGATGGTGCAATTCACCAGCTCGCCGGTGCGGCCCGAGTACTCGTTGAAGACGGTCTCCCGTTCCGCCTCGCGCACCTTCTGAAAAATCACCTGCTTGGCGGTTTGCGCCGAAATGCGCCCCAGGGCATCGGTGTTCTTCTTGATGCGGACCTCGCCCCCGATTTCGCTGTCCGGCTGGATGCGCCGCGCTTCCGCGAGGGTCATCTCGTGAACCGGATCGGCTACCGTCTCCACTACCTTCTTCACGGCGTAGAGTTGAATGGCCCCGGTCTTCGGATCCATCTCCGCCAGGTAGTCTTCATTGCTGCGATAGTGTTTGCGGGCGGCGATCAGCATGGCGTCCTTGACAGCGTCCAGGACGATCCGCGGATCGATGCCCTTTTCCTTGCTGAGTATCTCGATGGATTGAAAAATCGTTTCCAAAGTGCCCTCGTTCCTGACTGATGTATTTCTGGCGGCCGGTTTCTCCCCGCGGGTCTACCACTCGAACTTGAGATTGGCCTTGTGGATCTGCTCGAAGGGAAAGCGCAAAGAGGTTCCCGGTTGGGTCTCCAGCGCCACCTCACCATTTTCGAAGCCGGCCAGGGTTCCTTCCCAGTAGGATCTCCCGCCGATCGGCTGGCGCAGCGTAATCTTGGCTTTCTGTCCCTGGAACCGCAGGTAATCCTGCGGCTTACGAAGCTTGCGCTCGAGGCCGGGGGAACTCACCTCGAGGGTGTAACGGCCTCCCGGCACCACGTCTTCGACATCCAGAATGGCGCCTACCTGCTGGGAGACCAACTCGCAATCGGCGTGCGTGACGCCGGAAGGCTTGTCGATCGAAATACGCACCAGGCGACTCCCTCCTCCGCCTTTGACTTCCACCTCGACCACTTCCATGCCCTCCGGCTCGGCCACGCGCCTGGCAATTTCTTCGATTTTGGACGCTACCGCTTCTTGCATCGCTCAAAAAGTGCGGAATCCAACAAAAAAGTGGGCTTTCGCCCACTCGGTTAGCTCGACACTCAAGCCTCATTGTATCCTGTTTCAGGCCGCCGGGGGAAGAGGGGTTCCGCCGTTCCGGCGGACCGGGTCGCCGGGAAGCCCTCCCTCCTGCCGGTCTGTACAATAGAGTCCGCAATGCACGTATTCGTCAGCGACCTGCACCTCACCGACGGCACCATCGGCGAATCGGTCACCGATGACCAGCTCGCTACCCGCCTCCTCGGCGAGCTACCGAAGCTCGAATCTCCTATCAATCTCGTTTTTCTCGGCGATATCTTCGAGCTGCTGCGCTCGTCCGAATGGGCGCCTCTCTGGGCCGCCGCCAAAGTCGCCCCGTGGACCAACATGAGCGTGGAGTTTCGGAACTTCCCCCCTAAGGCGGGCAAAGCCGCGCTCACGATTCTCCGCCGTATCGTGGCGCGCTTCCCGAAATTCCATGCCGCTTTGAAAGCCCAAACCGCCGAGGGCAAGCTGCGCACCTACTACATCCCCGGCAATCACGATTACATGGTCCAACTCAGCGCCGAGTGCCGCCAGGAGGTGTGCGATTTCCTGGCTTTCGAGCACCCGGCCTCCGACGGCTTCTTCTCCCACTACGCCGACCGGTCGGCACAGATCTTCGCCGTCCATGGTAACGTGGCTGACCCCCTCAACTGGCATGACGGCGCCGAGGGCAGATGGGCTTACGGCGACCTCATCGTACTGCGGCTCGTCAATATTTTCGTCACCGAAGCCTGCACCGGCGCCGGTTGCGACCCCAATGATGCGGACACACCCATCGCCCGCGCCTACCAGGATCTCGACAACGTCGATTCGGTCGAACTGGCGCTCTATTTCCGCTATATCCTGGAACGCCACCTGACCAATCAGAACCAGCGCGAGCAGGTACTCGACATCTGGCGCCGCGCCGTGGACGGCCTGCTTGGCGAGAAGGCCTTCAGCGACGAGAAGCTCTATGGCGACCGCACCCACAAGTTCATGCGCTACGCCCTGCGCCTCTCGAAGGAGCAGTCGCTCGCCCAACTCGTCCCGGAGCTGCGCCGGGAATACGAGGCGCTGTTCGGACCGAGAGATCCTTACGTTCAGGAGGCGCAGGATTTCCTCGACTCTCAGGACGGGTTCCGGTACATCTTGATGGGCCACACACACCGTCCGCTGATCACTCAATTGGAGAGCCCCGATACGCGTCCCGCTTACTACGTCAATACCGGCTGCTGGCGGCGGGTGGTGCTCCGCGGGACCAGGGGCAACTGTTTCCGGCCGGCCGCGGTGCGTGCGCGATTCGTGGTCGAGGGGGCCGGCCGCTCCTTTACCTACCGGCTGATTCGGGAGATTGAAACTGAGTGAGCGGGTCTCGCGCGGGCCGCAAACAAAAAACGCTCGTGGAGGTGGTGCGGCGCGAGTCCAACCGGGTCCACGCCGTCTGCTACCGCATCACCAACAATTCCGATTGGGCCGCCGAAGCCTTTCAGGACACCTTTCTGCGGCTGGCCCGCTGGATGAAAGGCATCCCGGCCGGCGACCCGGTCCCCCCGCCCGAAGCGATCACCGGCTTGGTGCAGGTTCTGGCCGAGCGCGCTGCCACGGACGTGCTCCGCAAACATCTGCGTGTGCTGGCGCACGAAGAGATTACGGACATCCCTCGGGCCGCCCAGGCGCCATCGCCCGAAGCCGCTCTGGATTTCGACCGTCTCCTGGAGCGCCTGCCGGAGCGGGACCGCCGGATTATCGAGCTGGCCTACGTGGAGGGCCACTCATCGGAAGAGATCGGCCGGCTGATGAACCTCAGCCCGGTCGCGGTGCGGGTGAGTAAGTCTAGAATTATCCATATGTTACGGGAACACATGAAAAACATCACGGCGGATGTAACAGAAAGGGGCTAGCCCGCGATTCCATATGTGGGAGAAGTTTAAAGCTCTGCGAGAGAGGCTCGCAGGCCTGATCGAAAGCTATGAACGGCCGGCCGTCGAAGATGCCACTTACGAGGAGCTGTTTTCGCCGGACTTCAATCGTAGCGCGGCTTGCCGGGAAGTGGTGCGGCGGCTCACACCGCTGCTCTACCAGATGGCTTTCGCCAAAACCGGTCAGGCCGGAGAGGCGGACCAACTGATGATCACGCTGACGGGTGAAATCGTTCATCAATTCCCCGCCGGTTCCGGCTATATGGGACTCCAGCGGCTCGCTGTGGTCATCCGGGGCGTGCTCGGTAGCGAGGCGTTCGAGACGGCCGGCCTGCCGCGCCTCTATTACACCCAACTGCCACTTTATTATTTGCCGGTCGGGGATCGCGAGTGTATGAAAGCCGCCCTGGACCGGATGGCTAACCCGGCCGATCAGGGGCCCATGATCGATCAAGGCAGCGTCACCGAAACGTTGCGCCGCGCCAACCGGCAACTCGAAGACGCCATGTATCGCGATTTCGATACGGACCGGCTGCGCAAAATCACGGAGGGTTACTTACCATGGGAAAGAAGGAAAACATCATGACCTCGGAACCCGCACGCAGACGGGAAAGCCGGTTCGATGCCGCCGAGCTTCGCGGCCTCGGATTCCCGGACGAGCTGATCGAACCCGCCAGGTACCTGGCCGGGCGCGGCGCCTATGATGTCGCGCCGCCGCACCAGCTCATCGAAGACACCCTGAATGCCTGTCTGCGGGAACTCGAATCCGGCAGTATCTCGGTGCCGGTGCCGGCGCTCCAGCCCCAGGTGATGTGGCGCGCACTGCGTGATTCCGCCGCCGAACTCGCGCGCCTGGGCCGCGTTCCGGCTACTTACGCCGATGGGCTGTTTTATTTGTCGTGCAATCTGCGGGCCCCGCTGGTGATGGTGGAGAACCACAACCTGGTCACGCCGGCATTCTGGGGCGCCCGCCAATTCCAGGACATCCGGCGCGCCTGCGGCGTCATTAACCGCACGGCCCGCAGCTTTGAGCGGCCGGTGTCCCGGCGGGTGGTGGTGCTCAAGCCCGATCTGCGCGCCTACACCACCGAGGAGATCTGCCAGATCGCCGTGCTGGCCCGCAACGCCTCGAGCGATGTCTACTGGATCTCACCCGAAATCGCCGGCGAGTTCGCCGCCAGGGACGCCGTGGTGGTCGGCGATATGCGCGTCCTGTCGATTTCCGAAAAGCCGGCCTCGGCATACGAAGCGGAAGAAATGCTGCTCAGTTCCACCATGGACGATCCGGTTCAGGCGCTTGCCATCCGCACCCGCATCGAAGCCCTCGCCGAGCGTGCCGTGCCGGTCAAGACTGAAGGATTGCTGAGCGGCGAGTTCCACGAGTTGCTGGCGGGTTCCGATCCGGCCGGCCCCTCGAAGGCCATTCAGCAGGTCTTGCGAACCCCTCATGCGGTATAAGACCAACGGCTCTGGACCCGCAGCAGCCCTCAGGACTCCGGCCGTTGCCCGTACCTACGCCTTTGCCAGCGGCCCCAGCAGCGACTCGACCTTCTCCCGCAGCGCTTCCGCCGTGAAGGGCTTGGGCAGCAGTAGGTGGCCTTTCTCCACGACGTACTTCCGCACCACGTGGGTGTTGTCGTAGCCGGAAATGTAGAGCACCTTGAGATCGGGCTGGAGGGCGGAAAGCTTGTCCGCCAGCATGGGGCCGCTCATTCCGGGCGCGATCACGTCGGTAATCAGCAATTCGATGGGATGGCCTTTGCGGACCAGCGTGAGCGCGTGCTCGCCGCTGTCCGCCGTCAGCACGGTATGGCCGAACTGCCCCACCATGGCCGCCACCAGCTTGCGGATTTCCGGCTCGTCATCGACCACCAGAATCGTCTTGCTCCCCGGTTCACCCATCGCACCCTGATTCTACGTCTGGCGGCTTCCAGGGGCAACGCGCTAGTGTGCTCTAAAGTGCAGTGCCAGCGCCACTGCGATGCCCAGCACGCTCAGCGCTCCTCCCCACCACACCGAGCCCGGTTCATAGCGGAATTCCACGCGATGTACGCCCGCCTCCAGGGCCACCGCGCGGATGACGCCCTGGTACTGCTGGATACGCACGCGCCGCCCATCCACCCAGGCGCGCCAGCCGGTGAACCAGGGGTCGCCCACCACCAGCAAGCCGGGGCACGCGGCGGTGGCATCGATGCGGGTAAATTCCGGCGCGCGCGCCGTAACCCGCAATTGGTCCGGGCCACAGGCGGCGCCCGCCGGCCGCTCCATCCAGACGGGCGGCCCGATGCGCGGATCGCGGAACACCTTCAGCCCGCTGCGCGACTGAAAAACCTCCACCTGTGCCGGATCGGACGGCTCGCGGGCCACGCGGTAAGCAACCCCGAACAGGCGCTCCGTTCCGGCATGGCCCAGCAAAGCATGCACCCCTATGGGCATCGACGCGGTGTACGAGCCGAACTGCTCGATGCCGTGCCAGTCGCCGAAGTTATAGGGCACTACATCCTCATCCAGAAACACCCGGAACCAGCCCGGCTGGGCGTGCAGGAACCGGGCGATATCGTCCTGCTTCTCCATCATCTGCGCGTACGATTGCGGGCCGCCGCGCGGCTGGACGGGCGCGGGCAAGGCCAGGGCTTCCAGCAGAAAGAGCGCCAGCACCGCCGCCGGCGCGCCGCGCCACCACCACCGCAATACCACCGCCAGCCCTAAGGACGCCGCCACCCCCGGCCAGAGCGGCCTGGCGTAGATCGGCGTGTGCAGCCAGCGGCAGGCGCCGTAGTATCCGCACACCGCCGCCCAAAACACCACCGTCGCCAACACCGCGGCGCGCCGCCGTTTCACCGAACGCCACATTTCCAGGCCCAGCGCCGCCAGCCCCGCAATCGCCGCCTGGCAGATGACGATGGCGAAGGCCGGATAGCGCGCCTTCTCCTCCATGGGGATCAGCCAGTAGGCCAGGCGCTCGAACGGCGTCGCGCTGCCCAGCGCCAGCAGCAGCCCGCCCAGCGCCGCCGCCCCCAGCATCCGCACCTCCCACCGCCTCCGTCCACGCCAGAGGGCGATCAGCGCCAGAGCCACCGCTACGCTGCCCACGAACGGCTCGGCATGGTGAGCCAGGCCAGGCAGCACCAGCCCCGGAATCGCCTGCGCGCCCAGGGAAAACTGCGCGTGGATGCTGTACGGAACGCGGTCGTTCCACTTCAGGGCGTCCGGCGTGCCCACCCACCGCAGCGACTGGCGGCCATATTCCACCGCCGGCAGAATCTGCACCGCGGCCACCAGAAACGCAGTCACTCCGAACACCGCCGCCGCCATCCACATCCGCCCCTGGCGCCAGTCCACAGCCAGTCGCCACGCCCACAGACCAACCAGCACCACCGAGGTATAGATAGGGATGTTGTGGTGCCCGCCCAGAAACGCCGCGCCCAGGGCCGCTCCGCACCATGCCGCGCTCGCCACGACGCGCCGGCCGCGCCCCACCCGTGCGAAGAACAGCAGGATCACCGGAATCCACACCGCCCCCATCAGGAACTGCGGGGTCATGGAATGCCCTACGTAGCCCGCCAGTGCATACACCGCTCCACCCAGGATTGCAGGCGCCACCCCCGCTCCCAGGTCGCGGCACAGCCAGAACGCGAAGGCCGCTGCCAGCCAGTGGATCAGCACCCAATAACAGTGCAGCGTGGCGATCGGGATGTGGCCCCCCTCGAGCGGCATGGCGAACAGCGGCCAGTTCAGCGGATTCGCCAGCCCCGGCTGCACCTGCCCGATCAGCGATTGCCCGCCCCATTCGTAGGGCGCCCACAGCGGCACGCGCCCGGCGTGCAATTCGCGGGCTTCGAAATCCAGCCACGGACGCACTTGCAGCCCCTGGTCGGGGTTTTCGAGCCAGGTGTAACCGCGCGAAAAGGTCACTTGCCAGTAGAAGCCCGCGGTCAGCACCAGCAGGAAGAGTAAAGCCGCGGGCGTGCGCCAGGCGAGGGTCACGCGGCGCTAATCCAGGCTGGCCGGGGTAAGCCGCGGCGTCAGCAGTTGCACGATTCCCAACCCCACCAGGTATGCCGAGCCGGCGATCAGGAAAAGCGGCAGGTAGCTGTGGGTAGCCTGGACGATGCGGCCCGCCCCAAGCTGCATCAGCACCCCTCCCAGCGAGCCGACCATCCCCCCGAAGCCCACCACGCTGGCCACCGCCGCCCGCGGAAACAAATCCGAGGGCAGGGTGAACAGGTTGGCCGACCAGCCCTGGTGCGCCGCCATGGCCAGCCCCACCAGTCCCACCACCACCCACAAATTGTGCGAATAGGGCGCGTAGAGCACCGGCAGCACCGCCACCGCGCAGGCCCCCAGGGCCGCTTTGCGCGCCACGTTGACGGGCGTCCCGCGTTTTAACAGGAACCCCGAAAGCCATCCTCCGGCCACGCTGCCCACGCAGGAGAGCGCGTACGCCACGATCACCGGCAGGCGGTTCTGCTTGATATCCAGGTGGTAGGTCTCCTGTAAATAGGGCGCCAGCCAGAAGAGGTAGAACCACCACACCGGGTCGGTGAAGAACTTAGCCAGCGCGAAGGCCCAGGTTTCGCGCAGCGGTACGATGCGCGCCCATGCCACCGAGGCAATCTTTTCGGGCGGATCGCTGCGCACGTAGGCCAGCTCCGCGGCCGAAATCCGCCGGTGCGTTTCAGGCTTGTCGTAGAGCAGCAGCCAGCACGCCAGCCAGACGAATCCCAGCGCTCCGGTGGCGATGAACGCCCCGCGCCAGCCGAACGTCAACGCCAGAAACGGAACCACCGCGGGCACCACGATGGCGCCGATATTGGCGCCCGAATTGAACAACCCGGTGGCCAGGGCGCGCTCTTTCTTGGGAAACCACTCCGCCACGGTCTTGATGCAAGCCGGAAAATTGGCCGCCTCTCCGAGGCCTAGAAAGAACATGGCGAAGCCGAAAGTGGCCACGGAATTCGCCAGCCCCGGCAGCATCGCCGCCACGCTCCACACCGTGATCGCGATAGCGAAGCCCTTGCGCGTCCCCAGCCGGTCGGTGAGCCGCCCGGCGCTCACCAGCCCGATGGCATAGGCCGCCTGGAACGCCGCCGTCATGTAGCTGTACTGTTCCTTGTTGAACCCGATGATCTTTTCGAGCGTCTGCTCCAGGTACGCCAGCACCCCCCGATCGACGTAGGCGATTACGGTGGCGAAGAACAGCAGGCCGCACACGATCCATCGGAACCGGGACATCGCCGGCCGCACCGCCACGGTAGGGTTCATGAGAGCAATCTGATTATAACGGCTGGCGGAGAGCCGGGGATGGCGCGCCGCCCGCGGATTCGCGCCCGGAAGTTCAGATCCGGCGAGTGCCCAAGGACCTTAGTTCCCCCCTATCGCAGCGACCCCAGGAATCCGGCGGCCACTTCCGGCACCGGCCGATGGCGGCCATCCACTTCGTAATTGAGCCGCCTCATCACCGCGTCGGTGATTCGCCCTGAAAGCGACTCCAACGTCTCTCGCAGCTTGGGGTACCGCGCCAGGGTCGCTTCGCGGACCACCACGGCGCACTGGTACGGCGGGAAGTAATGCCGATCGTCCGCGAGCACCGTGACGTCCATGGCGGAGGCCAGCCCATCGGTGGAGTTGGCGGCGATCAGATCGACCTTCCGGCTGGACAGGGCGGCGTAGAGCAGCCCGAGATCCATGCTGACGGGGTAGCCCGCGGTTTGCAGGTGGTAGGCGCCCAGGAGTCCCTCCAGTCCGTCCGGCCGCTGGCGGAATTCGTAGCCCACGCCCATGCGCCAGGGGTGCGCGCGGGCGGCATCCGAAAGCGTAGCCAGGTGTTCGCCGCGCGCAGTTTCGCCGCGCACGATCATGGCGAAGGTATCGTTGAAGCCCATCGGTTGGAGCCACACCAACCGCCACCGGCGGAGATACGCCGCGGCCACCTCCTGGAAGACCGCCGCGGTCTGGTCCGCTCCGGCTCGGGGGGGCGCCTGTTTGAGAACCGCCGTGAGGGCCGTGCCGGTGTACTCGGGATACAGGTCGATATCGCCCTGCACTAGCGCCTGGTGGGCCAGCAGCGTGCCGCCCAGATTGAGCTTGTGCTCCACGGGCAGGTGCAGGGTGCGCTCGATCTGCTGCGCCAGAATCTCGCCCAGCAGCACCTGCTCGGTGAAGTTTTTCGACCCGACCACCAGGTGCGGCTGCCCGGAACAAGCCCCCAGGGCCAGCCCCGCCAACGCGACGGCGGTCACTGTGAGCGCCTTCAGCGCGGCGAAAATCGGCGTTCCATCCATTCCAGTCCTTCGTCGGCCGCCAGGGCCATCAGGGCGGCCGGAACGGCTCCGGCCAGCACGGTCGAGGTGTCGAGCATGGCGATGCCGCGGAAAATGAAGACTCCCAGCCCGCCGCCGCCGATCGCCGCCGCGATAGTGGCGCCACCGATGGTGGCCACGGTGGCGATGCGCAGGCCCGCCAGGATGGAAGGCGCCGCCAGCGGCAACTCCACCTGCCACAGGATCTGGCGGCCCGTCATGCCCATGGCCACAGCCAGTTCGCGAACCGTCGGATCCACCCCCAGGATGCCCACCAGCGTGTTGCGCAGTATGGGTAGCAGAGCGTAGAGGGCCAGCGCCACCACCGCGGTGCGCTTGCCGATGCCGCCGATCAGCGGAATCGGCAGCAGAAATCCGAACAGCGCCAGGCTCGGAATGGTCTGGGCCAGGTTGGCGAACCCCACCACCCACGGGCGCCAGGCCGCCCGGCGGCTCAGCAGCACGGCCGCCGGCAAGGCGATGGCGGCGGCGATGGCTACCGATAGCGCCACCAGTTGCAGGTGCTCCAGGGTCAGGGCGGCGATTTCAGAGGCGCGGCCGTTCATCGGTTCTCCAGGTCTCTTCCAGGCTGGCCAGGAAGGCGCGCGCTTCCGGCGTGCGGGCCTCCAGAAATTCGGCCGGCGCCGCCAGCACATCCAGAACGCCCCCGGCGAGCAGGGCGATGCGCGTGCCCATCATCAGAGCTTCGCGAACGTCGTGGGTGACGAACAGGGCCGCTTTGCCCAGCCGCCTCCGAAGATCCAGAAACTGGCGCTGCAAATCGTAGCGGGTGATCGGGTCGAGCGCCGCGAAGGGTTCATCCAGCAGCAGCAGCGGCGGATCGGCGGCCAATGCGCGCGCAATCGCCACGCGCTGCTTCTGCCCGCCCGAAAGGTGGCGCGGATAGCGCCCGCGAAATTCGTCCGGCTCCAGGCTGACGGCTTCCAGAAGCTCCCTGACCCGTTGGGCGATGGCCGCGGGTTCCCGGCCCGCCAGAAGCGCCGGAAGAGCGATGTTGCGCTCCACCGTCCAGTGCGGAAACAGGCCCGAATCCTGCACCACGTAGCCCATTCGCCGGCGCAATTCGATGGGCCGCCACTCGCTGGCCGGCCGCGATTGGAAGAGCATTTCGCCGCCGCTCGCCGGCGCCAGTCCCAGCACGGCTTTCAGCAGCGTGGTTTTTCCCGATCCGCTCCGGCCCAGCAGCACCACGGTCTCGCCTTCGGCCACGCTCAGCGAAACCGACCGCAGCACCGGACGCCCGCCCAGCGAGCAGGAGAGGCCGCGGATTTCGAGAACCGTAGACATGCCCGGCGGAATCACCAACAGTATAGAACCACGGCCGTTTCTCCCGCCCGCCGCCCGATCAGCAACCGGGGCGAAACGCTGCAACGGGCGCCTGCCCGGAACCGTCTGTTAGACTGAACGTTACACCCCAACATGCGCGTGCGAGTGCTGTTTTTCGGGATCCTGAAGGACCTGGTGGGCGAAACCCAGGGCGACTTCGACTTTCCCGAAGGCGCCAGCCTGGATACGGTTTTCCAGAGCTTCGCGGCGCGCTTTCCGCAGTTGCGCCAGATGGCGCCCAGCATCGTGGTGGCGCGCAACCGCGAATTTGCCGCGCCCACCGTCCTTATCCAGGAGGGCGACGAAGTGGCTTTCCTGCCGCCCGTCAGCGGGGGAATCGCCACCGAAACCTGGGAAAAGGCGGAGGGCGGCCACTGGTTCGGATTGACGCGCCACGCCATCGATACGCGCGCGCTCCAGGCGCGGCTTCTGACGGGAGCCGAAGGGGCCGTGGTCACCTTCGAGGGGGTGGTCCGCAACCACACCAACGGCCGCCCCACGCTGTGCCTGGATTACGAAGGCTACGAAGGCATGGCCCTCGCCACCATGCGCCGGATCGGCCTCGAAATCGCGGCCTCGTTCCCCGTCGGTCGCGTCGCCATGGTCCACCGCTTGGGCCGCATGCTGATCGGGGAAACCAGCGTGGCCGTCATGGTGACGGCTCCTCACCGGCGCCCTGCGTTCGAAGCGGCTCTGGAGGGCATCAACCGGCTCAAGCGCCTGGTTCCCATCTGGAAGAAGGAACACTTCGCCGATGGCGCCGTCTGGGTGGAAGGAGAGTGGGATTCCAATGTCCCGATGGTGGGCTAAAGCCCTGTGCGCCTCGCTCTGGGGCGCCGGCTTTCTGGGCGCGCAGACGCCCTCCGCGCAGCAACCTCCCTTGATTAAGGTGGATGTAAAGCTGGTGCACGTCATCGCCGCGGTCAAGAACCAGGCCGGCGATCCCGTGGGCACGCTCACCAAGGACGATTTCGAAATCTACGACAACGGCGTCCAGCAGGAAATCGCCTACCTCCAGCACACCACCGAACTGCCCCTGTCGATCGCCCTCATGTTGGACACCAGCGGGTCCACTTCCATAGACCTGAAATACGAATTGGACTGCGCCTCGCGATTCCTGCGGGCCCTGCTGGCGGATGGCAATCCGGGCGATTCGGTCGGCCTCTACGATTTCGCCTACGATATCAACGAGCATTCCTTCACCCATAGTTTTGTCAATCTGGACCGTTATTTGAAGGACCTGGACCGCCTCACCCGCGGTCCCCATCCCGAATTGGGAACCTCCCTGTGGGACGCGATTTGGTACGCCTCGCGCGACCTGGAAACGCGCGGCGGCCGCAAGGTAATCATCGTTGTGACCGATGGCGGCGATACCACCAGCCGGCGCGACGTCCACGAGGCCCTCAAGGCCGCCCAAATGGCCGATGCGACCATCTACCCGGTGGTGGTCGTGCCCATCACCAGCGATTCCGGCCGCAACACCGGCGGCGAGCACGCCCTCGTCTTCATGGCCCAGGGAACCGGAGGCCGGTCCTTTATGCCCACCGGCGGCGCCGAATTGGACAAGACCTTCAGCGATATCATCGCCGAATTGCGCACCCAGTATGTCCTGGATTTCTATCCCCACCACGTTCCCCTCACCAAGGACCCGTTTCACAAGCTGGAGGTGCGTCTGAAGCGCCCCGAATTGCGGGTCTCGGCGCGCAACGGCTATTATGGTGATGCGGAAGGGAGCAGTCCGGACGCCCGCGTCACGGTGACCCCCGATCGTCCGGCGCCGCCGCCCGCGGTCAGAAAGAAAAACCCCTAGGAGATCGAATACGATACAACAAGGTGGTAAATCAGGGCGCGCGCCCGAGCAGACCTTCGAGGAAACCAGGTACCTCAAGCAGTTGATCGAGAAGGCCATTCCAGTCCGCGTCAAAATGGTGGGCGGCGAAGAAGTCGTGGGCACCATCGAATACTACGACCACTCGTTCATCCGGCTCACTCGCCAGGGCGAGCCTAACCTGTTTATTTTCAAGCACGATATCAAATATCTCCAGGAAGAAGCGTAGCCCTTGGCGGCCATGCGCTACCTGGAAACGGCCGTGGAGATCGCGCACGAAGCCGGCAGTCTCCTGGGAAATTACCTGGAGAAGCACATCGGCTTCGAGCTCAAGGGCGAATTCGACCTGGTGACCGAAGCCGACCGCGCCTCCGAGCGCCTGGTGGTGGAGCGGCTGCGCACGCATTTCCCTTCCCATAACATCGTGGCCGAAGAGGGCGGCGGCCACCAGAGCGCGTCCGAATACTGCTGGTTCGTGGACCCCCTGGACGGCACCACCAACTACGCCCACAGCTTTCCCATGTTCAACGTGACCCTGGGGCTGGCTTCGGCCGGCGAGATGGTGGCGGGGGTGGTCTACGATCCGGTCCGCCGGGAGACCTTTACCGCCGAGCGTGGCGGCGGGGCTTACCTCAACAACCGGCGCATGCACGTTTCGGGCGTCCAGCGCCTGGCCGACAGCCTGGCCTCCACCGGTTTTCCCAGCCGCAAGCGCCACCACAACGTCAACATCCATTTTTATTACCAGGTGGCCATGGCCACTCACGGCGTGCGGCGCACCGGGTCGGCGGCCCTCGACCTGGCTTACGTCGCCGCCAGCCGGCTGGACTTCTTCTGGGAATTCGGCCTCAAGCCCTGGGATATGGCGGCCGGCACCTTGCTGGTCCGGGAAGCCGGCGGGCAGGTGTCCGATATGCGCGGCGGCGCCCACTCCGTGACCGCTTCCGAACACCTGGTGGCCGATAACGGCGCCCTGCACGGCGAGGTGTTACAGATCTTCAGCGAAATCTTCCGCGGAGAGTTCCGCGAATCCATGCCCCAAATCGAAGCTCCGCGGTAGTCTCTTGTTTGTTTGTGGAAAAACGCCTGGAAGCCGCCGGTGGGGCAGGCATTCAGCCTGCCCAAGCCCTTTTCGTCGCAGCCTGCCATCCCCCGGGCGCACAATTCGCTCCCTTACCGCTCGCGGCTCCGCTCCATTTCTGAGCCGCGCACGTCGGCCGCTGGAAGGCGGCCGAAGAGCCAGGGGGGTTCAGCCTGGGGTTCGGGCGCCCGCCATCTTCCCCCGGCGGCATCTCCTGTAGTTTAAACTGTGTCTTCGCGGGTCTTAGGTCTTCAGGCCTTTCTAAAACGGATGCAACCTCCCAAATGGGTTCCTTTCGTCGTTGCCTGCGCGCTGGCGGTTTCCGGCGCGACGGCACTCGATGCCCTGGTCTTCCGCACGCCCTGGTACGTCTCGCACCTGGAATCGAATTCCACCACCGGCCTGTTCGAGCTGGTGCTGGCGCGCGAGCTCGACGCCCAGAAGCGCAACGGCTACAACATGGTGGTGACGCTCGGCGATTCGCGCTTCGCCTACGCCCCGCGTCTCGCCAACCAGGTCACCGCCCAGACCGGCTACGTCTTCCGCCACGCCGGGGTCGCCGGAAGCGACGCCCGCGCCTGGT
>JASHSS010000794.1 GCA_030038565.1 Bryobacteraceae bacterium
GTTGCCCGCCACGGTTGTCAACCCGCCGCCGGCCGCAAGTTTTACCACCCGCGCATTCTGGGTATCGGCGATATAGATGTTGCCGCTGGTGTCCGAGGTCATCCCTTCGGGCCCATTGAACTGGTTGGTCCCGTTGCCCGGCGCGGCGCCGCCCGAAACGCCGCTGCCGGCGACAGTGGAGATGTTCCCGTTGGCGGCCACCTTGCGGATCGAGTTGTTGTTGGTATCGGCGATATAGAGGTTGCCCGACGGATCCACCGCCACGCCCTGCGGGGCGTTCAGTTGCGCGCTCCCGGCCGCCCCGCCGTCTCCGCCGTAGCTGAGCAGGCCGTTGCCCGCCGCCGTGCTGATGCGGTTGTTGGCAACCTTGCGCAGCATCAGATTCAGCGTGTCGGCGATAAACATGTTGCCGGAGGCATCCACCGTCATCCCCGTGGGATAGTTGAGCGGGGTCTGGTTGGCGATGTTACTGGAAGCGTTGTAGCCCACCACGTCGGTTCCCACCACGGTCTCGATCCATCCCGCCTCCACCTTGAGATTGGTTCCCGGAAACGTCACCGTGGTGGTCTGTTCGTTCACCTCGCGGATGCGGCTGTCCCCCTGCTCCACAATGTAGAGGTTGGCAGACGAGTCGAGCGCCACTCCCACCGGCGAGTAGAGGGTTGCCAACTGGGCGGAGGCGCCGTCGCCCGAATAGCCCTCGGTGCCCGGCCCGGGGTTGGGCGTGCCATTGTTGCCCACCATGTGGTGGATATACCCGGTGCTGGCGACAATCTCCCGGATGTACTCATTCACCGTATCGGCGATCCACACATTGCCGGAGGAATCCACCGCCACGTCCGAAGGGGTGTGCAATTCCGAGGCTACCGCCGGGCCGTCTTCGCCGTAATAGCTGGGGTATCCATCGCCCGCGATGGATTGAATCAGGCCGGTAGCGTTGACCACCTCGCGAATCAGGTTGTCGCCGGTATCGGCGATGTAGACGTTGCCCCCGGAATCCGTGGCCAGGCCCTGGGGCCGTTTGAGCAGGGCTTGAGTGGCCGGGGCCCCGTCGTTGAACGAGCCGGGCACCGAATCCGGGCTGGAAGAGCCGGTCCCCGCGAAGGTGGAAATAATCCCTTGCGGCGTCACCATGCGCACGCGGTTATTCAACGAATCCGAAATGTACAGGTTTCCGGCGGGGTCCAGGGCCACGCCTTGGGGCCCGTTCAACTGGGCATTAACGGCCGGTCCGCCATCGCCCGAAAAACCGGCGCGTGAATTGCCCGCCACCAGCGTGAGCACCCCGCTGGTGCTGAGCTTGAACACGCAGTTGTTGGAGCTGCTGAAGTAAATATTCCCCGCCTTGTCGGCAGTGGCCCGCTGGGGCTGGCCGATGGCTACGGCGGTGGCCGTCGCGGGCGTGGCGGGCGGCGCGCCTCCAGCCGCGGTCGTGATCGTATATTGCTGTCCGGAGGCCAGTGTCGCCCCCGCCGCCAGCAAAAGGAATTTCAACATGAGTCCATCCAATTTCCAAAACGTCGAATTCATCCGTTGACCTCTCCCACGGCCACCGGAGCAAGCACTTCAGCGATCGCTTCCACGGCCCGAAGGCAATCCTCGCGGCTCACGTCGTAGTGCGTCACGGCGCGCAATTCGCGGTCGTTGATGGCGTTCAAGAGCACCCCGCGCTGCTTCAGCCGGGCGCTGATTTCGGCCGGCGCCAGTCCCGCGGCGGAGACATCGAAGACCACGATATTGGTGGCCACCGCCGCCGGGTCGATCCGCACTCCGGCCATGCGCGCCAGGCTTGCGGCCAGGAAGCGCGCATTGCGGTGATCCTCTTCCAAACGCCGCGGACTTTCGTCCAGCGCCACCAGGCAGGCCGCCGCCAGCACGCCCACCTGGCGCATTCCTCCGCCCAGCCGTTTGCGGTACAGCCGTCCTTTGGCGATCAGCTCCGCCGGTCCGGCCAGAATCGATCCGGCCGGCGCACCCAGCCCCTTCGAGAGGCAGAACATCACCGTATCGGCGGGGGCGGCGATTTCCTTCACGGGCATCCCCAGCGCCGCAGCCGCGTTGAAGATCCGCGCGCCATCCATGTGGACCTTCACCCCGCGCTCGCGCGCGCCTTCCGCAATCTGCCGAACGGTCTGCATGGGATACACCGAGCCGCCCGCCATGTTGTGGGTGTTTTCGATCTCCACCATCCCGGTGGGCGCCGAGTAGGGGTTGACCGGTTTGATCAGCCGCCGCACCTCGTCCCAGGAAAGCACTCCATCGGCGGTCGGAATGGCGCGCACCACGCAGCCCGAAAACCACGCCACCATGGACATCTCGTAATCCAGCAGGTGGGCCCGCGAATCGCAGATCACTTCCTGGCCGTGCTCGGTCAAAAGCTTCACGGCGATGGTATTGCCCATCGTTCCGGTGGGCACGAACAGGGCCGCCTCTTTGCCGGTAATCGCGGCCGCGCGGCTTTCCAGCCGGTTCACCGTGGGGTCTTCGCCGTAGACATCGTCGCCCACCTCGGCTTCCATCATGGCCCGCCGCATGGCAGCGGTCGGCCGGGTGACGGTGTCGCTTCGCAAATCGATCATACCGTGAGAAACTCCTGAAACACCTCGTTCGAGAGCAGCACGCCGCGGCCGGTCAGGCGCAGCGCGCCGGCGGCGCTTTCCAGGAGACCCGCATCCAGAAACCGGCGGATGGGCCGGTCGAAGCGGGCCCGTTCCTCGGCCGTCGGGCGGATGCCTTCCATGAGCCGCAGACCCACGTAGAAACGCTCCCCCGGGTCCGCGCGGTCTTCCCCGCCGGCCGCGGCGTTCAGGTAATCCTCCAGCGATTCGGGGTTGCGCCGCCGCACGCGGCCATCGAACGAATGGGCGTCCGCGCCGAAGCCCACGTACGGCTCCAGCTTCCAGTATTTTAAATTGTGGCGCGATTCGCGGCCCGGGCGCGCAAAATTGGAGATCTCGTAGCGCCGGATGCCCATCGCCGCCAGCCGCTCCACGGCCTCCTCGTAGAAATCCGCGATCTGGTCGTCGGTGGGAACCTCGGCCGCGCCGTAGCGGGCGCCGCGGTGGAGAATCTCCTTCCCCAACCGGCTGTCCTGGTCGATTTCCAGCATGTAGACCGAGACGTGCGCCGGCTGGAGCCGCTCGATCCAGTCGAGCGACTCGCGCCAGGACGCGGCGGTTTGGCCGGGCAGGCCGGCGATGAGATCGATGTTCGCGTTCACGATGCCGTATTGCGCCAGAATCTGCATTTCCCGGACCACTGTCGCGGGCGTGTGCTTCCGGCCGATGCGGCGAATTTCCGCCTCCACAAAGGACTGCACTCCCAGGCTCACCCGCCCGATCCCCGCGCTCGCCCAGGCGCGCGCTTTTTCCGCCGTCACGGACCCCGGCGCAGCCTCGATGGTAGCTTCCTGCCAGGGGCGGCCGGGAATGGCTTCCAACAGCTCTTCGAGAGCCGCGGGATCCAGGTTGGAAGGCGTTCCTCCGCCGAAGTAGACCGTTTCCGGCCGCCATTCCCAGCGGTGCCCGCGGACTTCCCGTTCCAATGCCGCCAGGTAGCGGCGTTCCCGCTCGCGCGGATACACCCCCGACGCGAAGTTGCAGTAGGTGCACTTCTGGGCGCAGAAAGGATAGGAAAGATAAACTCCCGGCACTCTCTAGATTGTAGCGGGCTTACCTATGGGCGTGCCGGTTACAGGCGTGAATGGGCGGCACGGGGGAGCTGACGCCGGGGCAGGCCCCCGACAGGCGGAAGGCCTGTCCCACCGATGCCCGGCCGGCGACGCGGCGACATGCTCAGCGGCCGGCCGCGGATCTGCCGAGCCGCTGCAACTCACCGCGAGCCAGGTCGCTATAACGCGTCTCCCCATCGTAGATCCGGTCGTCGTGGAGCATGATATCCAGGACTGCGCGCTCCCGCGGGTTATCGGACCACAGGAGATTGCGCACCAGGGCGTTGTATCGGTCCCGGTCGCGATATTGGATGGCGCGGATCTGGTCCAGCAGCCAGTTGAACTGCGCGTCGCTTCCGAAGTCCCTGATCACCCAACAGGCAGCCTGCAATTCGGAGAAGTCGGCGCCTGGGGTGAAGATGTAGCGCAAGCTCAGTGCCGTGGCGTCCGGCCGGATCGCGTGCTCGCCGGCGATCAGGATGCTGCGCGCCACCAGGAGCGCTCCGGGGCGTGCGGCTCGCAGCATCCGGCGCAGTTCCTGGATCAGGCCGGGATCCTGGGCAAACTCGGGCACGGTCATGCCGACTCCCCAACTGGCGATATCGGAATTCGCCAGAAGCTCGCGGATGAGGCTCTGCCTGGCCGGTTCGGACGGGCCCAGTTCCTGAAGCACGGCGGTGATGAACGAGTCCGCATAGGAGTGGCCGCCGTTGAGATCTTTCCCCTCTCGCAGATCGGCCACGCCCGGCCGCGGGATGCCCATACCGCCGAGAGTCAAGGCTGCAACCAGCGGCCACCGGGGATCGCCCGCCGGCAGTTCCGATTTCAGCAGGTTCACCAGGTCGCGGCCGATTGGGTGCACGCCGGGCCCGCCGATCCTTTGTTCGGAAGCGTAACCGGCGGCGGTGAGCACCTCCCGGCGGGCGCCATCGAGCAACTCCGAAGCGATCTCGCGCAGCAGGAAGTCCCTCCCATCCCGGGGCGCGCCGGCGAAGCGCGGGGTCGGCACGATAGCCGGAACCACCAGCCCCACGCCTTGACCCGCGATCAACCGCCAGGGCGCCGATGCCGGCTGCGGATTGGATTGGAGAGGCAGGGCGAAGATGGCGCCCCGATCGATGGGCGGGCCCGCGCCGGGACGGGCGGAAGCGCCTTCGGGAAGGGCTTCGTAATCCAGGCGAATCCGTTGGCCCGCGGCCAATGCCGCCGGCGGATAACTCCTGAGGACCCGCACCTCCGCATGCGCCATTACCGTCCGCTGCCCGCCGATTGCCGCCGGATCGCGGCTGGTCTCTTCGATGAAGCCGGTCACCAGCACGGGAGCGCGGGCAAGCTGATCGAGCTTCCAAATAACCACCAGGGATGCCCGCACCAGCGTCGCCGCCAAGCAAAACAGGCTAACCGCCGCCGCCAACCCCCAGCCGCGAACGCTCCCATGCAGGCCGCCGCGAGGCGCTGGACGGCGCGGGACCCGTTCCGGAGGCCAGAGCGTCGCGCTCGCCATACGGGCAACTACTGGCGCGGTTCGGAGCTGCCTCTTTTCGTGGGAATGGGTCTCCGGTCGGCCGGTGTGGCAGCGGGAGCGGGAGTGGGCATACCGCCGATCACCACCACGAATCCGTCGCTGGGGCCGCCCGCGTAGCCGCCCTGGTACGAGGCCCCCGAAGTCGGAAGGCCCATGCCTCCGTAGCCCACAATAAACGTGGTGCCGTCCGCGGCTACCCCCACGCCGGTCGGCGTATAAGTATTCGTGTCGCCGATGTAACTGGAGAAGACGAGGCCGCCGGCCCCGGCCACGCCGCGCTTAATCTCGGTAAGAAACATGTCCACGCCGCCCGGCCAACCTCCCTGTACGGCGTTGCCGGTGACCGGGAAATTCGGAGACAGCGTGTAACCAGCCACATAGATGTTACCCGCCGTGTCGCTGGTTACCCAGGTACCCGCCTCCCCCGCGGAACCGCCCAGGTAAGTGGAGTACAGAAGCCCCTGGGTGAACGGCAGATTCGGATTGAACACCGCGACCCAGGCATCCGTATCCCCGCCATAAGTCTTCTGCACGGCATCCGGAGTTACCGGGAAATTCGGCGAGATGGTGTAACCGGTGAGGATCGCGTTGCCCTGCGGATCGAAGGCCAGGCCCGAGACGGCGTCGTTCTCCGATCCCCCGAAGTAAGTGGAGTAGATCAGGCAGGCCAGGCCCTGCTGGGTCAGATCCATCACTCCGAAGATGGCATCTTCGCCGCCGAACGGGTTAGCCGAGTACTGGTATCCAGCCATGGCGAACTCGGTGGAAAACGTGGATGCGGTGAAATACACCAGGTTATTGGGCCCCAGCAGGATATTGGATCCGAAGTCCTCGTCTTCGCCGCCCACATAGCTTGAATACACCAGGGCGCCCGTGTTGGCGTTCATTTCGGCGATGAAAACGTCCGAGTCGCCCCACAACGCGGATTGGTATGCGCTCAGACTGATGGGAAAGTCGCTGGAACGCGCGGTGCCCACCAGATACATATTCTGATAGGCGTCTACCGCGATGCCGGTCGCGCCGTCGGCGCCGGTGGTGCCCGAAAGGTAACTGGAGTAAAGCAGGGAAATACCGCCGTACAGCGCCGGATTCAGTTGCACGATAATAGCGCCCTGATTGGTTGCGCCGCCGGTGGTCTGGTAGGAATTGCCGGCCATGGGGAAATCGCTGGAGGTGGTATTCCCGGCGATGTAGAAGATACCGTTCGCGTCCACATCCAGCGCCAGCGCGATATCGTCGCCGGATCCACCGAGGTAAGACGAATAGACCCACTGAGGTGAAGCGGGGTTCGTGACATCGATGATCTGCAGGAACATATCCGTCAGGGCGTCGTAATCGTTGTTATAGGCGCCATTGATATAAGGAATCTGGCCGCTGTCGGTCTGGCCAACGATATACAGCAATCCACCCGTCTCCAGGCCGGATTGAGGGAGGGTGACATTCACACTGGTGACTAACTTGGCGGCGTTCACCTGGTCGAGGCCGGGGCCGCCGATGTAAGTGCAGTACTCGATCATCGGATCGATTACCAGGGGCCTGGCACGATCGTAGCGGCCCAGCCGCAGTTTGACGGTACCGTCGGCCATCAGTTGGTATCCGCCGGTGATTTCGCGGCGCGCGCCGGAGCGGTCCTCCTGATAGATATAGGGGGCGTGCTCGACGAACTTCTGCCCGGCGGCCTCAAAGATCAGGTCTCCGGTGGGAGACAGCCTGGCATGGACGGGCGCCGAGAACTTCATGGCGATCGAGGAGGGGGCGGCGCCGGGTTGCAGCACGAAATCGTATTCCAGGAGGCTGTGGCTGCCGTAGTAGACCAGGTCCACGCCGGGGTACACCGAGCGGTAGCGAACCCGGCCGTAATTCTTTACGCCGGTGTGCCAGTTTTGACGGCCGATATAGTAATCGGTGCGGCCCGCCTGCGGATCGAGCGGCTCGATGGCCGCCTGAGGATTGGAATTGACGAGCGAAAGAGCCACGGGAGACGAACCGGTGATGGAAAACACGGGGCCGCCGGCGGTGAGCAGAAGATCGTAACCGTTGGCGCGCGCCAGGTACCGGACGGAGGGATCGAACTGGCCCTGGTTGGCTTCGAAGCGCAGCGGCAGACGGGCCATGGCGGCCTGCGCGGTGGCGGGCGAAGTGTTCTGCGCTGCCGGGCGGCCGGCGGCGCTGAGCGCCGAAGTTGCCCACACGAAGCACACAATACCGAACGAGCGGAACATAACGAACTCCTATTAGAACATGCACCAGGGTTGTGGAAAACTGGGCGCGGGGTTCACAGGCGTGAAAGCTGGCGCCAACTGGATCGCCCGAGGCTCGGAGCCAACACGCAAACGGGGACCGTCGCACGCGGCGCGAGGCACGGGGCCGCCGGCGGCCCGGCTACCCTCCGGCTGATGATCCCGGTTCGGATGCCGCATAATACAGAAGTGGGGAAGTACTTCGTTCAGAATTTCGGATGCCGGGCCACCCAGGCGGACGGAGCGGCGCTGGAATCGCAGCTCTCGGCCAAGGGGCTGGAGGCGGTGTCCGAGCGGGTGCGGGCCGACCTGGTGGTGCTCAACACCTGCACCGTCACCAGCTCCGCCGATGACGATGTGCGCCAGACCATCCGCCGGGTGCATCGCGAAAACCCCGGCGCCCGCATCCTGGTGACCGGCTGTTACGCCCAACGCGCGCCCCACGAGCTGGCCGGTTTGCCGGGAGTGGAATGGGTGGTGGGAAACTCGCACAAGACCCGCATCGCCGAACTGGTGACGATCGGGCAGGAGAACGCGAGCCCCGCCGCCGAGCAGGAAGCGGAAGCCTGCCCCACACCCTATCACGGCAACATTCATGTCGGCGATATCTTCGCCCAGCGCGAGTTCCTTTCCGCGCCGGTGGAGGATGCCGCGGGCGACCGCACGCGTCCCAATTTGAAGATTCAGGACGGGTGCAACAACCGCTGCTCCTTCTGCATCATTCCGTTCGTGCGCGGCGCGAGCCGCAGCGCGCCGGCGGAGCAGGTGATCCAGCAGGTGCGGGCTCTCGCGGGCCGCTACCGGGAAGTGGTGCTGAGCGGCATCAACCTGGGCCGCTGGGGGCGCGAAGCGGGCGGCGGGTTGCGCCTGGCGGGATTGCTTCGCCGTCTGCTCGCGGAGACCGAAATCGAGCGGCTGCGCCTCAGCTCGGTCGAGCCGATGGATTTTTCCGACGACCTGTTGGGCCTGATGGCCGGTTCGCCGCGCATCGCCCCGCACGTGCACGCGCCGCTGCAATCGGGGTGCGACCGGATTCTGCGGCGGATGCATCGCAAGTACCGGCCGCGCCATTATGCCGACCGGGTCCTCAAGGCGCGGGCGTGGATGCCGGATGCCGCCATCGGAGCCGACGTGATGGTGGGTTTTCCGGGCGAGACCGGCGCCGATTTCGAAGAGAACCGTCAGTTTATCGAAGGCCTGCCCTTCACGTACCTGCACGTCTTCACTTACTCGGAGCGTCCCGGCACGCCGGCGGCCGGACACCCGGGCGCCGTTCCGATGCCGGTGCGCAAGGAGCGCAACCGGATTCTGCGCGAGTTGGCGGCCCGGAAGAACCTCGCATTTCGCCAGAACATGTTGGGCCGCACGCTATCCGCCGTCACCTTGCAGGAGGCCGGCGTAGCGCTGACGGCCAATTATCTGAAGGTGGCGCTGGCCCGCGAAAGGATCCCCAACCAAATCGCGGAAGTGCGCATCGGCGGGACCACCCGGGACGGACTGCGGGAAGCCTGAGAAATCCGATTCCGGGATTTGTACAATAGCAGACAGATCATGCTTCCGGGTTGGTTCGAACGCCGTTTCGCCAAACTCTCGCTCACAGCCAAGGGAGTGCTGGTGGTGGCCATTCCGGTATGCGCGCTGCTGGTGGCGATGGCCGTTTTCTATGACTACGAGCTGCAGACCCGCCGCGCGGCCGAATCGGTGATTCAAAGTTTCGCGGTCCGCTCTCAGACCCGCGACGTTCTAATCCTGATGGTCGATGCAGAGACCGGCACCAGGGGATATCTGCTCAGCGGCAGCCCGGCGTTTCTCGCACCCTACCGGACCGCCGTGGCGGACTTGCCCGCGCACCTCGCCGCGCTACGCGAACTGGTGGCCGACAACCTGCGGCAAAAGGAGCGCCTGGCGGGCGTCGAGCGCCAGACCGCCCGGATTCTCGCATCTCTCGAAGGTCTCCAACAGCAGGTCGGGGCGGGCCACCCGCAGGTGGCGGAGAGCGAACTGGTGGCCGGCCGCAATGCCATGGACGGGCTGCGCCAGCAACTGGCCTGGATGATCGACGAGGAGGAACGCCTGCTCAACCAGCGGAAAAACCTGGCGGCGGCCTCCGAGAGACACCTCCGGATCGCCATATTCGCCGGGGGAATCTGGGGCCTGCTGGGCGGTTTCGTGGCCGCGCTGGTCTTCGTGCGGGGAATCGTCCGCCGGATGCACAGCCTGGAAGAGGACGCGCGGCGGTTGGCGCAGGGGATTGCCCCGGACGCGGAAGTGGCCAGCCGGGATGAGATCGCGGTGGTGCAACGCACCTTGCACGAAAGCTCCCGGCGCCTGGCGGCGCAGAGCCAGGAGTTGCAAGCGGCCAAGACCGAACTGGAAGCCCGCGTCGCCGCACGCACCCTGGAATTGCGCGCGGCGAACCACCTGCTGCAAGCGGTCATGGAGGCGTCGCCCCTGGCCATCTGGACCATGGATCTGGACGGCCAACTGACCTCCTGGAATCCGGCCGCCGAAAAGATGTTCGGGTGGGGCGCGGCCGAAGCCATCGGCCAACCACTGCCGACTGTGCCGGAGGATCAGCAGGAAGAGTTCTTCGGGTGGCTGGATCGCTTTCGCGCCGGGGAAGCCTTCGCGGGCGTGGAGCGAAAGCGGCGCCGCAAGGATGGCACGGCGATCGAAGTGTCCATCTGGACCGCGCCGCTGCGCGATTCCGCGGGATCGATCGATGGGGTGATGGCCATCGAAAGCGACGTCACCCAGCGCAAGCTCCTGGAAGAGCAGTTCCGGCAATCCCAGAAGCTCGAGGCGGTGGGCCGCCTGGCGGGCGGCGTGGCGCACGACTTCAATAACCTGCTCACGGTGATCGGCGGATACGGCGAGATGCTCAAGCAGGAGGTGAAGGACGATCCGCTGCTGGCGGATTTCGCCCAGGAAATTCAAAATGCCACCGCCCGCGGCGGCGCCCTGACGGTGCAACTGCTGGCCTTCAGCCGCCGGCAGATCAGCCAGCCGCGGGTTCTCGACCTGAACCAGACGGTGACCCAATCCATCAAAATGCTGCGGCGCGTGATCGGCGAAGATATCGAGATCGTCACCAGGTTGGAACCCGGTCTGGGGCGCATCCAGGCGGACCCCATCCACATCGACCAGATTTTGTTGAACCTGGTGGTGAATGCGCGCGATGCCATCTCCGGCGTCGGCGCCATCACCATCGAGACCGCCAACGTGGCCCTGGGGCGCGAATACGCGGACCGGCATCTCGGCGTGGAGCCGGGCAATTTCTGCCTGCTGGCGGTGAGCGACACGGGCAGCGGGATGACCGCGGAAACCAGAAGCCGCTTGTTCGAGCCGTTCTTCACCACCAAGGAACCCGGCAGGGGCACCGGCCTCGGCCTTTCGATCGTCTACGGCATTGTGAAACAGAACCGGGGCGAGATCGGCGTTTACAGCGAGCTGGGTCACGGCACCACTTTCAAGATTTATCTGCCGATGATGGAGGTGCCGGCCGAGGCCACTCCCCAGGCCTCCGCTGCCGTGGAGCGGCACGGGAGCGAAACGGTGCTGGTGTGCGAAGACGAGCCCTGGATTCGCAAGCTGGTGGTGACCATGCTGGCCAAGCAAGGATATCGCGTGCTGGAAAGCGAATCTCCGGAGCAAGCCCTGGAAATCGCGGCCGGCCCCGGGACGATTCACTTACTGGTGACGGACGTGGTAATGCCCGGGATGAACGGCTTCGAACTGGCGCGCCGGATTCAGGAAGTGCGCCCAGGGATCCGGACGCTGTACATGTCCGGGTATACGGATAGTCACCTCAGCCGCGGATGGGTCATCGGCAAGAACATTCCGTTTTTGCAGAAGCCGTTCACGGCGTCGTCCTTGAGCGAGAAAATCAGGGAGGCGCTGGAGCGGCCGGCGGCGGAGGCGTGAGTTCGGGCGCACCGGCGCCGGGACAGCCGCGGGGCGCGCCGCGGGATCACTTGGACGTTTTTGCGGGCGGCTTCTTCTCCGCGCCTTCGGGCATCACGCAGGAGAAGTTGGCCGCGTCGTCCGTGCTGCCGCTGCCTTTCCATCTCGCCACTTCGGGATAGGGACACAGCGGGCGGCTGCGTCCCTGCCTGGTGGCGACGATCGGGCCGGGCGCCACCCCTTGCTCCACCCAGGTTTCCATGGGCTTGTTCATATCGAAGCTGTTCGGTCCCGGACCTCCGCCGCAATGCTGCACGCCCGGCGCCATGTAGAGCCTCAGGAAAGCGGCGGTTTCTTTGGCCTTGAGTTTGGCCGCCACCTGGTTGTAGTAATTGATGCTGTTGTAAGGCGAAATGGCGGCATCGCTCCAGCCGTGATATAGGATCAACTTACCGCCGCGGCGGGCGAACGGTTTGAGATCCGCATCCGTGGCGTTCAGGTCGTGAGCCATTTTTTCGTCCGCCTTTCGGACACCGTGCTCCAGATCGAACGTGCGATAGTCCCACTTGGCGTCCTGATACACCATATCCTTGAAAAACTGGGTGCCGAATTCAAAGCCCAGGCTCTTCTCGGGCGCCGGACCGGTAACCCAGGCGGCCCATCCGCCGGGCCCGCCTTCGCCTCCCACCGCATGACCCGGAAAGATCCGCGGGCCGGGTCCGGAGTATAGTTTGCGCAGCGCGTCCACCTGCGCGGCGGACAGGCAGGAGTCCGCATCGGCGCCCTTGCAGAGCAGCGTGGAAGGGTCGAAGTGGCACTGGGAGGGATCGTCCACCACTCCATCCTTGACTCCATCCAGCGCGTCGCAGGCCGCCAGGACGGCGGTCTCGATCGCCGGCAGCTTGGCGGCGGGGATGTAACTGCCGGGCGCTCCGAGGAGCGCCTCGGTATCCCATAGCGCCGAGGTTAGTAAGTGAGTCCAGTAATTAGCCGGGGCGCCGGCGACGATCCCATCGTAATCTTCGGGGTAGCTCTGGGCTTCCATGAGCGCCTGGCGCCCGCCGTTGGAGCAACTGTTGAAATAGGCGTGCTGCACGGCGCTGCCGTAAAACGCGCCCACGATGGCTTTGCCCTTCACGGCGGTTTCGTGGATCGCGCGGTAGCCGAAATCGATCACCTTTTGCGGATGATTCAGGGCCCAGGAGGCGTTGGGCTCTCCCGTAGCGGTGCTATGTCCGGTATCGGTGGAGGCGGCCGCGTCGCCGCGCCTCACCGCGGCGGCCAGTGCCGAATAACCGATCGAGCCGGCAAAGCCGCCGTTGCCGATCCCATAGAATTTGCCGTTCCAGCCCGAGCTGGGAATCCACACTTCGAAGGAGATGAGCGAATCCTCAACCGGGTGGATCACCCCGGCCACGCGGCAGAAGGAAGGCAAATTGGCGATCGGCTGTCCGGTGGGCGGTGAAAAGCTGCCGGCGGCCACGGTCTGCGCCGTGGTGAGAGTGGTGTTCGGCAACACCAGCTTGGCCAGGCTTTCACAAGTGGCAGCCGCCAGGTTGCCCGCCACGGCGGCCCCAACCAGTGCGCCCAGCAAACGTGGCAAACCGCGAACGTTCATCGTGGGACTCCTTTCCCCGGTTACTCGCACCGCAGCGCGATCATCGGGTCTACCTTGGATGCGCGCCAGGCCGGGGCCGCGCAGGCCGCCAGGGCCGTTACGGCGAGGGCTACGGCCACTCCCGCGAAGGTGGCCGGGTCGCGCTCCGCCACGCCGTAGAGCAGGCTCGCCAGCACGCGGCTGACCGCCAATGCTCCCACCAGGCCCGCGCCGATTCCGGCCGCGGCTACCAGCATTCCTTCCCTCACCACCAGCCGCAGCACGCCGGCACGCCCCGCGCCCATAGCCATGCGCAATCCGATTTCGCGCGTGCGCTGGTCGACCGAGTACGACAGCACGCCGTACACTCCGATCGCGGCGAGCGCCAGAGCCACGGCGGCGAACACCGCTACCAGCCAGGCATTCAGCCGCGGCTGGGCGGCGTTGGCGGAGATCCATTCGTCCATCGAACGGACTTCGGCCAACGGCATTTCGGAATCCAGCTCGTGAACCCTGCGGCGCACGCCGGCGAGCGCCGCGAGCGGATTTCCGGCGGCGCGCACCGCCACGTCCATGGTGGGCCACACGCGGTACCAGGCGCAGTAATACATGGCCGGGCCGGGTTCGTCGTTCAAAGTCAAGGTACGCACATCGCCGACCACCCCGATCACAGTATATTCCTTGCCCGAGCCGATCACCCGCATCACGCGGCCCAGTGGATTGGCGGTACCCCAGAACTGCCGCGCGGTTTCCTGGCTCACGATCGCGACCGGCGGCGCGGTAAGGTTGTCCGCATCGGTGAAGAGCCGGCCTTCCAGAAGCGGAACCTGCATGGCGCGGAAATAGCCGGGGCTGACGGTGCGCCAATCGATGGCCAGCGCATCGCCCGGCTGGAGCTGCGATGGACCCACGGGAGCCATGGGCGTCCGGCTGTAAAGGCCCGCGCCGAAAGGCAATCCGCTCGAAATGGCCGCGCCGCTCACGCCCGGCAGAGTGCGCAGGCGATCCACCAGTTGGCGATAGAACTCCACGGACCGGGCGGCGTCCGGATATTTTCCGGGCGGCGGGGAAAGCTGAAATGTCAGCAGGCCTTGGGGCTGAAATCCCAGCCGCACGTTCTGAAGACGCAGCAGGCTTTCGAGCAGCAGGCCGGCGCCGATCAACAGCATGGTGGCGACCGCCAGTTCTCCCGCCACCAGGGCATTGCGCAGGAACGGCCGTGCACCCCCGGAGGATCCGCGCCCGCCCTCCTTGAGCACGCCGGCCAGATCGGTGCGCGACGCCTGCCATGCCGGCATCAGACCAAACAGCAGCCCTGAGGCCACCGTGATGGCCAGCGAAAACAACAGCACGGTCGAGTCCACCGGGATGGTTTGTACCGGCAGCAGCTTCGGCGGCAGCCAGGCGCCGATGAGCCGCACCGCCCACCAGGCCACCGCGAGACCGGCCGCGCCCCCCGCCACGGAAAGGGCCAGGCTCTCGGTGAACAGTTGGCGCAGCAGCCGGGCGCGGCCGGCGCCCACCGCGATCCGCACGGCGATCTCCTTCCGGCGCGAGGCCGCCCGCGAAAGCAGCAGGTTGGCCACATTCGCCGATGCGATCAGCAGCACCAGCACCACCGCGCCCATCAGCACCACCAGCGCCGTGCGCAGCGGCGCCGGCACGAGCAGGTCGCGGAAGCTCTGCAAATGAACGCCCCAATCGCGGATTTCGGGGTATTGGAGGCCGAGGCGATGCGAGACCGTATCCATGGCGGCCTGCGCCTGCTCGACGCCGATGCCGGGCTTCATCCGCCCATAAGCCAGAATCAGGTGCTGGAGCCGGAGCTCTTTGGTCCGGTCGATGGTGAGCGGCGTCCAGAGGTCGCCCGCGGAGAGCAGCGCGAGCGAGTCCGGCGCGATTCCCACTACCGTATAGCTCAGGCCGTTCAGGACCAGGTTTTGTCCCAGGATGGAAAGGTCGCCGCCGAAGCGCCGTTTCCACAGGCCTTCGCCGATCATGACCACGGGCGGGCTGTCCGGCCGGTCCTCCTCGTCGCGGAAGCCGCGGCCCGCCACCGGTTGCACGCCCAGCAGCGGAAACAGCGAAGGGGTGATGGCGTTGCCATCGAACCGCTCGGGATCGCCGCGGCCGGTGAGGCTGAAATTGTCCTGCTTGAGGGCGCCCATCGCCTCGAAAGGACCGGCTTGGGCCAGCGCCTGCTCACGCCACGAGAGGTAATTCAGAACCGAGGCCGCATAGAAAGGCTGCTTCAGCCGGTCGTTCTTTTCGGCGACCCAGACCAGGCGGCTGGGCCCTCGAGAAGGGCAGCGCCTTCAGCAGGACCGCATTCACCACGCTGAAAATCGCCGTGTTGGCGCCGATGGCCAGGGCCAGCGTGAGGATGGCGGCGGCGGTAAACGCGGGCGCCTTGCGCAGCGTGCGCGCGGTGAAACGAAGATCGGAAACCAATCTCACTGTCCCTTGTAAACCGTCCCGCCCTTCATCACGAAGGTGACGTGCCGCAGGGCCGAGATATCCTTGGTGGGGTCGCCTTGGACGGCGATCAGGTCGGCGAACAGCCCCGGCTTCACCTCGCCGATCTGCATGTGCAGCACCTGGCCGGCCACCGACGTGGCGGCCTTCAGCGCGTCGATGGCGCCCATGCCGTAGGCCACCATCAGTTCGATCTCGCGAGCGTTTTCGCCGTGCGCGAACACGCCTACGTCGCTGCCGCTGAGGATGGTCACGCCGGCCGCCAGGGCCGCCTGAAAGCTGGCGCGCTTGCGGGCGATGCCGGCCGGTTCGGGACCCTCCCCCTTGCGCCACCCGGCATACTGCGCCGTGGCGTCGCCCGCCGCCAGGGTGGGGCACAGCGGGATATGCCGCTCCGCCATCATCTTGAAAATCTCAGGCGTGCCGCCATCGCCGTGCTCGATCGAATCCACTCCCGCCAGAATGGCGCGGCGCATGCCCTCGGGGGTCGAGGAATGCACCGTCACGGGCGCTCCCGCGCTGTGAGCGGTCTCCACCGCGGCCTTCAACTCGTCCAATGTGAATGTGGGATGGGCGCCCTGGCCGGGACCCCAGCGGTAATCCGCGTACAGCTTGACCCAATCGGCGCCGTGGCCGATCTGGTCGCGAACCACGTGCATCACGCCCTCGACGCCATCGGCCTCTTCGGCGCCCTGCGGCACGCGCCACTCCAGCGCGAAGCCCTTGGGCGCGTAGCTGCCGGTGGCCACGATGGCGCGCGTGGAGGCCAGGATTCGCGGCCCCGGAATGATGCCCTCGCGGACCGCCTGTTTCAATTCCACGTCGGCATACCCGGCGCCCTCAGTGCCCAGGTCGCGCATGGTGGTGAACCCGGCCATGAGGGTGGCGCGCAGATGGTTGACGGCGCGGGCGGTCCGCAGCGCCAGGCCTTCGTGCGCCACCTGGTCGTTCCAGGGCGTCTCGTTGTAGGGGTGCAGCATCATGTGCGAGTGGCCCTCGACCAGGCCGGGCAGCAGCGTGGTATCCGGCAGATCGATGACCTTGGCGCCCGCCGTATCGATGCCCGCAGCCGGCCCCGCGGCTTCGATTCGCTCGCCGGAGACGCGCACGGCCCAGCCTTCATGCAGGCTTTCGCCATCGAACACCCGCGCCGGCCGCAGCACCGAAACCTCGGCAGGCCCGGCAGGCGCCCCGCCGCGGCCCCCACGGCCGCCGCGTCCTCCGCGCTGCGCCAACGCCGGAACCACCGTGCCGCAGGCCACCAGGATCAGGGCCACCAGAGTTTGAGATCGCATAGATAGATCTTAAATTACCACCGGGGCCGCGGAGTTGCGGGTTTTGGACTATATGGGGGCAGGCTGGCGTTAGTGGCGGTTGTCTTCGAGACGAGTGATGCGCTGCTCGTGGATTTCAGCGATGTGGAGGAGCCGGGCGATGGCTTCCATGATCTGATCCAGAGTTTTGCCCAGGCGCTGATCCCGCTCCCGGTTTTCGGCAGCCATCAGCTCGACGGTCTGGGCGAGCGCTTCATGCCGCTCAGTCAGTTTCTCCAGGCGTTCGTCGATGGTCATTGGGCGGGCTGCTCTCTGACTCAATTCTATAACATCACTCCTGCCGGACAGCCGCGTTCTCCGCGTCCGGCCGCGCCGCCGGTCGCGCGGGATAAACTCGGGGAATGGACCTGCCGGCCCATTTTCGACTGTTGGCGCGCTAACCGGATCGCCAACCAAAGGGTTTTCGAGGTCTGCGCCGGCCTCGAACTCCCGGAGTACCGGAAGCCGCGCCATGGCTCATTCGGGAGCATCGAGGGTATCTTGAACCACCTCCTGCTGGGCGACCGGATCTGGATGGCGCGCTTCCAGGGAGGCGGACACCAGACCCCGCCGCTCGATGCCATTCTATTCCCGGAGTTCTCCGGG
>JASHSS010000795.1 GCA_030038565.1 Bryobacteraceae bacterium
ATCGTGCTGTTTTCGAAAACCGCCAGATCCGGCACCCTCGACGTGAGCGGCGCGCGGCGGATAATCAGACCGAACTGCGTCGTCACCACCGTCACCCGCTGCCAGTCCACCTGCGATCCGATCTGCCGGTGCAGGTTCGTGATGATCTGCGCGTGGTTCCACTTGGCTGGCGGCATAATGCGGATCTCTCCGTTCACCACTTCTTCGGTGGCGTCTTCGACTTCCGGCATGCGCAGCCACTCTTCGTAGGTGACCGTCTTGAGATTCGGAACCGTCGCCATGGCATTCCCATTTTATCGCGCGAAACGGGTGGCCTTTTTGCGCTCCTGGCGGCTGAGGGCCAGTTCGATCAAGCGGTCGATGAGGGCCGAGAATCCGATCCCGCTGTGCTCCCACATCTTGGGATACATGCTGATCGAGGTGAAACCCGGAATGGTATTGATCTCGTTGAGATACAGCTTGCCGGTGGCGCTTTCGAGCAGGAAATCCACCCGCGCCATGCCTTCGCACTCCACCGCGCGGTAGCACTCCAGCGCCAGGCGGCGCACCTCCGCGGTGGTTTCGGGCGGCAGGTCGGCGGGCACCACCGTGCGGGCCAGGTCCAGCAGGTACTTGTCTTCGTAGTCGTAGAATGCGCGCGAGGGCAGGATCTCGCAGGGCAGCGACGCGATGGGCGTTTCGTTGCCCAGCACGGAGCACTCCAGCTCGCGGCCGTCGATGCCGCGCTCGACGATAATCTTGTAGTCGAACTGCGCGGCCAGGGCCAGGGCGGCTTCGAGTTCCACGCAGTTGGAAGCCTTCGAAATCCCCACCGAGGATCCCAGGTTGGCGGGCTTCACGAACACCGGGAAGGGCAGCCGCCCGCAAATCGCCTGTGGGTCGGCCTGCCCGCGGTGGAAGCTCAGGTATTCCACCACCGGCAGATCGCGCTCGCGGCAGACCCGCTTCATCATGTCCTTGTCCATCGAAACGGCCGAGCCGAGCACGCCCGCGCCCACGTAAGGCAAATCCGCCAGTTCCAGCAGTCCCTGCACGGTGCCATCCTCGCCGAAGGTGCCGTGCAGGACGGGGAATACCACGTCGATATCGGGATGCGCGCCGGGTTCGGGTAGAATCGGATGGGGCGACCACTTGCCCTGCCGGTCGATGAAGTATTCCAGCTTCTCGTACCGGGCCGGGTCCATGGCATTCAGAATGGCCTGCGCCGAACGCAGCGACACCTCGTGCTCCCCGGTGCGGCCTCCAAAAATGACGGCGACTCGTAGTTTCATAAGATACGCTTTCCGAGCGCGGACTGGATCAGTTCGACTGCCAGGTCGGCGGTGCGGTTGACTTCGTCGATCACCGGGTTGACCTCCACCGCTTCCAGCGCCAGCATGGCGCCGGAATCGCAGATCATTTCCATGGCCAGATGGGCCTCGCGATAGGTGGCGCCGCCGCGCACCGGCGTACCGACGCCCGGGGCGTCACGCGGGTCCACGAAATCCATGTCCAGCGAGAGGTGAAAGCCGGCCGTGCCGGTGGTGGCCAGGCGGATGGCGTCTTCCATCACGGCGCGCAGGCCGCGCTCGTCGATTTCCCGCATGGTGAAGGCGCGCACGCCCGATTCGCGCACGTGAGGTTTCTCGAACGAATCCACGTCCCGCAGTCCCACGATGGCCACGTTGGCCGGCGCCACCTTGGGCGTGAAACCGCCGATCTCGCTCAACTCCGGCGGATCCAGCCCCACGATGCAGGCCAAGGGCATCCCGTGCACATTGCCGCTGGGGCTGGTTTCGGGAGTATTCATATCGGCGTGAGCGTCCAGCCAGATCAGGCCGATTTTGCGGCCGCGCTTCCGGAAATGCAGCGAGACGCCGGCCACCGTGCCGGCGGCTACGGAATGGTCGCCTCCCAGGACCACCGGCATGCTGCCGTGATCCAGAGCGCCTTCCACTTCGGTAGCCAGCAACTGGCAGGTGGCGGCGATCTGCGGCAGGTACTTGGCGTGAGGATGGCCCTGGGGAGTAGCCTCCGCCTGGCGGACGGGCACATTGCCGAGGTCCTCGACTTCGTAGCCCAAGGCCTCCAGCCGCGCATTCAGATTGGCCACCCGGACCGCCGAAGGCCCCATATCCACGCCGCGCCGCCCCGCGCCCAGATCGAGCGGCGCGCCGATGATGGAGATGTGCGAGGGACGCATGTTAGAGGCTGCCCGGCAGGCGATTCGCCTGCCCCACCAACCAGGCACTCACAACCGGCGCGCACTGGTGGGGCGGGCCTTCAGCCCGCCAGGGTAGCTTTGCGTTTTTGCGGTTCCCCCTCGTCATGGCGCCCAGCGGTACAACGTCCGCGGGAAGGCGATCGTCTCGCGGATGTGCTCGATGCCGCAGATCCAGGCCACAGCGCGCTCGATGCCCATCCCGAAGCCGCCGTGCGGGACGCTGCCGTACTTGCGCAGATCGATGTACCACTGAAAGGCTTCCTTGGGCAGTTTGTGCTGTTCGATGCGCTGGAGCAGCAGGTCCAGGTCGTGAATGCGCTGCCCGCCGCCCACGATCTCGCCGTAGCCTTCGGGCGCCAACACATCCACTCCCAATACCACATCCGGACGGTCGGCCGCGGGTTCGAAATAGAATGCCTTGAAAGATGCCGGGAAGCGGTCCACCATGATGGGCCGCTGGCGATCCTGGGTGAGCAGGGTTTCGTCCGTGCCGCCGAAATCGTCGCCCCACTGAATCGGGCTGCCCTTCTGGTGCAGGATTTCGATGGCCTCGTCGTAGGTCATGCGGTCGAAGGGCGCCTGGATGGCCTCCAGCCTGGTGACATCGCGCTCCAGGCGCTTCAGCTCCTCGCGCCGGTTTTCGAGCACCCGGCCGACGATGAAGACCAGCATCTCTTCGGCCACCCGCTTGACGTCTTCGAGCGTGGCGTAGGCCATTTCGGGCTCCACCATCCAGAACTCCCGCAGGTGGCGGCGGGTCTTGGACAGCTCCGCGCGGAAGGTCGGCCCGAAGCAGTAGACCTTGCCGAAGGCCATCGCCGTGGCTTCGTTGTAGAGCTGGCCGGATTGCGTCAGGTAGGCCTTGTTGTCTTCGTAATAATTCACCTCGAAGAGCGTGGTGGTGCCCTCGCAGGCGGCCGGCGTGAAGATGGGCGTGTCCACCAGGGTGAAGCCGTGCGAATCGAAATAGTCGCGCACCGCTTTGATCACCTCGTGGCGAATGCCCAGAATGGCGTGGGCCCGCAGGCCGCGGATGGCCAGGTGGCGGTGTTCGAGCAGAAATTCTATGCCGTGGTCCTTGGGGGTGATCGGGTAGGGGTCGGATTCGGGAACCCGCTGCACCACCTCCAGGTTCTCCACGTCCATTTCAAACCCGCCCGGCGCGCGCTCGTCGGCGCGGATTTTGCCGGTCACGATGATGGAAGACTCCTGGGTGAGGTTCCGGATGGTTTCGAAGAGCGCCTCGGGGAGCGCGCTCTTTACCGCCACGCATTGCATCAGGCCGTAGCCGTCGCGCAGGATCGGGAACGCGATCTTGCCGGAGCGGCGCAGATTGTAGAGCCAGCCGGCGATCTGGACGCTTTCGCCCACGTGCGCGCCGGCTTGGGCGATGGTGATTCGCGGAATCATAGTATGGCAGCAGGCCGCCCGCGGCGGCTCATTGCACGGCTCGTGGCACGCTTCATTGGGCTTCCAGCCGCTCGAAAACTTCCTTCACTTTCTCCAGCGGATTGGCCAACCCCTGCACCTCTTTCAGCTCCAGCAGCAGGGGGTACTGATCGGCACGGCCGCGCAGCAATTCCATGGTCTTTTTCCAATCGATCGAGCCGCCCTCGCCCACCAGCGGGAAGATGTGGCTGTCGGCCTTTCCGTCGTTGTCGTGGACGTGAGTGGAGCGGATGCGGTCGCGCATCAGGCTATAGGCCGCCTCCACCCCTTCGCCCATGTGGGCGTGGCCGGTATCGAAGACGTAGTGCATTCCCAGGTGGGTCAGGGTATTGAAAAGCTGCAGGCGCTCGGCGCTCGAAAGCTCGTTGGGAATGTTCTCCAGCAGAATCTCCACTCCCCGCTGCCGGGCGAAGATGCAAAGCTCCTCGAGCGCTGCGAAGGCCGCATCGAACTTGCGCAGGTCGAACTCTTCTCCGCTCACGCCCATGTGCTGCGCCAGGTAGCGGAAGGGGATCACCTCGGCCACCTCCACGGCGCGCTTGATCTCATCCACCGCCTCCATGCGCCGGGCCTTCACCGTGTCGCAGATGCTCACCACGGCGTGCGGTCCCGAGCGGCCCCAGATCTCGTCGTTGTACATGGGGGAGTGCAGGGAATGCAACTTCAACTCCGAGTCGCGGAACCAGTGGCCCAGTTCCGCGATCTGCGCCTTGTTGCGATAGTCCAGGTGCTGCCGGGCGCAGAAGATCTCCACCGCCGGAATGCCGGCCTGCTCGATCCTGGTGAGCAACGCCGATGTCAGGCGGTGGTTGACGAACAGGTGGGTCGAGAGTATATGAATCATCAGCGCCCTTCCGCGGTGCCTTCGGTGCGGGGATCGGGCGCGCCTTCCAGCCAGCCGTTCTCGAACCGAATGGCCGCCACTTCACCCTGCGCGTTCACCCGCCGGATGGTGTAGCCCCGGCTCTGGAGCAGCGCCACCGTGTCGGGAGAATAGCCCGGCTCCATCTGCAGCGTGTCCGGCATCCACTGGTGGTGGAAGCGCGGCCAGTTGACCGCATCCTGCACGTTCATATGGAAGTCCAGCACGTTGACGATCACCTCCAGAACGGAATTGATAATCGTGGGGCCGCCGGGCGAGCCGAGCGCCAGGAAGGGCTGGCCGTCCTTCAGCACGATGGTCGGGACCATCGAAGAAAGCGGCGTCTTGCGCGGCGCGATGGCGTTGGCCTCGCCCTGAATCAGCCCGAACATGTTGGCTTCCCCGGGCTTGGCCGCGAAATCGTCCATCTCGTTGTTCAACAGGAATCCCAGGCCGGCCGCCGTCACCTTGCTGCCGTAGCCGCCATTCAAGGTATAGGTTACCGCCACTACGTTGCCCTGGTCGTCGGCCACGGTGTAGTGGGTGGTCTCCACGGATTCGTGGCCGCTGAATTTGCCGGCGCGCACCTGGCTGCTGGGGGTAGCCTGGACCGGGTCGATGGAGGCGCGCTGGGAAGCGATGTACTTGGGATCGAGCAGGGCCGTCAGCGGCACCTTCACAAAATCCGGATCGCCCAGATGTTCGGCGCGGTCGGCGAAATACCGGCGCATGGCTTCGGTCATGTAGTGGACCACCGTGGCGCTGCCCGCGCCGCCCTTTTCGAAGCCCGTGCCATCCAGCATGGCCAGCATTTGCAGGATACCGACTCCCCCCGAACTGGGCGGCGGCGCGGTGACCAGGGTGTAGCCGTGATAGGTGCCGGTGAGCGGCTTGCGCTCGATGGCGGTGTACTTGCGCAGATCGTCCAGCGTGATCAGGCCACCGTGCGCCTGCATATCTTCAGCCAGCAGGCGGGCGGTTTCGCCTTCGTAGAAATCCTTGGCGCCCAGGCGCGCGATGCGGTCCAGCGTGCGGCCCAACTCGGGCTGCACGAACGTGTCGCCCGGCTCGTAGAACTTTCCGTCGCGCAGGAAGATGCGGTTGGATTCGGGAAAGCGCGCCAGGCCGCGTCCGCCATTGCGCAGGCTCTGCGCCTGGGCGTAGGAGAGCGTGAAGCCCTTGGAAGCCAGTTCGGCGGCCGGCCGGACCAGGCTCGCCCACGGCAGCTTGCCGTATTTTTGCGACGCATACTCCAGGCCGCGCACGGTTCCCGGCACGCCCGACGCGCGGTAGCCCAGGGTGCTGTCCTGGGTGGCCTTGCCGTTGGCGTCCAGGTACATATTGCGCGAGGCCGCTTCCGGGGCGCGCTCGCGGAAATCGATGAAGGTCGTGCGGCCATCGGCCAGCCGCACCAGCATGAACCCGCCGCCGCCGATGTTGCCGGCCGAGGAATGCGTCACCGCCAGCGCGAATCCCACCGCCACGGCGGCATCCACCGCATTGCCGCCCGATGCCAGCACCTGCAAACCGGCCTCGGTGGCGTGTCGCTCGCGTGTGACCACCATGCCGTGGCGCGCGCGCACAGGCTGCGCCGCCCACGTCGGGACGCCGGGTACGGTTAGAGCGGTGGCCGCGAGCAGGATCAGAGTGCGGGGTGTCGGAAGCATACCCTAGATTCTACTATGAGGTAGCGATTTGGACCGGGTGGAATCGGGTGGAATCGAGCCATTGACGGGACGCCGGCGGCCGCCCTGTCCTGGAGTCTAATTCTCCGTGGGGGCCTTTTCGATGTGGTCGATGACCATCGTATCGAGCGGAAAGGCCTTCACTTTCACCAGCTTCAGCCCGAGCTGTTTTTCCAGCGCGGTGAATAGACCGGGCAGTCCGCTGGGTTCGCTGGCAGTGCCCGGCGCCGGGGGCTCCGCGGCGCCGATGCCGGAGACCACCCGCACGCTGCTGTTACGGGCATCGAATTTCAGGGTGAAGTCGTACCTTCCGGTCAATCCGGTCTTGTCCACGATGTGGTTGGTGGTTGCGCCGGTGGATTGCTGGATGAAGGAGCTCAGGTACGGCTCCACAAGCTCATCCACGGTGCAGTTCTGAAATTTCGCGTACACCCCGTTCGATGCCATCCTTACCCCTTTGCCGTGGCCCGGCGGCAGGATCAGGAAGCCATCCTCGCCGCTCTTGCCGGAGGGCCCTGTGGACGGCTCCGGAGCGTCGGCGTTGGCCGGTTCCCGAAGCTTTGGTCCGCCCGGCGCGACCGTCAACTCGTAGCCCGGAAAGTCCCGGATTTCGTGGTGCAGCCGCATCTGGAACCGTTCCACCAGCAGATTCTGAAGCATCTCGTGGAACTGCTGCCGCGTGGTTTCGGGCGGCATCGTAGCGGTGATGTTGTACCACTCCGCATCGGGGCTGGTGAGCCAGGCGGGGCCGGCGATGCGGTAGCTCTCCACGTCCCAGGCTCTCATCAAGAGCTGCAGGAGCCGAATCTGTGTGTAAGTGATGCGCCCGGGGTCGCTGGTTCCGGGACCGCCCGCCATCTTGAAGGTGATACCGGGGATGAGTTTCCGGTCCGCGATTTTCACGGATGCCGCCTCGAAGGCCGGCGGTTTGCCGCCGGTTTGCCCGCTCAGAAGGCCGGCGGCCAAGACCAGCAGGCTGCTGCGCAGGCGCCTCACGCTATGTGTGACGGCGGGGCCGCCGCCAGCGTGCAAATCGGGGATGGGGATTGCCTCGTCCCCGGTTTTCCCGTATGTTGAAGAGCATGGAAGTGCACTTCACCCCCGAGACGGAACAGAAGCTCAAGGACGTCGCCGCGCTGAGCGGACACGAAACCGTCGATGAGCTCGTGCAGGATGTCGTAGAGGGCTATATCGACGAGCTGTCGCAGACGCGCGAAATGCTTAACAGCCGCTACGACGACCTCACAAGCGGCAGGGTGAAACCAATCGAAGGCGAGGAGTTTTTTGAGGGGCTTCGCCGCCGCGAGGACCAACTGCTCAAGAATCCATCGGCTCAATGACCGCACAAGGCGGTCTTGCCCTTCATCCACTTGCGGCGCAGGATATCACCGAGATTTGGGAATACATCGCGGAAGATAACCCGCTTGCCGCCCGGCGTGTACGGGAGCAAATCCACGGCGCCATTCGCGCCCTGGTTCCCTTTCCCCACCAGGGCCACAGACGTCCGGACCTCACCTCGCGGCCCTTGCGCTTTATCCGGGAAGGTGAATATCTGATTGCCAATGCGCCGCAGGAAAGGCCTTTGTGGGTGGTGGCAGTGATGCACGGGCGTCGCAGCCCCCGCGTGATGGCCGCGATTCTCAGAAGCAGGGAGTAGCTCCCCATCGGCCGCGTCCGCGCTTACCGGGGGGGCCGCCTCCTCATCCCCGTCTGCGCCGCAGTTCAAACAGCACCACCCCGGCGGCCACCGAGACATTCAGCGACGAGATCTCGCCGGCCATGGGGATGCGCACCAGCAGGTCGCAGTGCTTGCGGACGTGCTCGTGCAATCCGCTGCCTTCGCCTCCTAAAACCAGGGCCGTGGGCGACTGGTATTCCACGCGGTGATAATCTTCGGCGCCGCGCTCGTCCAGCCCGTAGATCCAGAAGCCTCGCTCCTTCAGGTTCTCCAGCGCGCGGTTGATGTTCGTCACCCGCGCGATGGGCAGGTATTCGAGGGCCCCGGCGGCGGCTTTGGCCACCACGTCGGTGAGGCCGGCGGCGCGGCGCTCGGGGATGATCACGCTGGCGGCGCCGGCGGCGTGCGCGGTGCGGATGATGGCGCCCAGGTTGTGCGGGTCTTCGACGCCGTCCAGCACCACCACCAGCTCCGCGGCCGCCACATCCTCCAGCGCGGCGTATTTCCTGGCCGCGCCGAGGGCCACCACGCCCTGGTGCGCCTGGGTTCCCGCCAGACGGTCCAGCGAGCCGCGCGGCTCGAAACGCACCGGGATGGACGCGCGGCGGGCCATCTCGATGATCTCCTGCAAGCGCGGCCCCCCGGCGCCCTGCGCGATGAGCAGGCGTTCCAGGGGATGGCCGGCGCGCAAAGCCTCGGCCACCGGGTGCACTCCGCTGAAAATGGCCATCAGGCTTCGGGCTGCAACATCAGGCCGTTATTGAAGCGGTTGGTCAGATTGGCCATGGACGCCACCAGCGTGATTTCCACGATCTGTTCGTGGTTGAAATGTTCCGCCAGCGCGGCGCGGGTCTCGGTGGCGTTGGCAGTCCGGGTCAGCTCGCGGGCGTACCGGATGGCGGCCTGCTCGGGCGCGGAAAAGGAGCCGTTCTCGGCGTCCTGGAGGGCGCGCAGTTCGTCGTCGGTGATGCCGGCCTTTTTGCCGCTGGCGGTGTGGGCGGCCGAGCAATAGGAGCAGTGGTTGGCGAAGGAACAGGTCAGATAAACCAGCTCCTTGATGCGCCGCTCGACCGATCCCGGCCCCATCACCGCGCCATAAAACGGAACGAATGTTTTAAGGGCTTCCGGGCGGTTGGCCATGGTGCGGAAGAAATAACTGGGGCGTTTGGATTTGGCCTCCAGGGAGGCCAGAAATTCGTTGCCGGCCGGCTCGACCATTTTAATCTGCGTCGCGGGTGTCATAGGACCAGTATAGTGGCGGCATCGCGGATCATTTCACGCCCCGAAGCCGGGCCGAAAGATACTGTTGCAGGGTGGGGTGGTAATAGAGCTGGGAGCCGGCCGCTCCATCCGGCCGGATACCGGCCCTGGTCACGCTGCCGTCGAAGAATTCCCGGATTGCCTCCACCAGCAGAGGCAGGCCGGCGGCAAGCTGCAGGTAAGGGTAGGTGACGAAGCTGTCCCGCGGAGTGGGCTGGATCAAGGCTTGCTTCAGAACCTCGCCGGTATCGATGCCCGGATCGATCCAGTGAACCGTCACGCCGGCCAGTTGCGGCCGGCCGCTGGCCAGCGCCCACCAGGCTCCGTGGCATCCGCGGAAGGCCGGGGTGATGCCGGCGTGCAGGTTGAGAAATCCGCCGGAAATGGATGCCAGGACTTTACGGCTCAGAATTCGCGTGCCATTCACCACCACCAACGCCGGGCCGGCCGCCTGGAGTTGCGAGATGGCCTGGGCGCTGTTGGCGGAGCCGACCGCAATCACGCCGGACTGGACCGGCGCGGCATCCAGCCCGCCTTGCAGCAGGATCTCGGCGATTCTGCCGCGGTTCAGAAACCGCAGCCATGGAACGGCCGTGGCCGCGAAGAGCGCCTGCCCGGCGACGGTCC
>JASHSS010000796.1 GCA_030038565.1 Bryobacteraceae bacterium
GCAATCGTGAGCGCCTCCTCGGCCAGCGGCAGCGCCTCAGCGGGGTTGTTTTCGCGCACCAGAATGGAGCTGAGCCCGCCTAGCGTAAGCGCCAGTTGCACGTGCTTGGGATACAGTTCCCGTTCCACCGGCAGGGCTTCGCGAAAGAGCGCTTCGGCTCGGGCGGCATCCCCCAGCATCAGGTGGATGGAAGCCAGATAGTTCATCACCGAAAGCGTGTTGATATGATGCATTCCGGCGCTGCCGCGAAGTAACTCGAGCGCGTCTTCGAGCAGCGGCAGCGCTTCGCCGCGGCGGCCCTGCGCGCACAAGGTCTGGCCCAGGTTATACTCCGTAGTCCCTAAGTGCGCAGTGTAATCCGGCCCCATCTTACGCCAGATTTCGATGGCCTGCCGGTATAACTGCTCAGCAGCGGCCTGATCTCCACGCTCCGCCGCCTGCAGGCCGCGATCGTTCAGATCGAAGCCCTCGCGGCCTTGCCCCATCACCACAGCGGCTCCCCAGAGCATCGAAAAAGCCCCACTCAAACAACCCGACCACCTCATGCCGAACTGGACGAGTCTCGCGCGCATTGGTGTGGTGTACGGAGTGTAAATTATGTGCGGCGCCGCGCGAAAAATCAGAAGGAACTAATGCTGCGCGAGTTGCGTTATAACTCGAAGACACAACTTCGCGCGGCCGCCATTTCACCTGACCGGGAAGAGAGGTCAATTGGGCGCCTGCCGCGGTTCGTCCGATTCTGTCCGATTCGGCCTCCCCCGCCGTTCTACAATAGTAAGGTGCACCGCTTCGCCGTTCCGGCGGCTCTCGCGCTGGCCGCAACTCTTTCCGCGCAAACCGGCTTTTTCCGCCTCAAGGACGTGCGGCCCGGAATGCACGCCGTGGGCCGCACGGTCTTTGCCGGCAACCGCGTCGAAGATTTTCAGGTGGAAGTCCTGGGCGTGCTCGAAAACATCGGCCCCAAGGAATCGCTGATTCTGGCGCGCCTGTCGGGTGGGCCGCTGGAGCACACCGGAGTGATGCAGGGAATGAGCGGCAGCCCGGTGTATATCGAGGGCAAGCTGTTAGGCGCGGTAGCCATGGCTTTTCCGTTCTCGAAGGATCCCATCGCCGCCATACGGCCGATTGAAGACATGGTACGGGTGACGGGCGCGAACGCCCCGGTGGCTTCCAATTCACCGCGCCACGCGGCCATCGCCCTGGCGGACCGCGATCTTACCCGCCCGTTCTCCAAGCCCGCGTCTTTCGAAAGCGGCGAGTCGCGCATGGTGGATATCGCCACGCCCATTTCTTTCGGCGGCTTCAGCCAATCCACTCTGCAGGCCTTCGCGCCGCAACTGCGGGCGCTCGGTCTCGAGCCGCTCCAGGCGATCAGCGGCGGCGGAAAGCCGGATCCGGGCATGGGCAATCCGGCCGACCTCAAGCCCGGCTCGATGATCAGCATGCAGCTGATGTCCGGCGACCTCAGCATGAGCGCCGACTGCACCGTCACTTACATCGACGGGCCTCACATCTACGCCTGCGGCCATCGCTTCCTGGACGTGGGCGCCACGTCCATACCATTCGCCCGCGCCGAAGTGATTGCGCTGATGCCCAACCTCAACACCTCTTTCAAGCTCTCGGCCGCCAAGGAGTGGATGGGCGCCATCAACGAAGATGTCAACACCACGGTGGCCGGAGAACTGGGCAAGCGGGCCGCCATGGCGCCCCTTACCATGACCGTCTGGCGCGGGGCGGAGCCGGGCGGCCCGGGCGGCCACGTGGTCGAAACCTACCAGGCGCAGATGGTCAACGATGCTTTGCTTTCGCCGCTGCTGCTGCAGATGGCGGTTTATTCGGCCATCGACGCGACCGAGCGCACCGTGGGCGCCTCGAGCCTGCGGGTGACCGGCCAGGTGGAGTTTCAGAATGCGCCGGCTCCCATCCGGGTGGACAACATTTTCAGCGCCGATAACGGCTCCGCCTTGCAGGTGTCGCTGGCGGCGGCGGTTCCGCTGGCGTACATCATGCAGAGCGGTTTCGATACGCTGCGCTTGAAGAAGGTGGACCTGCGCATCGAAGCCTTCGACGAAAAGAAGCAACTGGAGATCGACGGGCTTTCGCTTTCGAAACGCGAGGTGCGGCCCGGCGATAAGCTCCAACTTCTGATTCAGCTGATGGGTGAAAACGGCGCGGAAACCACCCGCAAGCTGGATTACGAAGTGCCCATCGGCGCCGAACCGGGACCGCTGTATTTCACCGTGGCCGACGCCAACACCACCAACCTCACGGATTTTCGGGCGGTGCTCACCTCCACGCCGCACACTCCGGCCCAGCTCATCACCACGGTCAACAACCTGCATCCCAACAACAAGGCCTACGTGCGTGTGTGGCGCGCCGACCCATCCTTCCAGTTGGAAGGCGCGGAAATGCCCGACCCGCCGGCGTCGGTGGCCCTGATTTTGGCGGGTTCGCAGTCCAGCATCGCCGGCATTACCCAGACGCGCAATGCCAAGATCGGCGAAATGGAGATCGATGGCGGCGACGTGGTCATCTCCGGAGTGAAAACCATCCAGGTGGAAGTTAAGGAATGAAAATCGGCATGCGCCAGTTTGCGTGCGCGGCTTTGGGCACGGCCCTGGCGACCGCGCTTTGGTCCAGCGGCACGACGGTCTGGGAGATGAACTCCTACACCGATTTTCTGCGCGGACGTTTCGACGGCGTCTCGCTCAGCCGGGAAGGGCGGCTCTCGCTGGCTCCCAAGGTGGACACCGTGTTCAGCTCCGATCAGCCGGTGATCTGGAGCCTGGCGCAGGGACCCGGCGGCGTGCTCTACGCCGCCACCGGGCATCGCGGGCGGGTCTACCGCATCGATCCATCCGGCTCGAGTTCGCTGCTGTTCACCGCCGACCAGCCCGAGGTGTTTGCCATCGCGGTGGATAGCGCGGGCGCAGTCTACGCGGGCACTTCGCCCGATGGCAAGGTGTACCGCATCCAGGATGGCCATGCCGCCGAATACTTCGCGCCCAAAGCCAAGTACATCTGGTCGCTGGCGGTGGGCGCAGATGGGGCGCTGTTCGTGGGCACCGGCGATCAGGGCAAAATCTATCGTGTAACCGCGCCCGGGCAGGGCGAGCTGTACTACGATAGCGGCCAATCTCACATCACCGGCATGGCCGTGGATCCGCAGGGCCGGTTGCTGGCGGGCACCGAGCCTAACGGCATCCTGTACCGCATTTCGGCCAAAGACAAGGCCTTCGTGTTGTACGACGCCAGCCTGCCGGAAATCCGCTCAATCGTTCCCATGACGGATGGCAGCGTGTATATCGCGGCGCTGGGCGGTTCGGTGGCCCAGCGTATGCAAAGCGCGACGCAGGCCTCCCAGGGCATGAATGGGGGAGATGTCACCGGTGTAGCCACCACCACCATTACGGTGGAGGCGCAAGCGGGACCGGGCGGCGAAATCAAGCCTCCCGATACCAAACAGGCCAGGCCGGGCGGCCTGGCCACGCCGGCGGCGCCGCAAGTCAGCACGCAGTTCACTCCGGTGGTGGACGTGAGCGGAATCGAGAAATCGGCGGTCTACCGGATCAACCCGGATAATACCGTGGAAACCCTGTGGAGTTCCAAGGAAGAGGACGTCTACGACCTGCTGGTGCTGGAGAAGCAGCTGCTCTTCGCCACCGATGAGAACGGCCGCATCTACGGTCTTACGCCCGATCGCCGCGTCACCCTGGTGGCCGAGACCAACCAGGGGGAAACCACGCGGCTGCTGCCCTCGGAGCATTCCGTGCTGGCCGCCACGGCCAACATGGGGCGCATCTTCCGGCTGGGCGAGGGCCCCGGCACGAGCGGGAGCTACGAAGCGCCGGTACACGATTCGGGCACGGCTTCGCGGTGGGGCGGGCTGAGCTGGCGCGCGGATGTGCCGGCCGGCTGCTCGCTGGTGTTCCACACCCGCTCGGGCAATTCCGCCAAACCCGACCGCACGTGGTCGGATTGGTCGGAGCCGCTCACGGCGCCCTCGTCGTCGCGGATCTCCAGTCCCAACGCGCGCTACATCCAGTGGAAGGTCGAGATGGCGGGCGCAGGCGGCGTCACCCCTATCCTGAACAGCGTCACGCTGGCCTATCTGCCGCAGAATTCGCCGCCGGTGGTGAGGAGCATCAACGTGGTCACCCAGGCAGTAGCCGTGAACCAGCCTTCCAAACCAACGGCCGGCGCCAGCACCGCCCCTTATACCGTGACCGTCACCGATAGCGGCGATACTTCCGGTTCTTCGTCCACTTCGACGGGCACTCCCACGGAGACGCTGCCGCGCGCCTCGCAGCAGCAGATCACCATCAGTTGGCAGGCCGACGATCCGGATGGCGACAAGCTGATCTACAACCTGTACTTCCGCACCGAAGACGAGAGCCAGTGGCTGCCGCTGCGGAGCGGCCTACACGACAACTCCCTCACCTTCGATGCCGATATTCTGGCGGATGGCAAATACTTCTTCCGCGTGGTGGCGTCGGACCGGGAGGCCAACCCGCCGGCCAGCGCGCGGGAAGCGCAGATGACCAGCGCGCCGGTGCTGATCGACAACACGCCGCCGGTGGTCACCATAGGAACGGTGCGCTACTCGGGCGGCAACGCGCACGTGGAATTCGAAGCTGTGGACGCCGCTTCTTCCCTGCGCCGCTGCGAATACTCCCTGGATGCCGCCGAGTGGGTGCCCATGGAAGCCGCCGACGGGGTGATCGATTCACCGCGCGAAAAGTTCGTTCTGGATCTCACCGGCGTGGCTCCCGGTGAGCATCTGCTGGTGCTCCGGGTGGCCGACAGCGCCAACAATAACGGCCTCGCCAAGGTGCTTCTCAAGTGAGCGGTGAAGCGAGCGAAGCGGCCGTCCGGTTGCAACAGGTGCTGGAGACAGCGCCGGCGCGGCTGGTGCGCATCGGCGATGACGAGGCCGCGCGGCCGCGGGAGGGCGGCTGGTCGAAGAAGCAGATCCTCGGCCACCTGATCGATTCTGCCGGCAATAACCATCAGCGCTTCGTGCGCGCGCAATTCACAGAGCGCCTGGAATTCCCGCCCTATTCGCAGGATGCCTGTGTGAACGCGCAATCCTACGCCACCGAACCCTGGCCGGACCTGGTGAATCTATGGCTCCTGCTCAACCGGCACCTGGTGCACATCATGCGCCACGCGCCGGAGGAGGCGCTCCCGCACACCTGTTCCCTCGGCGGAAAGGATCCCGTAACCCTGGCTTTCCTGATGGAAGATTACGTCCGCCACTTACAGCACCACCTGGAACAGATCTTCGAGGCGTGAGGCATGCCCAGGCTTTCGCGCCGCCGCCTTCTGCAACTCGCGCCGGCGGCGCTGTGGGCGCAAACCGCGCAACCGGGGATCGATCGGCGCGCGGTAATCTCGCGGCACAACCCCAGCGCCGGGACTTTCGACCCGCGCGCGGCGCTCTCGGTGGGCAACGGGGAGTTCGCCTTCACCGCCGATCCCACCGGCTTGCAGACGTTCCCCGCCCTGTACGAAAAACTCATGCCGCTCTGCACCATGGCGCAATGGGGCTGGCACACCGCGCCCGGCAAACCGGCGGGCGACCTGCGCCTGGAGCCGTTCGACACCTTCGGCCGCGAGGTCGGCTATCCCACCAGTTCCACCGGGCAGAAGCCGCTCTTCGACTGGCTGCGCGAGAATCCGCATCGGCTGCACCTGGGGCGCATCGGCTTCGCCATCGAACACGTGGAGGAGGTCACGCCCCTCGGCCAGACGCTCGACCTGTGGAGCGGCGTGCTGCGCAGCGAATTTCAATGGAAGGACCAGCGAGTGGTGGTGGAGACCTGCTGCCATCCGGAGTTGGATCTGCTGGCCGTGATCGTGCGCGGGCGCGTGCCGGTGCGCTTCGAATTCCCGTATGGATCGAGCGGCATGAGCGGCGCGGATTGGGAGCATCCGGAGAGGCATCGGACTACGGAGGGTTCGCGCGCGGCCTATCGGCTGCAACTGGGCCGCACCTTCGATGGCGACAGTTCCAGCGGTTACTCGGTATCCATTGGCTGGGAGACCCCGGCGAGCATCGCGCGGGAGGCCGATCATCGCTTTCTGCTGACTCCTTCCGGAGACGCTCTGGAAGTCGTGTGCGCGTTCGGACGGACGCCGGCGGGCAACCTGCCCGCTGCCAGGCTGGCGCAGGACGCCTGCCGCAAGCACTGGGCCGCCTTCTGGACCACCGGCGGCGCGGTGGACCTGGGCAGCGCCCGCGAGTTGGAGCGGCGCGTGGTGCTCTCGCAATATCTCACCGCCATCCAGTGCGCCGGGTCTCTGCCGCCCCAGGAAACCGGACTCACCTGCAACAGCTGGTACGGCAAGTTCCACCTCGAGATGCACTACTGGCACGCCGCGCACTTCGCCGTGTGGGGCCGCGCCCCGCTTCTGGAGCGCAGCCTGCAGTGGTACGGGCGCATTCTGCCTTCGGCGCGCGAGAAGGCCCGCGGCCAGGGCTATCAAGGCGCGCGCTGGCCCAAGATGACCGCGCCCGATGGCCGCGACAGCCCGTCGCCCATCGGCCCCCTGCTCATCTGGCAGCAGCCGCACACGATCACCATGGCGGAGTTGTGCCACCGGGCGCATCCGAATTCCGAGACGCTGGAGCGCTACCGCGAGTTGGTCTTCGCTTCGGCCGAGTTCATGGCCTCATACGCCCATTGGGACGCCGCGGGCAATCGCTACGTGCTGGGGCCGCCGGTGATTCCGGCGCAGGAGAACCATCTTCCGCGCGGCACCTGGAACCCCACCTTCGAGTTGGAATACTGGGCCGACGCGCTCGAAACCGCGCAACGATGGCGCGAACGGCTGGGCCTTCCGCGCGAACCGAAATGGGACGACGTGCGCAGCAAACTGGCCGCCCTGCCAACCAGGGACGGCGTCTACCTGGCGCACGAGAATTGCCCCAGCACGTTCACCGGGTACAACCGCGACCACCCTTCGCTGCTCTACGCGCTGGGAGTGCTGCCCGGCCGGAAAGTGGATCGCGAAATCATGGCCCGCACGCTCGAGAAGGTGCGCCGCGAATGGCAGTGGCCCGACACCTGGGGCTGGGATTACCCAGCCGTCGCCATGACCGCCGCCAGCCTCGGCCAGCCCCAAGCGGCCGCCGAAATCCTGCTCATGGAAACGCCCAAGAACACCTGGCTTCCCAACGGCCACAACTGGCAGCGCGCCAACCTGCCGCTGTACCTGCCGGGTAATGGAGGCTTGCTGCTGGCCATGGCGCATATCGCCCATACCTGCGGCTTCCCCAAGGCCTGGAACGCCCGGTGGGAGCAACTGGCTCCGCTATACTGACCCATAGTGCGCTGGTATCCGCGGACTTTCCTGTTACTGCTGCGGCGAAGCCTGCTGGCTGCCTTCGACGACGGTTGCCTGAGCGTGGCCAAGGGCGCAGCTTACTCCGCCCTGCTCTCGTTTTTTCCAGTGCTCGCCTCGGCCGCCACCATCCTGGTGCAGGTGCGCGCCGAGTTCGTCTCACGCACCATCGAAGACGCCCTTTCGGAAATCGTGCCGCCCGGGTCCGAAGACCTGGTGGTGCAGCAGTTCCGGGTTTCCGGTACCCGCCCACTGGGCGTGCTGGTGGTGGCCGGGATCATCTCGCTGTGGGCGGCATCGGGGGTTTTCAAGAGTCTGATCGAAGGTTTTCAAACGGTCTATCGCGTGCCGCGTAACCGTGGGTTCTTCCACCAGAGCGGCGTGGCCATGGCCCTGGTGCTGGGGTCAGCCGCGCCGCTGGTGGGCGCTTCGCTGCTAATCCTGTTCGGCGGGCAGGTGGAAAAGAGCGTGCTTGGCTGGCTCAAGGTGGAACCGGGATGGACGCCCTTAGCCTGGCTGTGGCAGTTTCTCAGCCGCCTGGCGCAATTCCTGGTGGCGTTCGGCGCCACCGCGGGCGTGACCGCCTGCCTCTACTACTTCGGCCCCAACCGCAAGCAGCGGTGGCGCTACGTCTGGCCGGGAGCCATCCTGGCCACCGTGCTTTGGATGCTGGCCACCACGGCATTCGGATGGTACGTCCGCAACGTGGCCCATTACAACGTGATGTACGGCTCGGTGGGCGTCGTGATCGCGCTCCTGGTGTGGATGTACCTGCTCGCCGTTATCGCCATGATCGGCTGTGAATACAATGCCGCCTATGAGCGGAGCAGGAAGGTTGGGGGGTAGGCGGTTCTGCATTCACACTTCCATTTCCAACGAATCGTCGCCCCGCGGCAAACTGTATATTCCAGGTGTGAGTGAGAACTTGCGAAAACGCGCTGTGACCTTGCTGTTGCTGATTTCGGCGGTGGTTTTGGTGCGCGGCGGCCCACAGTCGCAGAATCGCCAGCCACCCGGTTCCTGGAGGACGCCCTGGAGCTACGAAGGGGCCATAGGGCCTGCGCATTGGGGCAGCCTCGATCCGGAGTACGCCGCCTGCGGCACCGGCCGGGAACAGTCTCCGATTGACATTCGCAGCGCGGAGAAAGCCGATCTCCCGGCCCTCCGGTTCGAGTACCACAGCGGCCCGTTGCACATCATCAACAACGGATATACCGCGGCCCGGGTGAACTACGCCCATTCGGGGGATTTTCTGGTGGTGGGAGAAAAGCGTTACGAACTCACGCAGTTCCACTTTCATCGTCCCAGCGAGGAGTATATTCACGGCAAGCCCTACGATATGGTGATCCACCTGATGCATCAGGACACGGACGGGAAGGTGGCCGGCGTGGCGGTTCTGCTGAAAGCGGGCAGCGCCAACCCCACCGTCCGGCAGATCTGGAAATACATGCCAGCGACTGCGGGCGCGGAAAAGGAGATCCCCGGAGTCGAGGTCAATCCAGCGGGTCTCATGCCTGCGAATACCGCCTATTACGCGTACATGGGGTCGTTGACGGCTCCGCCGTGCACCGAAGGCGTCGCGTGGTTTGTGCTGAGGACTCCGGTGGAGATCTCGGCCGAACAGATCGACGCCTTCGCCAGGCTGTATCCCCACGATGTCCGGCCCCCTCAGCCGCTCAATGGGCGGGTAGTGAAGGAGAGCCGGTAAGGGGGCGAATCGAGATCATTCGTGCCGCAGCGCTTCCGTGGGGTCCACACTGGCGGCGCGGCGCGCGGGAAGATAGGATGCCACGACCGTCACCAGCAGCACGGTTGCTGCGCCGATGAGTACCGGCGCCATGGGGATGCGCAGGTCTTCCACCAGGCGCGCGGCCAGGGGACGGCACCAGACGACCAGGGGAATTCCGAGCGCCAGTCCCGCCGTTACCATCCCCAACGCGTCCCCGAGCACCATCCGGGTGATGCCGCCGGACGATGCGCCTAGCGCCATCCGCACGCCGATTTCGTTGGTGCGCCGCGCCACAGTGTAGGCCAGCAGCCCGTACAGTCCGATACCGGCGAGCGCCGCGCCCAAAGCCCCAAACCACTCGGATAAGGTGGCGATGAGCCGCTCGGGAACGATGGCCGCATCCACCTGGTCCGAAAGCGTCATGACCCGCCGCACGCCGACCGTCTTCAGAACTTCGCGCACCGCGGCCCGCGCCGCGCCGGCCACCGATTCCGGCGCCACGCTGGTGCGCAGCGCAAAATGATGGAACATGCGGTTCTCCTGAAACATGTCGAAGTAGATTGTGGGCCACGGTTCCGACCGGGGGTCGTCAGTCTTGGTGTTCTCCACCAGGCCGATGATTTCGTAGGGCTGGCCGCTGCCGAAGCGGCCTTCGTCGCGGGGGTCCTGGTCGATAGTGAACTGCTTCCCGATGGGGTTGCCGCCGGGGAAATAATGGCGCGCCATGGCTTCGTTCACGATGGCCACGCGCGGATGGCCCACATCCCGAAAACTGAAATCGCGCCCGGCCAGGAGCTGTATGCCGAGCGTCTCGAAATAGCGCGGCGCCACATAAGTGATGGGCGTCCTTTTCCGCTCCTCGCGCCGCTCCACAAGCCCCTCCGCATTGACGTAACGGGCTCCGATGCCGCAGCCCTGCATGGGGGCACAGATGCCGATGGAGGCCGAACGCACTCCCGGGATCGCTTCCAGGCGCGCCAGCAGTTGCCGGTACGGCTGCGCCAATTGTTCGCGGCTATACCCGCTGCGCTCAGGATCGAGTTGCACCAGCAGCACGTGGTCGCTACGAAAACCGAGATCGAAGCTCCGCATCCGCGAGAGATGGCTCAGGAAGATGCCCGCAGCGGTCACCAGCAAAATCGACAGGGCCACCTCCGCCGCTACCAGGCCCTTTCCGAACCAGCGCCAGAAACGGGTCTCGCCGGCCCCGCCGGTGTGCCGCAAGGGAGACGCGGGAGCTGTGCGGAAGGCGTACCACGCCGGCGCCAGGCCGAACAGCACGCCGGTAAGCAGCGCCATCCCGGCGGTGAAGAGCAGCAGGGCCGGGTCGGGATGCACTTCGATGTCGATGTTTTCCCCCCAGCCCGGGCGGCCGCTGGCCATGATCCGCACCAGCACGCCGGTGCTGAAGTACGCCACCAGGACGCCCACCACGGCGCCGGCTCCGGAAAGCAGCACCGATTCCGTCAACATCTGCCTTAGCAAGCGCCCGCGGCTGGCGCCCAGCCCCACCCGCACGGCCATTTCCCGCTGGCGCCCGGCGCCGCGCGCCAGCAGCATGCCGGCCATGTTGATGCACGCCAGCAGCAGCAGCACGCCCACCACGGCCATCAGCAGCACCAGCGGTCTGCCAAACCGGTCGCGCAGCCACACCAGGCCGGCGCCGGCGGGTAATAACTCCATTCGCGATTCCCCTCGCGGAGCTCTCGAGATCGCGGGTTGCGCCAGCATCTGCCGGTACAGCACATCGATTTCCGCCTGCGCGCGTTCGATCGTCATACCCGGCTTCAGACGGGCCAGCATCGTGAGGTCGAAATGCTCCACCGGCATCCAGAGATCGGTCCGGAATCCGACCCGCGGTCCGGCGTATCCTCGGGGCGCCACACCGATGACGGTCTTGGGCACGTCGTTGTACCAGATACGCTTGCCCAGAATTCCCGGATCGCGGTGAAACCGCCGGCTCCAGTAGGACCAGCTCACCACCACCACATCGCCATCGCCCTTGGCCGGCACATCTTCAGGTCCGCTGAGCCGTCCAATGGCCGGCTTCAGCCCAAGTACATTGAAATAGTTTCCCGGCACATTTTCCAGGATCACATTCTCGGGATCGGAACCCTCCGCATGCACCGAGGCCAAGTTGTCAAACCCCATACCGGTGAGGCCCGAGAAGACGTGGTTGTGATCGCGGATGAAAGCATACTTCTCCCATCCCCAATAACCGGCCCAATGGACCTCCTGGGGAGAATTCCGCACCAGCTCCACGAGCTGCTCCGGGTGCGCCACCGCCAGTTGCCGCAGCAGGATGGTATAGAGCAGGCTGAAGATGGCGGTGTTTGCGCCGGTCCCGAGGGCGAGCGAAAGCACCGCCACGGCCGTGAAACCGGGGCTGCGGCGCATCAGGCGAAGGGCGTAGCGCACGTCATTCCAGGGCATATACCCTTAGAATCAAACTCTTAGCCGGAAGTTCCCGGCCCCGCGAGGTTTCTCCCTTCTCGACGGGAGCGTATATCCCCTCTCGGGGGGAGTCACTTTAGCCCGCACTCAATCATCTTTATAGGTGCGAGCCAACAAGAAAGCGAAATGAGGCCCGCGGAGAAGGAAATCCGCCAGACGCCCATCGCACGGCTTGCAAGACATCGAATGCTTAGGAGACAAACGATCATGAAGAACCGACTGTTTCTGGTTGGGGCACTGACCCTCGCTTCCTTTACCCTGGCTAGCGCCAAGACCTACGACATCATCCTGACCGAGCCTTCCACGGCCGGCAACGTGCAGTTGGCCGCCGGTGAATATCACCTGAAGGTGGAGGGAGCCAACGCCGTTTTCACCAACCTGGATAACAACAAGAAGTTCACCGTCCCTGTTAAGGTCCAGAACGTTGAGAAGAAGTACGACCAGACCGCCGTCGAAACCAACGACTCGAATGGCTCTTCCAAGGTGGAGTCCATTGAGCTGGGCGGCTCCACGAACAAACTGGGCTTCTAATTTTGTCCAACAAGAGGCGGGCTGCGATCCCGCCCGAATCCCCCATCCGGCGCGCCATACCTCCAAGTGGCGCGCCGTTTTTTTGCGCCGGCTCCAGACGGCTATCGCCGGGTTGCAGGCTGCTATCGTAAGAATGTGAAAGCTCTCGTCAAGAGCCAAAGCCGGCCGGGCTTGTGGCTCGAAGAGATCGACCCGCCGCGGATCGGCATCAACGATGTTTTGATTCGTGTGCTGCGAACCGGCATTTGCGGCACCGATGTGCATATCTACAAATGGGACGAGTGGGCCCAGAAGACCATTCCCGTCCCTATGGCGATTGGCCATGAATTCGTGGGCCGCATCGTCGCCACAGGCTCCAACGTGGCCGATTTTTTCCCCGGCGATATCGTCAGCGGCGAGGGACACGTGGTTTGCGGCCGTTGCCGCAACTGCCTGTCGGGACGGCGGCACTTATGTGCCCACACCATGGGCGTGGGCGTGAACCGGCCCGGCGCTTTCGCCGAGTTCATCGCCTTGCCGATGACCAATATCTGGCGCCATCACGAATCCATAGCCCTGGATGTGGCGGCCATTTTCGATCCCTTCGGCAATGCGGTGCACACGGCGCTGTCTTTTCCGGTGCTGGGCGAGGACGTGCTGGTGACCGGCTCCGGTCCGATTGGCATCATGGCCGCCGCGGTGGCCGTGCATTCCGGCGCCCGATATACCGTGATCACGGACGTCAATCCCTACCGTCTGGACCTGGCTCGCAAAATGGGAGTCACGAGCGCGGTGGACGTGCGGGAATCCACGCTGGCGCACGTCCAAAAGGAACTGGGAATGACTGAAGGTTTCGATGTCGGGCTGGAGATGTCCGGGAATGCGACGGCTTTCCGCGACATGCTCGGCAATATGAGCCACGGCGCCAAGATCGCCATGCTGGGCATTCCCTCGGAGCCGATGACCATCGACTGGAACACCATAATTTTCAACATGCTCACGATCAAGGGCATTTACGGCCGCGAGATGTACGAGACGTGGTACAAAATGACCGTGATGCTGCAATCGGGATTGGATATCAGCCCGGTGATCACCCACCGCTTCCCGTACACCGAATTCGAGCAGGGTTTCGCCGCGATGATTTCGGGCAACTCCGGAAAAGTGGTTTTGAATTGGGAAGAGTGAAGGAAATCCAACTGAGGCGAGGTTCCAGGAACTCAGGCCCTAAAAACGAACAAGGGCGGTCACCCAATCGGTTTGTAAGCTGGAGAACCCCTGTTGACGGTCATCAATTTTGCGCATCACGCGCTGTGCCGGTTCCTCTTCGTCCGGCTAATCCGACCGTTCCGAGCTTCTCTTACCGCGTGCTCACTTGCCGTGGATGAGGCCGCCCCCATTCTGGCCCGGTTCTATATAGCACCTCCCGCCAACCTGGGTAGGCTGGCTATTCAAGACGGCGTTGGAATCGGATAACCGGCCCCGATTCCAATTCCATTTTGCTCCCGGCTGGTATGCTTGTCAAGTGTACCGGAAGTACCAATTTGGCTGGAGTTTACCCTACTGAAATTTTCGATACACTGCGGAGGGAATCGAGTGTTTCGGAGCTTATTTTCCAGAAAAAAGACGGCCCTGACCGGCGCGCCCGCGGTGCGCCGCATGAAGACCTACTCGGCCCAAAGCGGGTACGTCTATCAGTACTTTTACGAAGGCCAACGCGAGTTTCGCTCCGGCTCCGAGAGCGGCGCCGAATATGTTTTTCAGATCTCGGCCGATCGCAAAAACTGGCGCAACACCAGCGTGCTGGTGGCTGCCGCCGCCCTTAACGCCTGGCAGGAAGCACACGGCCGCGAATTGTCTTCCACCGAGCGCTACGCCATCGCCAAAATGGCGCTCTTCCAGGCCTTCGACGAGCGCCCCGCTCCGGCGGGAATGAGCGGCGAAATCCGCGTCCGCCCGGCCGATGTCGAGGGCATTGTGGAATCGCTCGGCTTGTAAACCCGAGTGAGGGAAATCTCGTCTACACGTACGAAATGCCGGCGGTCAGCGACATGAAGGACGCGGGCACACCGGCCGCGGCTGTGGCCGGCGTGCTGGACGATTTCGACTCGGTGGCGGATGCCTGGTGGCCGGTGATTTTCCGCTACGCCTTGTCTTCGCTGCGCGATCCGGATGCCGCCGCTACTCTGGCGCAGGACTGCCTCATGCGCGCCTGGCACAACCGCCACGCGTTTCGCGGCGACGCCAGCCTGCGCACCTGGCTGATGCAGATCGCCGTGAACCTGGTGCGCGACTACGGGCGCAACCGCCGGCTGCAATTCTGGAGAAACCTGCGCAGCATGCCGTCCAGCGTGGAAGCCGCCGCCGAATCGCTGGCCGGCCGCGATCTCTCGCCCGAAGCCCGCGCCGCTATCCAACAGCAGGTGGAGGCGGTGTGGGCCGTGACCGCCACGCTCGCGGAGCGGCAGCGAACCGTGTTCCTGCTGCGTTTTGTGGAAGAGATGGATGTCGCCGAAATCGCCGCGGCGACCGGAATGGCGGAAGGTACCGTCAAAGTGCACCTGTTCCGGGCGTTGCGCGCGGTGCGCGGCCGCATGGAGAGAAGGCAGTGAACCCGCATCTGGATTCGGAAACGATTTGCAAATGGGCCGCGGGCGAGCGTACCGCCGAAGCCGAACGGCATGTGCGCGAATGCGCCGGCTGCGCGGAGGCGGTGGCGCTTTTCGAACGCGGCCTGGCGGAATTTCGCGGCGGGGCCCACGACTGGAGCCGGCGCCTGCTGCCCCCGCGGCCCGCGGGCGCCTGGCAAGTGGAAACCGCGGTTGCCGGACGGCGGCGTGCGATCTTCGGCGTCGCCGGCATTGCCGCCTGCGTCACCGCGGCGGCGCTGTTGCTGGCCGTGCCGGTCGAACGTGGACGCCAACGCGCCGCGGCCGCCCGCGCCGCCGAACAGGCTCGCGCCGACCAATTGCTCTTGGAGCGGGTCAACGCCGCGGTCTCCCGCTCCACGCCCGCGTCCATGGAGCCGCTTTGGAAGCTGGTATCGACAACTGGAGAAAATCAATGAAACTTTCGAGCCTTCTTACCTTCCCCCTGATTCTGGTCTCCGCCCTATGGGCCCAGGCCCCTCCGCCACCGCAATCGCCGCCGCCACCGGCTCAGCAGCCACCGGAGGCGCCGCAGCCTCCGCGGCCGCGGCAGGGCCAGCGGATCGGCGGCCTGCGCGGCGGTCCGGGGATCGGCGCCCTGGAGGGCGGCCCGCGCGGCCGCTGGTGGACCAATCCGAAGACGGCCAAAGAAGTAGGATTGACCGCCGACCAGCAGCAGAAGATGAACGAGATCTTCCAGCAGCACCGCCTCTCCTTGATCGATCTGAACGCTTCGCTGGAGAAAGCCGAAGTGCAGTTGGAGCCGCTGATGTCCGCCGATCAGCCGGACGAAAGCAGGATCCTGGCGCAGATCGACCGCGTGGCGCAGGCCCGCGCCGAACTCGAAAAGGCCAATGCCCGCATGTTATTGGGCATCCGCCGGGTGATGACCGCCGACCAGTGGCAGAAGCTCAAAGCCCTTAACCCCGCCCCGCCCGAACCAGGCGGCCGCGCCGGGCGTGGCGCCGGGCCGGGTGGCGTCGGCGTTCCGCCCCCTGGACGCTGACGCGCCAAAGGTGGTTACTGCGACGCGCCCGCCGCGGTAGCCACCTCCTCGCCCCAGATGTACTTACTGAACCACTCGTAGTTATGCTCCATCACCGCCCGCTGCTGCTTGGGCTTGTTGATCGGGTGGCCGAATCCCTTGTAAAAGATCAGCTTCACGGGAACGCCCCGGTCCTTCAGGGCCTGGTACAACTCGTAGGAATCGGGCGGCGGCACGCGCTTGTCCTGGTCGCCCTGCTGGATCAGGGTCGGGGTCCTGGCGTTATTTACATACGTGATCGGCGAAGTCTTGCGGTAAATCTCCGGGTCCTCCCACGGGGTGGCTTGCAGGTACTGGCGGGTGAACGGGTGAATGTCGGTATTCACATAGTAAGTCAGCCAGTCCGAAATCCCCGCTCCCACCGAGACCGCCTTGAAGCGATCGCTGTAAGTGGTGATGAATGCCGATATGTAGCCGCCTTCGCTCCATCCCATGGCCGCTACGCGGTCCTTGTCCGCCAGGCCCTTCGAAATCAGGTAATCCACGCCCGAGATGACGTCCTGGTAATCGCCGAGGCCTAAGTTGCGCACGTTCAGCGCGCGGAACTTAGCCCCGTAGCCCGCCGAGCCGCGGTAATTCACCTTCAGCAATAGCGCGCCCTTGGCGGCGAAGCGCTCGATGGGGTAATACCGGTCCGCGCTGGGGATAGGCGTATCCACGCCAGTGGGGCCGCCGTGAATCACCACCAGCAGCGGATATTTGCGCGCGGGATCGTAATCCGGCGGCTTGATCAGAATGCCCTGGATGGCGGCGCCATCGGAAGATTTCCATTCCACCACCTCGCGCGTGGTGAGGTGGAACTGTTTCCACTGGGCGCCCATATCGGTGAGCGTCTTGGGCGAGAAATCGCTGGTGGAAGAAACCACTACCTCCGCGAAGCGATTGGGAGCCGCGCCCACCGCCGCCAGCGTGCGGTGATCCCTGGTGAAGGTCGCCTCGGCCAGGTGGAGATCAGCCGGACCGCTGATCCGGCGGATTTCTTTAGTGCGCGGGTCGATGCGGTACACGTGCTCGGCGGTCTTCTGCAACGCGCCGAAGTAAATGCCATCTGGTCCCCAATCGACGAGGTTGGCGTCTTCGTCGAACGCTTCGGTGAGCAGGCGCGGCGCTCCGCCTTCGGCCGCAATCGCGGCGATGTAGCGGTTGGCGTAGAAGAAATTCGACGCGCCGTTGTAAGTCGTATAGGCGATTTGTTGGCTGTCGGGCGACCAGCGGGGCCGGCTGTTGGGGCCGCTGCCGTTCAGCAGCTTACGCACGTGCAGATCCGCCAGGTCGAGCACGTAAAGTTGCTCGGTATCCTGCGAGCCGAGGTCGGGATCGCGCGTGGCGCTGAAGGCGATGCGCTTGCCGTCGGGCGAGCAGGCAAAGCTCGAAACGTTGAAATCGGCCCCCTTGGTGAACGCTTCGGGCTTCGGCAACTGCTTCAGGTCGGCGGGCATTTCGGAAGGAACTTTCACCCGCCACAGGTGGTTCATGGTGTAATCGCCGCCGATGATTTCGAAATCGCCGTAGCGCTCCTTGCGGTCCTTTTTGGCTTTGGCGTCCGGGCCGGTGGAGGTGAAGACGATCGAACCGCCGTCCGGCGACCAGCTCATCGCGCTCACCCCATTGTCCTCGGTCGTCAGTTGCTGCGCCTCGCCGCCCGCCGGCGCGATCAGGTAAATCTGCCGTTTCCCGTCGCGGTCGGAGAGGAACGCCAGGCGCCTCGAATCGGGCGACCATTGCGGCGCGTTGCTGTTCTTCTTCCCGCCGGTCAACTGGTAACGCTCGCCGGTCGCCGGGAGCGCGATCCAGATTTGCTGCACGAACTCATCGTCGTCCCAATTGGTTTGGTTCACAATGTAGGCGACGTAGCGGCCATCGGGAGAAATCTGCGCCCCGGCGACGGATTTCATGGCCAGCGACTCGTCGATCGTCGGTGTGGTGCCGGCAGCCCACGCCAGGACGCCGGAAAGCAAAAGCGTGGAGAGCTTGGGGATCATGCCGAATTATAGAATGCCGGGAGGCCGTGTGCGCAATCCCGCCCCTCCGCCCGTTACAATAGTGCCGATGAATCGCCTCGACGAACTGCGCCTGCGCCATGAGGCCGCCGAGCAGGGCGGCGGCGCCGACCGCCGCGCGCGCCAGCACAAAGAGGGCAAGCTTTCGGCCCGCGAGCGCATCGAACTGCTGCTCGACGAGGGCACCTTCGAAGAGATTGACAAGCTGGTCACGCACCGCTGCCGCGATTTCGGAATGGACGAGCAGGTGGTACCGGGCGATGGCTTCGTCACCGGCTATGGCCGCATCGACGGCCGTCTGGTGTATGTCTTCGCCCAGGATTTCACCGTCTTCGGCGGCTCGCTTTCCGAGACCAACGCGCAGAAAATCTGCAAGATCATGGATCTCGCTTTGAAAACCGGCGCGCCCGTAATTGGTCTCAACGATTCGGGAGGCGCGCGCATTCAGGAAGGCGTGGCTTCCCTGGCGGGCTACGCCGATATCTTCCTGCGCAACACCCTCGCCAGCGGGGTGGTGCCGCAGATCTCCGCCATCATGGGCCCCTGCGCCGGCGGCGCGGTCTACTCGCCGGCCATCACCGATTTCGTGTTCATGGTGGACCACACCAGCTACATGTTCGTCACCGGCCCCGATGTCATCAAGACCGTCACCCACGAAGACGTCACCAAGGAAAAGCTGGGCGGCTCCATGACCCACAACTCCGTCAGCGGGGTGGGCCATTTCGTGGCTGCGGACGATGCCGAGTGCCTGCGCATGATTCGCGAGTTGCTCGGCTACCTGCCGCAGAACAACCGCGAAGATCCTCCGCGGCGCCCCACCCGCGACCCCGCGGACCGCATGGACAGGGCCCTCGATTCGCTGGTGCCGCGGGAATCCAATCTGCCGTACGACATCAAGGACGCCATCCGCCGGGTGGTGGATGACGGCGAGTTTTTCGAGGTCCACGAGTTCTGGGCGAAGAACCTGGTCACCGGATTTGCGCGCATGGACGGGCGGTCCATCGCCGTGGTGGCCAATCAGCCGGCGTTTCTCGCGGGTTGCCTGGATATCAATTCCTCGGTCAAGGGCGCGC
>JASHSS010000797.1 GCA_030038565.1 Bryobacteraceae bacterium
GTTATGCGGCGCCTCGAACGATTATCTTACGGCGCAGCGCAAGGTCGATGAAATCTCGAGCGAGCGCCTGCGGGCGGGGACGCGGGTGACCCTGAGCATGGGCGAGATCAACGCCTGGGTTGCGGCGGAGGCTCCCGATGGGGTGCGCAACACCAGGCTGTGGGTCACCAGTCCGGGTACCGCGGTGGGCAGCGCGCTGATCGATTTCGCCAAGTTGGAGCGCAGCCAGGGAGGCCAGCCGGGCTGGCTGATGACCAAGCTGCTGGAAGGGGAACGGCCCGTCAAGGTGACGGCGCGCATCCATTCGGGCGCGGGCCAGGCCACCGTACTGGTGGACAGCGTGGAGGTCGGGGGCATGCAGATCGATGGCAAGACCCTCCAGTTCCTGATCGAGAATTTCCTGCTGCCGATGTATCCCGATGCGGCGGTCGGGCGGCCGTTCGACTTGGGTCACCGCATCGAACGGTTGGAGGTACGGCCGGAAGGTGTCGCCGTGGCCATCGGGCGCTAGCGCCGCGCGCGTCAGGTGACGGGGCCGGGATTGAAGGGCGCCAGCGCGTTGCCCAATCCCCAATGTTCCGCCCACGTCCTGCGGCCGCCGGCTACTTCCAGGATCAGGCGGAAGAGGTCCCAGCCCACTTCTTGAATCGTGGCGCGGCCGGTGGCGATGCGGCCGGCATCCAGATCGATCAGGTCGTGCCATTTCTCGGCCAGGGCGGTGCGCGACGAAACCTTCAGAACCGGAACCAGCGACAGGCCGTAAGGGCTGCCCTCGCCGGTGGTGAAGACGTGCAGGTTCATGGAGGCGAGTTGCTGCGTGCCGCAAATGAAGTCGCTGGCCGGTGTGGCGGCGAACACCAGGCCCTTGGCGGTGACCTTTTGGCCGTGACTGGCGACGGCGGCGATGGCGCTGGAACCGGCCTTGGCCACGCTGCCGAGGGCCTTTTCCACGATGTTGGCGAGGCCGCCGCGCTTGTTGCCGGGGGTGGTGTTGGCGCTGCGGTCGGCTTCGCCGCGGGCGAGGTATTCGTCGTACCAGCGCATCTCGCGGATCAGGTCGCGGGCTACCTCGGGGGTGGCGGCGCGTGGGGTGAGCAGGTGAATGGCGTCGCGCACCTCGGTGACTTCCGAAAACAGGACCGTGGCGCCGGCGCGCACCATCAGGTCGGCGGCGTAGCCTACGGCGGGGTTGCAGGTGACGCCGGAAAAGGCGTCGCTGCCGCCGCATTGCAGGCCCACCACCAGGGCGGAAGCAGGGCAGGGAAGGCGGCGGCGGGCATCCAGGCGCGCCAGGCGCTTTTCGGCCGCCTCCATGATGGCGGCCACGATTTCGGCGAAGCCGCGCTGGTCCTGAAGACGGATGACGCTTTCGTCGCCCAGAATCGGAAGCTGGGCCGGAGACGCCCCCGGTTCCTCTGCCAGCAGGCGCGCGGGCTGCAGTTTCTCGCAGCCCAGGCTGACCACCAGGGGGTCGGCGGAGAGGTTGGCGTGCCGGGTGATGTGGCGCAGGGTGCGGATGGGAATGGCGGCGCCGGGCGCCTCGATGGCCACGCCGCACCCGTAGGTGTGGGTGACGGAGACCACATCGTCCACGTTGGGAAAGCGCGGCAGCAACTCGGACTTGATGCGGCGGACGGCGTAATCCACCGAGGGCGCTACGCACTGCACGGTGGTGGCGAGGCCCAGGATGTTGCGCGTGCCCACGCTGCCATCGGCATTGCGGAAGCCCTCGAAAGTGTAGCCTTCGAGCGGCGGCAAGGGAGCGGGAACGGCGGTAGCCAATTCCAGCCGTTCGAGCGGCGGGGCGGCCGGCATCTCCAGCAGATCCTCGCGCACCCAGGATCCCGCGGGGATGGAACGCCGGGCCAATCCGATGGTGTGGCCGTATCGCACTACGGGCCGGCCGGTTTCGATCTCTTCGAGAGCGACCTTATGCGATTGCGGAATGCGCTCGCGGGCAGCCAACCCGGCAGGCAAACATGCGCCCGCGGCGACGCCTTCGGGATCGACGATGATGGCTACGTTGTCGCGGGGGTGGACTCGAATGTAAACGATCTGCGCGTCCGCCACCACGCGTCTATTCTATTCCGACGGCACCTGGAACGTGCCCACGAAGCCGCTGCGCTTCAGACGATTGTGCCAGGTTTCGCCCAGGCCACTGCCGGTATAGGCGTTCTCCAGGGTGTAGGCGGGCATGGCGTGGGTGGTGGCGTTGAGCGGCGGATACCAGACTTCTTCGTTACCGCAGATGTGATCGGCGGCGCTCATAGCGCGGGTCTGGATTTCGGCCAGCGAGCCGGCGGTCAGCTTAGCGGCGCCGCTGTGGATGTTGTTGCCCTCGATGGTCAGCTCGATGGGGGCGTACGAAACTTTCACCACGTCGCTGAGCAGTTGGCCGCCCATGTGGCGCGCAAAGCTCTGGAGGGCCAGGCGCTGTTCGGCATTGGCGTGGCTGTCGACGATCAGCACCGCTTTGGCGGGATTGACCGGCTCGGTAGTCAGCCCCAGGGTGTGTTCGGAGCGGACCACACCCACCACCGACAGACCGGCGAGGTCCACGCCCTGCCACTGGCCTTCATGAATACTCCAGCCGAACACCGCTTCGCGGCCCACCTGCTCGGCCTCGCCATTGGCGAAACACGGGCCGGTGTAGACATCGGCGGTGCGGGCTTCGATGTAGTTGCCGGTGATGCCGCGGGCGGGTATCCCCTCGGCAAAGGAAATGGAAGCAGCCGCCAACACTACGACGGCAGTCGACAGAACGTTCCGCATCCCAGTTTTTCTCCCTCACTGTGATTATAGAGGATTGTGGGAGCCGGATGCGGGTCTTCCTGGTGAAGCATCTTTAATTGCCGGGCGGCATCCTTTGAGACCCGCCAAGCATCTACCAAATAACGCGCCGGGCTTTCCCGGCCCTGGGTGACTCTTCTGCCGCGATGCAGGACCGTGAGCGAAAACACACGGCATCTTAATTGTTTGCGGCGCAAATCGTAACTCCGCCGCAATCCGCCCGTGTTCCCCTTACAGAAAGGAATCACATGCACGATCTTGAAAGCACGTCCAAAGAGTATCTGCTGGTGAGCGATTTCGATCAGACCCTGAGTTTCAACGATTCCGGCCTGGTTCTCAGCGAGCTGCTGGGCATCGCCGGTTTTGCCGAGCGCATCGCCGGCCTGTCGCGGATCCACCTGGTGCAGCAGGGCGGCGAGCTGGCCTACCTGTTGTTGCACGATCCCGAATTCCGGCGGGTCCGGCGGGAGGACCTGATCGAGACCGGAAAACGCATCCGGCTGAGACAGAATATCGCGCGCCTGCTGGAGATCCTGGCCGGGCTGGAGGGGCATCGTTTTCTGGTGCGGGTGGTTTCGGCCGCGCCGGAGGAAGTCATACAGTCGGCCCTTGAGGGCATCGTGCCGCGGGAACACATTTTCGGCACGCAGTTCCGTTACGCCGCTTCCACCGGGGAGATCGAATCGCTAGTGCGGGTGCCGGCGGGCTACGGAAAAGTGGCGGTGCTGGATGGGCTTCGCGCGGGCCTGACGATCGGCCACGACCGGCTGGTCTACGTAGGCGACGGCAGCTCCGACGTGCACGTGATGCTGCACGTGAACCGGCTGGACGGCCTGACCATCGCGGTATCGGAAAACAAGTATCTCACGCAGATCGCGCGGCGCACCATTTTGAGCGACGACGCGCTGAGCGTGCTGGTGCCCATTCTGGAAGAGATTCTGGGATGGAACGCCATGCGCATCCGGGCCTTTTTCGAGTCGCACGGATTCGTGCTGCGGGAGTGGGACAAGATGCGCACGGACTCGCTCAGTATCGGGCGCGCGCTGAGCGCACCGGCAGCCTCGGGGATGGTATGAGGCTGGAGGCGCTCGGCTGGGTAGCCACGGCGGTTTTCGCCTCCAGCTACCTGTTTCGGGGAGAAGCCGTGTTGCGGCGCATGCAGGCCGCGGCGGCGTGCCTCTGGATGGGGTACGGCATAGCGATACACGCGTGGCCGGTAGTGGCGGCCAATGCGATCGTGGCGACCGCGGCGCTGTGGTCGTCCAGGCCGCGGCGGCGAGGCGCGTAACGCTTGCTGCCCCCGGAATCCGCTGCCGCGCGGAGTTGGTGTATTATATTTCCTACGCCGGAGGGGTGGGGCGGGCGCCAACCGGCCACCGCGAGCTTTCGGCGTACGGGGTAAGGTAACTTCCTGCAATTC
>JASHSS010000798.1 GCA_030038565.1 Bryobacteraceae bacterium
TTCGAAGGAGAGGATCTCATGGGATTCCGCTTTACGCGAAGAAGAATGATGCAAGGGGCCGGGGGCGCCGCTCTGGCACAGTCCATCCGGCCCGCGGACGCCGCGCCAGCGCCGCGCAAGTGGCCGATTGAGGAGGGTCCGGATACGCCCAAGCTCTGCCTGTCGCCCGGAGATGGCGGCGGTCCTCTGCCCGCGGCTTTGGAGCCTGCGGCTCCCACCGAGCCGGCCGGAGCGCCCGGAGGCCGCGGGCGCGGCGGTTTCGGCGGCTACGGCGGATTCCTGGCAGCCAAAACCGGGGCCTCCGCTCCACCTGCCGCGAGCGCTGAGGGACGCGGCGGCGGGTTGAATCGTAACCTCCCGGCGGCCTACCAGCGCATCCGCCAACTGGGCGTCACTCACCTGCTAGGTGTCAATGTAGGCAACTGGACCGAAGAGAGCATCCGCAACGCCATCGACACCGCGAAACAGCACGGCCTGGTGGCTTACAACGCCATGATCAACCTGCCGGCCAGCGTGATTTATGGCCGGGAAAGCCGGGCCAAGGATATGGAGCCGTTCCTCGCCTCCATCCAGGCCGCCGGCAAGGCCGGGCTTCCGGTGGTGGAGTACAACTTCTACGCTCACCGCGCCATCGAAGGCTATTACGAGACCGTGGGCCGGGCGGGGGCGGGCTACACCGGTTTCGATTACGATCTGGAATTGCTGATCGACGAGAACGGCCGCGTGGTCCAGCCGATTTATCGCGATGAAAACGGCCAGATCACGCCCGAAACCCTGGCGGCCTTCCCCAACGCCCGCAAGGTCAAGTTCCGGGACCTGCCGCCGCTCGCCAACGAAGGCGCTCATAACTTGCAGGACATGTGGGCCAACGTAACTTACTTTCTGAAGGCGGTCATCCCGGTGGCCGAGAAGGCGGGCGTGCGGATGGCTCTGCATCCCAACGATCCGCCGGCGCCCATCAGCCGCGGATCCGAGCAGATCATGGGGACGGTGGCGGGCTGGAAGCACTTCGTCGAGATCGTCAACAGCCCCTCCAACGGCATCACCTTCGATTGCGGAGTCACCCGCGAGATGGGCGACAACCCGGTCGAGGTGGCGGATTACTTCGCCAGCCGCAAACGCATCAACCACGTGCACTACCGCAACGTTCAGGTGGTCCGGCCTTACGAAAAATACCAGGAGGTATTCATCGACGCGGGCATGGGCGACATGTTCGGGGTGATGAAAGCGCTGGTGCGGAACAAGTACAACGGGACGATCTACCCCGAGCATCCGCGGGCCCTCGATGCAGACCGCGATCGCGTCCCGCCGGGCGGGCGTATCGGCGGCTATCCGGGCGGCGGCGGGTACACCGGAATCACGTTCAGCGTGGCATACGCGCGGGCGATGATGCAGGCGGCGCTGGAATCGGTTTGAGAAATGGACCGGCAGGCGAATCGCCTGCCCCACCACTACCGGTTCAAGGGCATCTCGTTGATCCAGTGAAATCCGCGGCTCAATAGCAGGAGTTTGCCGGTGTCGATGGGGCGCAGGCGGATGGTCGCCGGTTGGGCTTCGAGCGTGCCGGTGAGCACCAGGTGGTCCGGGTCGGGGCGTGACCACCGCAGGCGGTCTTTCTTGTCCAGCGTGACGGTGTCCTTATCGTACTGCGCGGCGAAGGAGAGCATTTTGTCGTCGTTGGTTCGTACGCTGATGCCGGCGGGAATGGCAACCACCACTTTCCGCCAGTTCGCCGGACCGGATTCGACATCGTAAAGGCCATAGAGCGGGGGACGCTGCGGCGTGACATAGGTTTCCCGGTAGGCTTGCCAGCCGTAGAAGATGTTGCCGTACAGAATGTGCCCCACGAACAAAACCCAGAACACCGCGGCGGCGATGCGCAGCTTGGGGCCGGGAAAGCGTGGGCCGGTAAGTTCGGCTGCGGAGGCGGGGCGGTTGAGCACCAGGACGTTGGCCAGGCGGCGTAAGTCCGGGGCGGCCAGAAATACCGCCATCAGCAGTAAGTTGGTGGAGTATAGCTTCACCGGAACGTCGTAGCAGTAATTCAACGCCACCACATTCAGCAGGACCGTGAAGGAGACCATCGCGCCGAGGGTGGTGGTGCGGCGGAAGAGCAGCAGCAGACCCCCGGTCACTTCCGCCGCCCCTGAAAAGATGGTGTACGGGAGGGACGCGCCCATGAAACTCCAGAGCACGCCCATGGGTGAGAAATCGCCGTAGGGCTCGATTAATTTGCCGAAGCGCGGGGGTTGGAACTGGAGCGGGTAGACCTTGGCGAAACCGTAGCCCAACAGCGTGACGGCCAGCGTGTAGCGGACCAGCAGGCGCAGCCAGCCATCGAGCGCGCGATAGTGCGGGCGGCGGCGGTCGAAGAGCGACCAGATCAGCGTAGCCGCCAGCGCAGCCACGAGGTAGAGCAGGTTATTCACGTATTGCAAAGTGGTGTCGCCGCTGCCGGTGCGGAAGTAAGTGGCGGCGCGCCCGGTTATGTGGAAGATATGAACGGCAACCCACGGAACTATGGTGTGCCAGAGGTTTTCATAGGGCCGGAACAGGAATTGGGAACCGGGGATGGTGCTCAGGGCGCTGCTCCGCCCCGGTTCGGGCATGGCGTAGAGCACCCAATAGCAAAAGACCATGCGGAACAGAACACGGCGCGGGACAGACCATGGCGGCAGGACCTGGGCCGGTTCGGCAGGTACGGGGACGGCGGCCGGAGACATTGGGGCATTCTAGCGCACTTCTCCCGCGCGGGTGTCGGGCGTGACGTTGGGCCGGCCCTTGCAGGCATTCCACCACGAGGCTAGCCTCAGTTATTTCAGACTGGGAGAAAAATATCATATGAGAACAATCGCTATGGCGTGCGGCGCCGCTTTGTGTTTTATGGGCATGGCGAGCGCACAGGAGAACGGCGGATTCGCTTTTAACGTCGGAGCAGGATTTACCACCCCGCTGGGTACCGTCGGGCAGACCCAGGATACCGGCTGGAACGTTCGCGGCGGTGTGGGGTGGAACTTCACACCCCGCGTCGGCGCGCTGGTGGATCTGGGTTACCACAGCATGGGCATCAACAGCACTACCCTGGCGGACTTAGGATATGCAGGCGGAAGGCTGTCAATATTTTCGGCCACCTTCGATCCGATCATCCACCTGAATCCGCGCGGCCGCATCGGCGTGTACGTCACGGGAGGGGGCGGACTCTATCACGAGTACCAGGACTTCACGCAGCCCGCCCTGGGCAGCGGCATCGGGTTCGGTCTTTTTGGCTACTACCCCTATACCTACCAGGGCAACATAGTGGTGGCTTCCGCTTCGACCAATAAGCCAGGGTTCGATGCCGGAATCGGCGTCGAGATGGGTTCTCGATGGCACGGTAAGTTCTTCGCCGAGGCGCGGTACAACCGGATCTTCAACAACGGCTATCACACGGATTTCCTGCCGGTGACGTTTGGATTCCGCTGGTAAGGCGGGACGGGATGGCGGGCGGGCGGCGGCCGGGTGGAACGGCGGACGGCGTTCCGGAAGGCGGGGGTGCCCGGTGAAAATTACGACATAAAATCTGTTTCACGTGAAACAGATTTCATAATATGAAATGCCGACAAGCTGAAACATGAAATTCTTAGAGCCGCGGCGGAGTTGGATGAAGGCTTCCTGGGCGAAAAGGATCATCGGCTGCCATGGTGGGGTGACACTCTGAAATCAGCCGGATAGTCAGAAGCCGTCTATTCTAGGTTTTCGACCGCAGGCCTTCAGCGTGCCCTGGACAGGCTGAAGGCCTGTCCCACCAATGCCTCACGCATCATGGTCTGACGGGCGCGTCTTGAGGGAAACGAATCATGCGGTCGGGGACCTGGCAGGCTGGATCGTAAGACCCCGGAACAAAGTCCACCCGACCGGTGTCAACTCGGAATGCGTTCTTCAAAGGCCCGGCTAACCATCGTCGTGCTGGCCACCAGTCTCGTCTTCGCCCAGACCGCGCCGCCGGCATTCGAGGTCACATCCGTACACTCCGCGGCGCCGCTACCGCCTCAGGAGGGTGAACCGAAAGCAACCCTTTCCCACGTGCGCACTATGCCCGGAAAAGTCGCTATGAGAAACATCGGGCTGACTGAAGCGATCGCCTGGGCGTACGACCTGGAGTGGTACCAGATTTCGGGACCGTCATGGCTGCCCGAGACGCACTTCGATATCGACGCTAAAGTCGATCGTCCCGCGCCCAACGATGAAATGCGCGCGATGACGCAAGCCTTACTGGCCAATCGGTTCGGCTTGAAAGCGCACCGCGAAGACAAAGACCTGTCTTGCGTCGCGATTACGGTCGGCAAAGACGGACCGAAGTTCAAAGCAAGTGAAGACCTGGGCGAAAGCACGTTCGAGCCCACTCCCAAAACGATGACCATAAAAATGACCCACATGTCGATGCGCATGATGGCCCGTATCCTGACCGAGGCGATGGGAAAGCCGGTGGTTGACCTGACCGGCCTCAACGGCACATTCGATTTCACCCTCGACGGCAGAAACTACGCGTCGCCTGATGATCCCGGGCAATCGGACGGAGCCTACATGTTCGCGCGCGCCATGCAAGACCAGCTCGGCCTACGTCTCGAGAATCGCAGACTCACGGTCAACATGCTGATCGTAGACCACATCGATAGGACTCCCACTGCAAATTAGCGGATCGACCAAGCAAGCGACTCGGCCGCTGGCTGGCGATCTCGCCGTTTCTTAGTGTGAAATCAGTCGCGGGAGGGCAGGGTGAAGTAGAAGGTGGCGCCCTGGCCTAAGGTGGATTCCACCCAGATGCGGCCTTCGTGACGGCTGACGATCTTGCGGCAAATGGCCAGGCCCATCCCGGTGCCGGAACTGCGGTCGCGGGGCTGGAGGCATCGAAAGATACCGAAGATTTTTTCGGAATACTGGGGATCGATGCCGATGCCGTTGTCGGATACCGAAAAGAGCCACTCGGCGGCGCGTTTTTGGGCCGCAATCCGAATTCGGGGCGGCTCCTGGCCGCGATACTTGATGGAATTGACCAGCAGGTTCTGGAAGAGACGGGTCAACTGGACGGGATCTCCGGTAACCGAGGGAAGCGGCCCGTGGGTCAGGACGGCGGCCGTTTCCTCGATCAGGGAGCGCAGATTATCGATGGCGTCGGCGAGCGAATCCTCGCAATTCATGCGCGTGAAGAAATCGGCGCCGCGGGCATCCACGCGGGAAAAATCCAGCAGGTCGTGGATGAGCTTCTCCATGCGCTGGGAGCCTTCCACGATGAACCTGATGAACTGGTCGGCATTGCCGTCGAGGCGGTCCTGGTAGCGTTTGGCGAGGAGCTGGGCGTAGATGGAGACGGTGCGTAGGGGCTCCTGCAAGTCGTGGCTGGCCACGTAGGCAAACTGCTGGAGTTCCTCGTTGGAGCGCAGCAAGGCCTCGGTGCGCTCCACGACGCGCTCTTCGAGGTTGGTGTTGAGCTCGCGAATGCGCTCCTCGGTCTTCTTGCGCTCGGTGATGTCGCGGATGGAACAGGTGACCACCACGCCATCCTCGGTTTGCAGGGGGCTGAAACTGAACTCGGCCTGAAAGGGTTCGCGGCCTTCGGGGTAGGCGTGCAGTTCGATGCCGCGCTGGACCACGGGCGGGCGGGGCACTCCAAAATCGTCCTGCCAGCCGGGACGAACGCGGTATCCCCAACCGGGCACCACGGCGCGGATGTTTCTGGAGATCAGCCTCTCGCGTGGGCAGTTGAAGAGGATTTCGGTCTGCGAATTGACCATCACGATCTCGCCATCCTCGCGGCACATCACCATGGCGTCGGGGGCGGCTTCGAGGAGCGAGCGAAACCGCTGCTCCGCCTTGCGTAAGACGTCGGCCTGGCGGCGCAGAGCGTCGGCCTGTTCCTGCAGCTTGGCGTTTCCGCGGCTGAGATCCACAAACACGGCCACTTTGGAGCGCAGGACTTCGGGCACGATGGGTTTGAAGAGGAAATCGACCGCGCCCAGGTCGTAGCCGCGGAAAAGGTGTTCCTCATTGCGGTAGCCGGTGAGGAAGAGGATGGGGGTCTGGCGGGAACGCGGGCGGCTGCGGATCAGCTCGGCGGTTTCGAAGCCATCCATTTCGGGCATACGGACGTCCAGCAGGATGGCGGCGAAATCATCGTCCAGAAGGTGGCGCAGGGCTTCCTTTCCAGAGTGCGCCAGGACCAGTTCCTCGCCCAGGCCGCCGAGGGCCGCCTCCAGGGACACGAGGTTTTCAGGGGTGTCGTCAACCAGGAGAATCTTGGTTCGCTTTTCCGTTTCAGGCTCCCTGGCGGCCTGAGCTGCGTTGGTGGCCACCTGCATAGGCTCCTTATCTGCCGGCGGTCAGCGTGGCGGGACCGTGCTCGTGAGCGCGAACCAGCCAGACGCGGAGGACCGAGAACAACTGGTCGAGGTCCACCGGCTTGGTGATGTAATCGGAAGCGCCGGCTTCGATGCACTTGGCGCGGTCACCCTTCATGGCCTTGGCGGTGACGGCGATGATGGGCAGCGAACGGAACTCGGCAATCTGGCGGATGGCGCGCATGGTTTCGTATCCGTCCATCTCAGGCATCATGATATCCATAAGAACGCCATCCACGCCAGGCGTTTTGAGCAGGGTTTCGATGCCGGCGCGGCCGTTTTCGGCGTGAACCACCTGGAGGTTATGCTGCTCCAGGACGCTGGTCAAGGCGAAGATATTGCGCACGTCGTCATCCACCACGAGCACTTTCTTGCCCGCCAGGGAGGCATCGTTGCGGCGGGCGGAGGTGAGCAACTCGCGCTGCTCATCGGTTAGATCGGCCTCCGCGCGGTGCAGCAGCAGGACGGTTTCCTCCAGCAGGCGTTCGTTGGAGTCGGCAAAGCAGACCACCCCGGTGCGGGCCAGGCGGCGGACGTCGAACTCCAGTTCGGGGGGCAGGGTGTGCAGACCGGAGAGAACCATGGGCGGGGTGTGCGGATCGGTGGCCGCCTGAATCTCTTCGGCTAATTGCACGGCGGGAATGTCGTCGAGGACCAGATCGAGGACAATCCCGTCGAGGTACTGGTGCTTGACGATGGCGAGGGCTTCGCCGCCCGAAGCGATGGGCAGGATCTCGATATCCGTTCCGGCCAGCAGCGCGCGCCAGTGGGCCAGGCGGGGCGCTTCGCTGGAGACCACCAGGAGCTTGCGGGTACGCGGCTGGAGGGAGTGATGGATGGTGTCGAAAGCGTCGTTGAGGTTGTCTTTGGCGACGGCTTTTTCGAGATAGGTCATGGCGCCGAGAGCCAGGCCGCGGCGGCGGTTTTCATCGCCGCTGATGACGTGGACGGGGATGTGCCGGGTGGCCGGATCGTGCTTGAGGCGATCGAGAATGGTCCAGCCGGCCATGTCGGGCAGGGCGATATCTAAAGTAATGGCGCCGGGGATGAATTCGCGGGCCAGGGCCAGGGCGGTAGCGCCGCGGGTGGCGACCAGGGCTCGGATGCCCCGATCGTGCGCCAGGTCCATGAGGATGCGGGCAAAGGTGGCATCATCTTCGACGATCAACAGAACCGCATCGCCGGGGCGAATGAGGTTGCGGTCGTCGTCGATTTCGATGTCGTGCACGACCACCGCGGGCGCCGCCGAGGGAGGCGGCAGGATCATATCGAAGGCTTCTTCCGGGGAGGGGGTTCCGCCGTTGACGGCGGGTGCGGGCGGGCGCGGAGCCTCCACAGGCGCAGCCACCTGCGCCGGCTCGCTCTTGGACGTGGAGACCTGGGCGACATAGGTTTGGGGCAGGTAAAGGGTAAAGGTGCTGCCCGCGCCGGGGGAGCTTTGCAGGCGGATTTCGCCACCCAGCAGACGGGTCAGCTCGCGGCTGATGGAGAGGCCCAGGCCGGTGCCGCCGTACTTGCGGCTGGTGGTGCCATCGGCCTGCTGGAAGGCCTCGAAGACGATGCGCTGCTTGTCCTGCGGGATGCCGATGCCGGTATCGGTGACGGAGAAGGCGATCACCGATTTCACGCGATTGAGGACCGGGTGAGTAACGCTCCAACCCCCGGTGGCGCGCTCCATGCGCAGGCGCACGGTGCCGTGCTCGGTGAACTTGAGGGCGTTGGAGAGCAGGTTCTTGAGCACCTGCTGGAGGCGCTTGCCATCGGTGATGATGGTTTCGGCGGGGAGGTTTTCGGCCACCTCGATGGACAACTCCAGGCCCTTGCCCTCGGCCACGTGGCGGAAGGTGCGCAGGCTGAGGTCGCGCAATTCGGTGAAACGGACGCTGCCGACCTCCACATCCATTTTGCCGGATTCGATTTTGCTGAGGTCCAGGATGTCGTTGATGAGGGCCAGCAGGTCGGTTCCCGAGGAGTGGATGGTTTCGGCGTACTTGACCTGCTTGGGGTTCAGGTTGGAGTCGGTATTTTCGGCCAGCATCTGGGCCAGGATGAGCAGGTTGTTGAGCGGCGTGCGCAGCTCGTGGCTCATGTTGGCCAGGAATTCGCTCTTGTACTTGGAAGTGAGCGACAACTGCTCGGCCTTATCCTCGAGGGCCGCCTTGGCCTGCTCGACCTCGCGGTTCTTGGTTTCGACCTCGTTCTTCTGCTCGGCCAGCAGGTGGGCTTTTTCTTCCAGTTCCGCGTTGGTCTTCTGAAGCTGCTCGGCGAGGGCCTGGCTCTGCTTCAGAAGCTGCTCGGTGCGCATGGTGGCGGCAATGGTGTTGAGCACGATGCCGATGCCCTGGGTGAGCTGATCGAGGAAGGCCAGGTTGACATCGGTGAAGTGGCGGAAGGACGCCAACTCGATGACGGCCTTGGCTTCGCCCTCGAACAGCACCGGGAGGACGACGATCGAGAGCGGGGTGGCTTCGCCCAGGCTGGAGCTGATCTTGACGTAATCGGCGGGGACGTTGGTCATGAGGATGCGGCGCTTTTCATGGCCGCACTGGCCGACGAGGCCCTCGCCCATGCGGAAGTGAGAGGGGATGCTGTGGTTGGCGCCATAGGCGGCGAGGAGCTTGAGGGATTCGGAGCGCTCGCCGGAATCGGCCACATAGAAGGTTCCGAGCTGGGCGCCGACCAGGGGGGTGAGTTCCGAGAGGAGCAGGCGGGCCACGGCCAGAAGATCGCGCTGGCCCTGCATCATGCCGGTGAACTTGGCAATGTTGGTCTTGAGCCAGTCCTGATCGGTGTTTTTGCGGGTGGTTTCGGCGAGGTTGACAATCATCTCGTTGATGTTGTCCTTGAGGGCGGCGACTTCGCCCTGGGCCTCGACGGCGATGGAGCGGGTGAGATCGCCGGTGGTGACGGCGGTGGCCACGTCGGCGATGGCGCGGACCTGGGTGGTGAGGTTGGCGGCAAGCTGGTTGACGTTGTCGGTGAGGTCGCGCCAGATGCCGGCGGCGCCGGGGACGCGAGCCTGGCCGCCGAGCTTGCCTTCGATGCCGACTTCGCGGGCCACATTGCTGACCTGGTCGGCGAAGACCGCCAGGGTATCGATCATGCCGTTGATGGTGTCGGCGAGTTCGGCGATTTCGCCCTTGGTTTCGAGCACCAGCTTGCGCTTGAGGTTGCCGTTGGCGACATCGGTGACCACCTTGGCGATACCGCGGACCTGGGTGGTAAGGTTGGCGGCCATGAAATTGACGTTGTCGGTGAGGTCTTTCCAGGTGCCGGCGACGCCGCGGACCTCGGCCTGGCCGCCGAGCTTGCCTTCGGTGCCGACTTCGCGGGCCACGCGGGTGACCTCCGAGGCGAAGCTGTTGAGCTGATCGACCATGGTGTTGATGGTGTCCTTCAGCTCCAGAATTTCTCCCTGCACATCGGCGGTGATTTTGCGGCTGAGGTTGCCGTTGGCGACGGCGGTGGTGACCTGGGCGATGTTGCGGACCTGGGCGGTGAGGTTGCCGGCCATGGAATTGACCGAATCGGTGAGATCCTTCCAGGTGCCGGCGACGCCGCGGACTTCGGCCTGGCCGCCGAGCTTGCCATAGGTGCCGACCTCGCGGGCCACGCGGGTGACTTCGGCGGCGAAGGAGCTGAGCTGATCGACCATGGTGTTGACGGTGTTCTTGACTTCCAGGATTTCGCCGCGGAC
>JASHSS010000799.1 GCA_030038565.1 Bryobacteraceae bacterium
CGTAGATGTCGCGGTAGCGTCCCAGGTAGCACGGGTCGTGGAAGACCACCGTGGCCGCCGGTCCAGCGCCCGGCCCGAATCCCAGGCGCGCCAGCAATTCGCTATGGTGCTCGATCCGGAAGTCGGCTCCGAATTCGCGCCAGTCAGTGCCGATCGTTCGCACGCAATGCGGGCAGATGGAGACCATTTTGCCAACCTTGGCGGCGCGCAGAGTCTCGATATTGGCCTCCGCCACCTGCCCCACGGCCAGGTCGTTGCCCAGGCGGCGGGCCGGATCGCCGGTGCACTTCTCCTTGCGCAGCACTCCGAAGGTCACCCCGGCATGGCGCAGCACCCGCGCCAGAGCGAGCACGATTTCGCGGCCCTGCGGATCGAATGCGCCCATGCACCCGAGCCACAGGCAATACTCCTGCGAACCGTCGAAAAACGGCAGTTCGTTCTTTTCGATGAAGCGCTGCCGCTCGGACGAGGCAAAGCCCATGGCGTTGCCGGTCCGCTCCAGGTTCAGGAACAACTTGCCGCCGTAGTCGTTCTCCCATTTTCCGGTGTTGACGGCGCCGCGCCGCAGCCCCACGATCAGCGGCAGGTGCTGGATCCCCACCGGGCACTGGAATTCGCAGGCGCCGCAGGTGGTGCACTGAAAAGCCGCCTCCTCGGAGATATGCGGTCCCAGCAGGGGCGCCGCGCCACCCGCGCCGTGTTCCTTGAGGTAGCCCCGCAGGCCCAGCACGATTTCCTTCGGATTGAGCACCTTGCCGGTGTTGTAGGCGGGACAGTGCTGGGTGCACCGGCCGCATTCCACACAGGTGTAGGCCTGCAGCGCATCGATGCGGGTGATGTCCTTCCCGGTATCCAGCCCGAAATCCTCGTCGCCGGCGAGCGGTGGGATGGCGCTGAACCCCGGGCGTTTCAGCAGCACCGTGAAGGGGCTGAGCGCCAGGTGCAGGTGCTTGGTATGGGGGATCAGCGGCAGGAAGGCAAGCAGCGTCAGGGTGTGCAGCCACCAGTTAATTCGCGCAACGGCGCCCGCGTCGCCCAGCCACAGGCCGCATAAGTACGTCGCCATCAGCAGGAAGATGAGCGCGGCGATGACGCCCGATTCGGGGGAGACTTTTCCGAGCCAGGGGGGCCGCACCACGAACCGGCGGACGAACAGGCCGGTAATGGATACCGCCACGGCCACAGCCCATACCGCCACGAATCCGAAATAGAAATGCCCGAAGCCGCTCGATGGCGTGAGAACTCGCACGCCGAAGCCGGCCGCCACGTGGTTCACCGAAATCAGGGCGAAGGCGCAGAAGCCCCAGAAGACGAAGGCGTGGGCCAGCCCCGCGAGCGGCCGTTCGACAATCACTTTTCCCTGGGCCATGACTTCCCAGAGAAACTGGCGCAACCGCGGCGCCCAGGGCGCCAGTTGGAAACCCGTAGTCGGGCGCGAGCCGCGAACGGCCTCCGCCACTCCGCGCAGCCGCACTAAAAACAGCCCCAGCGACAGCGCCATCAGGACCGCTAACAGGCCGCGTTCCACCCAGCTCGTATCCGCCATCACCCAATGAATGTAACATGGGCGGCCGCTGGCACAAGTTCTCGTAGAATAAGGATTTGGAGGGAACTTTGCGAATCGTGGTGGCCGGCGCGGCCGGCTTCATCGGATCTCATTTCTGCGACCGCCTGCTGCTGGAGGGCCACTCGGTTTGGGCTCTGGATAATTTCATCACCGGCAGCGCGGTCAACCTCAAGCACCTCGAAGGCCACCCGCGATTTCACTTTGCCGAGCAGGACATCACCCGGCCGTTCCACCTGGAAGATCCCGTCGACGCGGTGGCCAACCTGGCCTCCGCCGCCAGCCCCAAGGATTACCTGGAGCATCCCATCGAAACCCTGGAGGCCGGTTCCGCGGGGACCCGCAGCCTGCTGGAATTGGCCCTGCGGAACGAAGCCCGCTTCCTGCTGGCCTCCACCTCGGAATGTTACGGCGACCCGCTGGTGCACCCGCAAGTGGAGACCTATTGGGGCAATGTGAACCCGGTGGGACCGCGCTCCTGCTACGACGAGGCCAAGCGCTTCGCCGAAGCGCTCACCATGGCCTACCACCGCAAGCACGGGCTTCGCACCAACATCGCGCGGATCTTCAATACCTATGGTCCGCGCATGAAGCTGGATGACGGCCGGGTGGTGCCGGCCTTTCTGGATCAGGCGCTGCGCGGGGCGCCGCTGACGGTTTTCGGCGGCGGTACGCAAACCCGCAGTTTCTGCTACGTGAGCGATCTGGTGGATGGCCTGTACCGGCTGATGTTATCCAGCGAGCCGTACCCCGTGAACCTGGGTAACCCCACCGAATTGACCATCCTGGAGTTCGCCGAGCGCATTCGCCGGCACACCGGGAGCCGCTCGGAGATCGTTTTCCGGGAGCTTCCGGAGGACGACCCCAAGCGCCGCTGTCCCGAGATCGCCAGGGCCCGGCGGTTGCTGGGCTGGGAACCGTGCGTTTCCCTGGACCAGGGGCTGGGGCCGACGGTGGAGTATTTCCGGTCTCTCCAAGCCGCCGCGGCCTGAGCGCGGTCCTTTGCCCGCAAAGCCCGGTTGGCGGTGGAGCTGGTGTAACAGAATCGGCCTCTGGCGCACTATTCCACCAGAAATGCGCAGAACCATGGACGCCTATCTCCGCCAAACCAGGGCCTTCCGCCGCAAATTCGGCCGCGAAATGGGCCCTCACGATCCCTTTTTCTTCGATCCGGATGCCGATACGCCCCGTTTCCGCAGCCCCCAGGACGCCGGCGCCGTTGTGGCTAAACTGGCGCAATTGTTCCAGGAGGCCGGGGCGGATGCGGCCCATGTGTACGCCTTTCGCAGAACCGGCGGTCTGCTCCCGCCCGGCACGGCCAAGCTGACCGCGCGGGAACTCGCCGAGTGGGAGCGGGCCGTAGCGGAATACCGCCGGGGTCTCCGCTAGCGCCTTTGGTCCTGCCGCCGTCGGGCCAGTCTACGCCACGGCCAATTCGTGCTCTTCGTCCATGATCCCCGTCGGGGCAGCCAATTCCAAGCGCACTTGCCGCAGATGCACCGGGTCCAGACCGCGCGCCGGGCGGCGCTCCTCCCAACCATGCTCTCTGGCCGGAAAGACTACCCAGCCGCTCTGAGGAACATAGGCCACCCAGCATCCCGGATGGACCGCACTACGATACAGCTTCATATCAATCTCCTACTTCATTCCCTCGGGCCATCACTCCACTAGCCTTCGAGTCGTTCGAACCATTCGAGTCAAAGGTATCTGAAATTGTTGGTTTATTCAACGGAAATGATGCGGGGTTCTGTGGGCTACCCCTACACGCGGGGATTTGCGGGTATCCACCAGATAAAATGGGGGGATCGGCTCATACTACACTATCTGCATGGTCCAAAAAGCGCTCTTGCTATTTGCTCTAATGGGCGGTTGTGCCTTCGCGCAAAACCGCGTTTTCGAACTCCGCACCTACACCTGCAACGAGGGCAAACTGGAGGCCCTCAAAGCCCGCTTCCGCGACCACACCATCGAGATCTTCAAGCGCCACGGCATGGAGAGCATCGGCTATTGGGTGCCGCAGGATCCCGAGCGCTCCAAGAACACCCTGATTTACATCATTGCTCACTCCAGCCGCGAGCAGGCCGACAAGAACTGGGCCGCTTTCCGCGCCGATCCCGAGTGGCAGAAAGTCTCGGCCGCCTCCGACGCCAACGGCAAAATCGTGCAGAAGGTCGAATCCGTCTTTATGTCCCCGGCCGATTTCTCGCCCCTGAAGTAGCCGTGGACATCGCCCGACAGGCGCACATGCGCCACCTGGTGGATCAGCTTCGTGCGCTCGAAGACCGCCTGCGCGAAGGAGGCGGCGCGGCGCGAATCGCCCGCCAGCACGCCGCCCATAAGATGACGGCCCGCGAACGCATCGCCGCCCTGCTCGATCCGGCGTCGCGCTTTCTCGAAATCGGCTTGCTCATCG
>JASHSS010000800.1 GCA_030038565.1 Bryobacteraceae bacterium
GCACGCGCCGCCGGGCCGCGCGGCCCCGGCCGGCGTTGGCGCCAACGGGGGGAACCACGGCGAGCACGCTGGGAACGCCCAATGTCCGGCCGCGGACACGGCGTGGAGGTCGCCGCTGCGTGGGCGATCTGCCGCCCGGCCGCGCGGCCCGACGGGCGTGCGCGCGAACTGGCCTCTACGCGCGCGCGAGGGAAACACAGAAGTTACGGTTGGATCCCACACCGCCAACGTCGGCCGCGGGCACGGCGTGAGGTCGCCGGCTGCGTGGCGGTGGCGCGGGCGCGGCGGGCCACGGGACGCCGAAGCTCGGCCGGGGCGCGGCGGGAGGTTCGCCGGATCTATTTGCCGACGGAAATCGCCGGCCAGCCTACGTTCGTTCAGCCACCGTCCGGGCTTTACGATCACACCGCATACGGCGTGGAAATTCAACGCCGTCGCAGGTCTCGTAGACCTCGTAATGTCTCCGAAGGGAGCTTAATCCCAGATTCAGGAGCCGTGGGCTATTTTTGCCGAGCAGGGCCGGTATGCGGAGTCCAGGAGTATGCATACGCTATCGCCGGGCGCTCTGGCTAAGACCGAGTGGATCACGCGGTATTGCGCAGCGCGACGGCCGGATCGACCCGCGCAGCCTTACGTGCCGGCAAGATCGAGGCGGCGAGTGCCACTCCGACCAACGCGATAGCCGCACCGGCGAAGACCAGCGGATCCTCGGGAGCGACCTGGAACAGCAGCGACTTCAACGCCCGCGCAGCCCATGCCGACGTGATCGATCCCACCCCGGCCGCCACCATGCCGATCCAACCGATCTCGCGCAAAATCATCGCCAGAATATCGGCGGGGCACGCTCCGACGGCCATACGAATCGCGATCTCCTGCGCCCGGCGGCCCGTCACGTAGGACATCACGCCATACACACCCGCCGCCGCGAGCAGCACCGCGATCGCCCCAAACCAGGTAAGTAAGCTGGCGCTCAGCCGTGGTGGGGTGGCGCTTTCCCGGATCGCCGAATCCATGGTGCGGATGTCCGACACCGGCTGATCGTGGTCCACGGCGAGCACTTCCTTGCGGATGGCGCCCGCCAGGCTCTCCGGCCGCACCGCCGTCCGCACCACCAGGAACATGAACGCCGAAGGGAACTGTTCCGCGGAGAGGTAAGTCTTGGCTCGCTCCGGTTCGTTCAGCGCGCTTTCCCTCACGTTTGCTGCTACCCCGACCACGGTCAGCCATTGCTCCATCGGGTCGGCCTCAGGCTGCCACGGCACCGACGAGCGGCCGAACCTCGGGCGAATCTGCTTCCCGATGGGGTTTTCATTCGGCCACAACTGCCGCGCCGCGAGCTGGTTGACCACCACCACCCCCGCCGAATCGGGGCCATCGCTTTCGGCCAAGTCGCGGCCTTCGACAAGTGGAATGCCCAGCGTTCTCAGATAGCCGGGTGTCGCCACCCGGTGTTCCAATACCAGCGGCGTCTCGCCACCGCGCACCGCACGGCCCGGCACTTCGATCAGCGTTCCGACGGTGAAGTTTAGGAACGGCCGTATATTCACGCCCACCGCGCTGCTCACTCCCGGCAGTACGTCCACCCGGCTCACCACCTCTCGGTAGAAGTTCCGCACACTCGCTGGATCCGGATATTTCGTCCTGGGCAGCGATACCTGCATGGTCAGCAGGTGATCGGGGCGAAATCCCGGCTCAACGCTCTCCAGGCGCCATAAGCTCTTCACCAGCAGCGCCGCTCCCGCCAGTAGCACAATTGAGAGCGCCAACTCCGCGCCCATGAGCAGCCGCCCGGCAAACATCCGTCGCGGCGAAGCGCTGCTCGCTCGCAACATACCTTGGCGCGTGCCCTGAAACGCCGGCGCCAGCCCGAATACGATCCCGGTAACCACCGCGATAGCGAGGGTGAACGCGAGCACGCGGGCATCGATCGCCGGCGCTAGCGCCCGAAATGCCGGAACACGCGGTAGCAGCGGAGTCAAAGCGCGCAGGCTCGACCACGCCAACGCTACCGCCAACCCGCCGCCCACCGCGACCAGCAAGCTCTCGGTCAGCATCTGCCGCAACAGCCGGGCGCGGCTCGCGCCGATTGCCGCACGGATCGCGATTTCCCTCCGCCGCGTTTCGTTGCGCGCCAGAAAGAGGTTGGCTAGGTTGGCGCACGCGATCAAAAGCACCAGGGCAACCGCGCCGGCCAGGATCAGCAGCGCCAAGCGCAAGTTTTGCACGTCCGAACTGCGATTCGGATAGACGGGCATGAGGCGCGTCCGGTAGCCCCGATTCGTTTCAGGATGTGTCCGTTCCAGCTCCGCAGACATTGCATCCAGTTCCGATTCCGCCTGCGCCATCGAAACGCCGGGAGCCAGACGGCCGAAGACCATCACGGAGCGGTCCGCTCGCGTGTGCAAGTCCTGGTCCACGCTCATAGGCATCCACAATTCGAGATCCGGCCGCAGGAAGCAGAAATCGGCCGGCAGCACGCCCACAACCGTAAACGGCCGGCCGTCGACGCGAACCTTCGTGCCGAGGATCGCCGGGTCGCCTCCGAAATGGCGCTTCCACAGGCTGGAGGCGAGCACCACTACCTGGTCTTGGCCGGGTGTTTCCGCGTTGGCATCAAAGCCTCGGCCGAGCGCGAAATCGATGCCCAGCATCGAGAAAAAAACCGGAGAGACGCGCACCCCACGCACCGACTCCGGCAGGTCGCTTCCGCCTTCCGGTCCGGCCAGCGAGTAATACCAGTTGCGCCACGCGGCCATGGCGTCGAAGGCGCGGCTCTGGCGCCGCCAATCCAGGAAGTCGCTCGGCGTCGAATTGAACTCGCGTTGCGGCTCGCCCGATTTCTGGTTCACTCCATAGACCTCGGCGAGCCGGTCCAGGTAGCGGAAGTTCGGGGGCGAGAGGAGTACGGTCTCGATCACGCTGAAAATCGCCGTGTTCGCTCCGATGCCGAGTGCCAGCGTCACTAGCGCGGCGGCCGTGAATCCTGGCACCCGTCGCAGCGAGCGTAGCGCGTATTGAATGTCTTGAAGGAGAATCCGCATCCGTGGCCTCTCGATTGAGTCTATGCTATCCCGATCCAACTGGAATTGGGGCCGACACGCCCGCACAAGGTCCAAACGGCTACATGGCGGAAGCATCGAAGGAACAACCAAATCACTCGTGGATTACAGAGTTGCAGTCACAGGCCACATTTTTGGGCTCGGCAGAAGAAATCGTGATTTTGATTCCGGGTCAGGCACGCCATGCGGATGATAAAGGTCCATCTACCAATGTCTACCCTGCTACGCGCGCCCGCGAGGGGAACCCAGGAGTTACGGTTGGAGCCTTCGTGCGCGCCACTGCGGCGGGAGGGTCGGCGGCTGCGCGGCGGAGGATGAAAGCGTCCGCCTGGCGGCGATTCCCGGCTCGGGCGCACGCGCCGACGGCCGCGGGCCGCAGGCACGGCGTGAGGTCGCCGGCTGCCTGGCGGTCCTTTCGGGCGGTCACCAACTGGCGGCGGTCAACGGCTCGGGCGATCCGCCGCTGGCCGCGGGCACGGCGTGGGTCGAATGCGGGGCGGTTCGCCGAAAGCGGACGGGATAATCGATTCGCCCGGCGGCGATCCCCGGCTCGGGCAAACCCGCCGCCCGACCGCGCGGCCCGGCCGGCGGGGGCGCCGGTGCCGAACGTCGGCCGCGGGCACGGCGGGAGAGGCGCCGAATGGCGGCGGTTCTCGTATGCCCTACGCCAGGCACCGAAGCCGATCGCGGTCCCGTTCTTTTCCGCGAGCAGGCCATAAGCCATTGCCTGGTTCCCGAAAAAGACATCCCGCAGTCTATCTGTGGACCTGACATGGCGTTCCGCGGGATGGTTTTTGGCAAATGCATCGACCAAGGCGGCCAATACGGGGACGTCATGCGCTTCGGCGCGCCGCACGATCAGGTTGCTCATGGCCACTTCAATGCAGCGGGATGCGGAACAGATTTCCCTGGAATGCCGTGACCGTGAAGGCGTACGTCCGGGGATCCGGTCCAGGCGATATATTCCCATGGGGAATCGTC
>JASHSS010000801.1 GCA_030038565.1 Bryobacteraceae bacterium
ATAGCGAAGACCCGCCGGGAGTGGATCTTCAGAGCGCCAAAGAGAACCTCAAAAGCGGGTCAACCGCCGTACCAGATTCGCGAAACATTGGTGGGGCGGGCCTTTGGCCTGCCCTGGGCAGGCGAATCGCCTGCCCCACCGCTGGAGGCGGCTTCATCCGTTTCGGTGGGCCGCAGCTTTACTGAACCTCGACCGGCCGCTCGAAGACCACATCCATGGTGGCCCCCTGGCGCAGTTCGACCTCGCGGCCGCGGGTCAGCAGGACGATGGCGGTGCCCACGCCCGCGCCTATGCCCGCGCCGATTCCGGCGCCGGTCCAGGTGGCCGTGCCCAATCCTCCAATGGCCGCGCCGGCGCCGCTGAACTCAGCGACGCGGGCCGCATCCCGCCCGGTATCCTTGCCCTGCTCAATCTCGTGTTCGGTATCCCCATTCACGTGCTGGCCGGTGCCTTCGGCATCCACCGAGACCGGATGCGGCGTCATGTGGATCACCTGCCCGGTGGCCAGCGTCAGCGTTTCGATGTGGATGGCCAGTTCGGCGCGTCCTTTCACTTTGCCGCTGCGGGTAACCTTGGACACCACCCCCTGCACATAGCTTTCGGCCGGCACCACGATCTGCCCACCCGCCACGATGGGGATGGCCGTGCGCAGGTACACGTAATCGCCTTCCTTAGCCGTGCGGGTGCTGACGGAATTCACCATGCGGAGCAGCGCGTGGGTGCCCTGGGGAATTTCGGCTGCCAAGGCCGGAAGGGCGAGCGACAAAAGAAGAACCGGTAAGCGCATGAAGGGTCTCCTGTCCTTATGCTAAACCCGGCGGCGCCCGCGGAGTTGTGAGGGCGCCTCAACTCCAGGCCGGCCTAGCGCCGGGAGAAACGCCGCAGGCGGAAAATCTCGATGAACGAAATGTACAGATTGACCACGCCCAGGCCGCTGATGGCGCCGCGAATGTACATGTTGTCCCAATACGGCTCCCAGGCGGGAAACAGGCCGGAGAAGTAGTTCGAGTCCCAGTATTCCGTCCACGGAAACACCAGTAAAAAAATCCCGATTTCCAGGCAAAAGGTGATGAACAGGATGGCCGAGACTTTGTGATACCAGCGGGGAAGCCGGGCTGCCGGTGGAGGAGCTTCAGCCGCGGAAACGTCCACCGCCGGAGGTGTGCCGGATGCGCCGGGATCGGGCATCATGCGGCGCCCGCCGTGTCGAACAGGCGCATCTGAAGGTCCGGCGCCAGGGGAAAACGCGAGTGCGCGCGAACCGGTTCGAAACTCAGACGGTGCAGGGGAGTCGGACCAAAGCGCTCGATGGCGCGCAGGTGTTCGGGGGTGGAATAGCCTTTGTGCGAGGCCAGCCCGTATTCGGGAAAGACCCGGTCCCAGACGCGCATGCACTCGTCGCGGTGGACCTTGGCCACAATCGAAGCCGCCGCAATTGCATGGCAGCGCATATCGCCCTTGATGAGGGGGCGCTGGGGCAGCCCAAGGTCGAGGGGCATGGCGTCGATGAGCACGAAATCGGGAGCCGGCTGGAGGCGCGCCACGGCCAGCCGCATGGCCAGCCGGGAGGCATGGTAGATGTTCAGGTAGTCGATTGTGGCGGCATCCACGGCCGCCACCGCCCAGGCCACCGCGCGCTCGCGGATGCGCCCGGCCAGGATTTCGCGGCGCTCGGGCTCCAGCAGCTTGCTGTCGTTCAGGCCGCGCACGGGCCGCTCGGGAGAGAGGATCACCGCGCCGGCCACTACCGCGCCGAACAGAGCGCCGCGTCCCACTTCATCCACCCCCGCGACACACGCATAACCACGCGCGCGCAACTCTCGTTCGAGCGTCGCTTCGCACCGGAATTTGCCACCCGCCGACTCGGGTCGCATGGGAAAGCCAGACTATTCGCGTTCGCGGAGCCTGGCGGCCTTGCCCTTCAATCCCCGCAGGTAGTACAGCTTGGACCGCCGCACACGGCCCGTGCGGACCACGTCGATATGGTCGATCACCTTGGCGTTCACGGGGAAAATGCGCTCCACACCCTGGCCGAAGCTTACCTTGCGCACGGTGACGGTCTCGCCCAGCCCGCTGTTGTGGCGGGCGATGACCGTGCCCTCGAAGGCCTGCAACCGTTCCTTGTCGCCTTCTTTGATCTTGACGTGGACCCGGATGGTGTCGCCGGAGCGGAATGCCGGTGTGTCGGCCCGCTTGTTCTTCTGAATAAATTTCGTCAACAACGCAGTCTGCATGAAAATGTACCCGATCTTCTATCTTATACGAAGAGCGGCGCCCGCCGCTGAAGTACCGGGCAGAGGCGCTTGCCGGGAGGAATCGGGCGCCCGGTGCATAGGGTGCACCGGGCGCGCCTGGGGAAAGCTAACGTCAATACTCAAACCGCAGGGTGAACGCCAGAATCCGGTTCGGCAGGGTCGCGTTGGGCGTGCCTACGGACGCCGGATTGGTGACCGCCCCGGAGGTCGGGTTGAACTGGATGGTGGAATTCAGCCCGCTGAACTCCGTGTGGTTGAAGATGTTGTACGCCTGCACCATGATCTTGAAGCCGCGGTGCTCCCCGAGGACCGGGATGAACTTCGAGACCGTCATGTCGAAATTGGTGACGTGCGGCAGTTCCAGGATTCCCGATCCGCCGCCCAAATCGCCCAGGATGGGCGCAGAGGGCGAATTGGTCCCCAGCGCCGGAAGGGCAAAGGCGTTGGGATTAAACAGCGCCCCCGCGGGGACGTTCTGGTAAGGATTGCCCACCACCAGCAGGCGTCCGGTTACATCGGACGTGCCGGTGTAGCTGGGCACCGTGCCCGAGGAAAACGAGAACCCGGGAGTATAGAGAGCGCCGCTCTGGACCGACGCTACTCCGGAGTAGGTCCAGTGGTCGAGTACCCCTCCCAGAACCTTGCCCACGTACTTGCTCGCCGCCGGCAGGTCGTAGCTCCAGTTGAGCTGAAAATTGTTCGGCCGGTTAATCGAGGTATTCCCGTAGTTCCAACTGTGGTTATTCGGAACGTCGGGCGTGTAGCTCAACAGGCCCAGGCTCTTGGAAAACGTGTACGCCGCTCCGAAGGCCAGTCCATGGCTGAAGCGGTGTTGAATCTGAGTATTCAGGGCGCTGTAGTTGCTGGTCCCAATCTCATTATACTGGTCGATGGTGTTAAAGCCATAATAGTTGGTCCGCAACAGGATATCGGGATAGGGCTTGTTGCCATTGGTGGGATCCAGATTCTGAGGCTGGAAGTAGGTGCCCAGCGGAAGGGCATTGATGTCGTAACTCAGGTTATAGTGGCGTTGCAGGTTGAACGAGTATCCCACGCTTGCCAGCCAACTCTGCCCGATAGTGCGCTGCAGATCGACGCTGCCGTTTTGCACGTAGTTCCACGGGACCTGCGTCGTGGGCCACGCATAGAGGGTTGGCGGCCCGTACACCAAACTCCCACCCGACTGGCTGATTGCCGTGGTGGTCGTGTAATTGATCTGCGGCGTGTAGGCAAAGGGCGGCAGGCCGGATAGATTGTATACCTGGTTGCCATCCAGCCGGTTGAAGTAAACGCCATAACCTCCGCGTAGTGCCGTCTTGCCGTCGCCGAACACATCGTAAGCAAACCCGAAACGCGGCGCGGGCCTCATGTAGCTGATGTTGTATGTATTCAGCGGTGTCCCGTTGGTCCCGGCGATTCCCAACCCGTCGGCCGTATTGCCCGAGTTCGGAACGTACAGCCCGATGTAGGCCACCGGAGCCACCGCCCCGGTGGCGGGATCGATAGCCACACGCTTCCCGTTCGACATGCCGGGCACGTAGAGCCGCGCCACCGTCGAGCGCGAGTAGGCCGCCGTATTGAAGTTGGAGAAGGTGTGATTGGTGTCGTCCTGCGGCCCCTGGTGATAGAAGCGAACCCCGTAATCCAGGGTCAGCCGCCGGTTCACCTTCCAGTTGTCCTGGATGTAAAACTCGAAGTTCCAGTACACTACGTTGAACTGCGACGCCGCGGTGGCTTGCGAGTACGAGTCCACGTAGCCTAGGAAGGCGTTGGCGTAGCCGTCGCCGGTGTTCAGGGGGTTGTTGGTGTCCTGCGCGAAACTGTAATTGCCCTCATACGCCTGCCCGCCGGGTTGGACCTTGACGTTGTGCTCCAGGTAGACCCCCGTCTTGAAGGTATGGCTCTTGTAGACCTTGCTCAGATTGTCCGTCCATGTCCAAATGGGGTTTTCGTTGAAGTAGTTCCCCGCCGATGTGCTGTTCTTGGTGTACGACATGGCGTTCGGCTCGGATGAACTGCTGAAAGAGAATTCCGGCAGCAGGTTGAAATACCCGTTGGTGGGATTGTAGCCGGAAGGAGTGGTGGTCGGGATCGGGAACAGCGACGGAATATTGGGGATCAGGTTCCGGTTCTCGTCCGAGTGGCCGTCTGTCGAGTAATAAGACCAGGTGTTCCAACTGTAGCCCATGGTGAATTCGTTGACCAGCGTGGGCGAAAGGGTGGCGATGATCGATCCCGCGTAACCGTGTCCCGGATTGGGGTGGTCGATGGGCGGACTGCCCTTCGGCAGTAAGGGGGTCGGGGCAGTGAACTGAACGCCCTGATACAGCGCCGCCATATCGTCGTAATCGTTGATGTAACGGAAATAACCCTGGACTTTCGAGCTGATGTACGGGTCGAGCCGCAGCACGTCGTTACGCCGCGGATGCGACGCGCTGGCGGTTTCGAAGTAGTTTTCGATGTTGGCGAACGAGCCCGTTCCCACGGTGTTGGGGAGCGGGAAGTAATTCAAGGCAGCCGGCCCGAATCCGGTGGGATCGGCGCGCGAGGCCGGAATGATGTTGCCCGGAAAGGGCGCGCCGCTCATCGGGTCGGTAATCACGATCAACGATCCGTTGTTCGCCAAGCTCTGAGAAAAATTGCCCTGCCGCTCCAGCGCCGTGGGGGTGTACTTGGTCTCGGTTCCGCCGCTGACGAACTGGCCGGTGTATTCCTGGGACCAGAAGAAGAACAGCTTCTTGCGGTCCCGGTTGGGGAACAATTTGGGAATGATCACCGGCCCACCCACCGTGTAAGTCTCCACGTTGTAACGATATCGGGGCTTGTCCGCGGCCTCTCCGTTGGCCTGCAGGGTGTGGTCGTTGAGCCAGTTGTTGGCGTTGAATTCCTCGTGACGGTGGGTCCATTGGCCGGTGAAATGAATATCCCGCGTCCCGCTTTTGGTCACGGAGGTAATCGTTCCGCCCGCGTTGCGCCCGAATTCCGCCTCGTAATTCGAGGTCAGCACCCGCAACTCCTGAATGGCATCGATGTTGGGCTCGTAATGCAGGGTGCCGTTGGAACCGGTATCCATATCGGTGATGCCGTCCACCGTGAAGTTCTTGGCGGAAGAGATGTTCCCGTTGATGTAGACACCGGCAATATTGCCCGGAGCCGTCACGTCCCGCGACGCCGTGGTATCGATAATGCTCGGCAGCAGGTGGAAGTACCCGAACAGGTCGCGCCCCTTCAAGGTCACGTTTTCCAATTGATTGGCGTCGATCTCCTGGGACGCCTCCGAACTGGAGAGCTGGATGGGAGTCGCGTCGGCGATCACCGAAACGGTCTCCGATACGTTGCCGATCTGCAGACTCACGGTTCCCAGGTCGTGGGTTTCATTGGCGGCCACGATTACGTTTTGCTCGGTCTGTGTTTTGAACCCCTTGGCCTGCACCGAGACGATGTATGTGCTGGGCACCAGATCCGGAAAACGGAAAACCCCCGCGCTGTCGGTAACGGCGTGGCGGACGGCGCCCGTATTCGAATCGGTAAGAGTGACCGGTGCGTTGGCCACGGCAGCGTTGGCAGGATCCACAGCCCGGCCGATCAAGGTGCTATTCACGGTCTGGGCCGGTGCACTCAGGCAGCTCAGCAGCAGAATCCCCACCGTTGCCGCAATTCGACTAACCTTTCCTTTTGTCGACATAGACTTTATCAACTCCCTCCAAATGCAAATCTCCCCTGAAGAGTTCCACCCTTAACGTAATCTTCGAGACCGGCTGGGACAGACCAGGTTTTTCATTCGTGCTCCCCTTCAAAAATGCGTTGCCCGGTGAAGCATGTCCCCCAACCATGGTTTCCCAGTCCCCTTTTTGAGGCACAGCCTTCCCCTCCGCCCATGACAGCCATGGATGGAGGTGCAATCGTACGCCAACCGGGCGGGCGGCGCAAGGTATCTACGGTAGGAGCCTGGCGGTGCTCACAGGTTTATTGTTTTCAATAAGTAGCCAGGACGTAGGAAGGCATTTCCTACGTTATCCACCGCTGAAAATTGCGTGAGCTTGCGCGGATCTCAGGGCCGCGAACCAGCACGGGCCCCGCTTGGCCGGAGATCAGTTGAAGCCTCGTCCGGACTTCACGTAGAATATGCCCGGGCGCATCCATGCACCGCTTACTCCGATACTGCGCGGCCTGGCTGGTGTTGGCGATCGCGCTTGCCGCCGACGGCGCAACCGCCATTCAGGAAGCCCTGGCGGATTTGCGCCGGGGCGATTTCGCAGCCGCCGAACGGATCCTCCAGTCGGAGGTAAAGGCTCGCCCGAACGATAGCGAGGCCCTGAGCCTGCTCGGCGTCGCGTTAGACAGCCAGAAGAAGTTTCAGGAGGCGGACGAAATCCATCGCCGTGCCGCGGCCAGCGCCCCCAACTCACCGGATGTCTGGAACAATTACGCCAACCATCTGCTGGGCACCGGCGACGAAGAAGGCGCTCGCAAGCTCTACCTTCGGGTGGTGGCGCTGGACCCGGCCAGCCACAATGCCAATATCCAGCTTGCGCGCCTGGCGCTGAAAAAAAAGAACGGATCCGAGGCCCTGAGCTCGATCCGGCGCCTGCCGGCCGGCGAGCAGGAGGCCCCCAGCCTGGCTCCCCTGCGGATCGAGGCCCTCTATCTGTCCGGCGAAAGCGCCCAGGCGGACCAGCTCAGCGCGCGTTGGCTGGCCACCTCCAAAGGCGATTTGGGCGAGAGCTTTGCGATCGGGCTGGCCTTGGCTAATGCCGGAAAGCTGGACTGGGCCGAGAAGTTCTTCACCCAGGCACTGGCGTTGGCGCCCTCGGATTTCAACGTTCTTTTCAACTTGGGCGTGGTGGAATGGCAGGCCGGCAATTCCCCGCGCGCGCGCGAAGTGCTGGAGGCAGCCGAGCGGCAACAGCCCCAAAACGTTGAGCTGCTTTACACCCTGGCGAGCATGGACGAAGCCGGCAAGCGAACCGAAGAAGCCGTGCTCTTACTGGCGCGGGCCGCGCGCCTGGCTCCCGAGCGCGGCGACGTCCAAAAACTGCTCGCCGTGGCCACCGGCGACCTGGGCGCGCTGGAGGATTCCGTGGCCGCCTGGAACCGCTACATGAAGCTGCAGCCGGCCGACGATGTGGCCCGCCGCGAGCGCGGTTTCACGGTTTCGCGGATGGGCCGCTTCGACGAAGCCCTGGAGGACTTGCGTTGGTTCGTGGAGCGCCATCCCGGCGACGCGGTGGGCCATTTCGAATTGGCCGTGGTCCTGAACCACGACAATGCGGCCCAGGCTCTCCCGGAATTCAACCGGGCGCTGTCGCTGAAGCCGGACTTTGCCGCGGCTCATTCGGCGCGCGGCAGCCTGTACTACCAGATGGGCAAACCCGAAGCGGCCCTCCCCGACCTGGAAGCGGCCGCCCGGCTGAGCCCCGACGACCCCGTCGCCCTGGATCGCCTGGGGCAAACCTACCAGGCCCTGGACCGCGCCGCCGACGCCGTGCGGGTGCTGCAGAAGGCGGCCGCCCTCGCGCCCGACGATTCCAAGACCGTCTTCCACCTGGCCCGCGCCCTCGCCGATAATGGGCAGGCCGCGGAATCGCGAGCCGCCATGGACCGCTTCCGTCAGCTCGGCCCGGTGGTCAACAAAGGGGTTCCGGGTGGGCTGTTGGATTATCTCAGCCTGACCCCCGAAGAAAGGCGCGCGGATTATCGCCGCCGGGTGGAGAAGCTGGTGCGGGACCATCCCGAGGATGTCGGCGCGCAACTGAATGAGTTGCGGCTGCTGCTGGAAGATGGCCAGCCGGGGCCGGCGCTGGAGACTGCGCACAAGATTGCGGCCTTGAAGCCAGCCGCCGCGGTGCTGGCCGATGCCGGCCGCGCGCTGCTGGCCGCCCGGCAGTACGCCGCGGCGCGCGAACTGCTGGAGAAGGCGGCTCAGGCAGCTCCCTCCGCCGATCTGGAGATGGATTTAGCCGTAGCCGCCTTTCATGCCTCCGGCCCGGCGGAAGGGACGCGGCTGCTGGAGCAGGTGCCGGATTCCGCGCGCGGAGGCAGCTATTACCTGGCGCGGGCGGAGATGCTGGATGCCGCGGGCCAGGCTTCCGAGGCCGCTGCGGCGCTGGAGCAGGCTCTTCAGAGGCCGCCGGTGGAAACGGCGGTCTATCTCCGCGGGTGCGCCATGCTGCTGCGCAAGGGACGCCTCGACCAGGCGCTCGCGGTGAGCGCCGATGCCCTGAAAGCATCGCCCGGCGACCGCCAGGTTCTGCTGCTCCGGGCGGTGGTCCTGGAACAGGCCGGTCGAACCGCCGAGGCGCGCACCTGGCTCGAGCAGATTCAGAACCGCTGGCCGGAGTGGCCCGCAGCCTGGACGGCCGATGGAATCATCCTGGGAACCCATGGACGCCGCGAAGAGGCTCGTGCGGCGCTGCGCACGGCAGTGGCCCTGGGCGCGGCCAGCCCGGACGTAAAGCGTTACCTGGACGAGCTCTCCTCCGGAGCGGCGGGAAGGCCGCCGGACCTCAGCCAGGTGCTCACCGACCCGTCCCCCAATTAAATCACCACCCAGCCTGGGTTAACACCTCCTGCGTCCGGCACTTGCCGGCGCTTGGGCTGCCGGACCCGGTCCCCCCAGCCGCAACTCGTGCGCAACTTCGGCCAGATCGCCGTGGACGGTCCACGCGCCACAATCGTCGCGCCGCAGGCGATTTGCTATCCGCCGCCATCGCCGCCTGGGCCTCACGAGTCCCCGCCCTGCCCAGCACACCGCCGGCCGCCCAAGCCTCCGCCGCGGCGTGGTGTTTTATCGCCCGGCGTCCCTTACCGCCGGCGTGCCGTATGCCAGGCGTGCCGTATGCTAATAGCTACGGAGGGAACGCGATGCAGCCACTGGAAGGGAAGCTTGCGATCGTCACCGGAGCGAAAGGCGGACTGGGCAGTTTCGTCACGGAAGCCTTTCTGGCCGCCGGAGCGCGGGTGGTGGGCGTCTCACGTTCCATCCGGCAAGGCGACTTCACGCACCCGCAATTCCTGGCCCTGCCGATGGAGCTTTTGAGCGGCGACGCGGCGCGCCGGCTGGCCGCAGAGGTGACCACCCGCTACGGACGAATCGACGCTCTGGTGCACGTGATGGGCGGCTTCGCGGGCGGGCAAAGCGTCGCCGAAACCGACGATGACACCCTCGAGCAGATGCTCGACCTCAACTATCGCGCGGCCTTCTACGCGGCGCGCGCGGTGCTGCCGCAGATGCGCATGCAGGGCGGCGGGCGAATCCTGGCGGTGGCCAGCCGCCAGGCCGTCGACCCCGGCGCCATGGTGGGGGCCTACAGCGCATCCAAAGCGGCCCTGGTGGCGCTCATCCGCACCATCGCCCTGGAGAATAAGGATCGCGGTATCTCGGCGAACACGGTCCTGCCGGGCACCATGGATACGCCCGGAAACCGGGCCGGCGATCCGCATGCCGACCGGTCCAAATGGGTTGACCCCGCGCAGGTAGCCGCGCTGCTGGTGCACCTGGCGTCGGACGGCGCCGCCAACATCACCGGCGCGGCCATCCCCATTTACGGCCCGCAGGTCTGAGAAGACCGCGGAACCGGCAGGCGCAAGGGGCGCCACTTTACTTCGCCGCGGCGATCGACTCCACCTTAATGGTGTTGGTCTTGGCGTCCAGCGTGCCCGTGACGGTCACCTTCTTAGCGGCAAATTTGGCGGGTGTCTTCTGGTCGCTCAGGGCGTAGGTCTTGGCGCCGTCGTACAGCACGTATTTGCCGTTCATGCTCTTAATGCATTCGGTGACGCATTTCTCGTCCGACCCCATCTTCATATCTTTATGGTCGGCGTTCGCGCACATATCGTCGGTGATCGTGCCGGTGAAAGTCGCGCCCCACATCAGAGCCGCCGAAGCGGTGAACACTGCCATCATCTTTTTCATTGGACCCTCCTGGGTGTATTTTTCGATTGTAAGCCAGATCCGGTTGCCAGGCATTTTCCAAAACGGCCACGCTCTGGCCGTTTCACCGTTTGCTCCCTATTAGAATCAATGAGTTACAAGGGATTGACGGCCACGCCTGGCCCTTTCGCCAAAATCGGGCGGGAACGCGCGGACGAAAACCGCCGGGCCGGAAGCGTCCCAGGCATCGCTCCTGGCGAATGGCCGCGGCACTTGCGCCGGGCCGGCGGCGCATCCCTGCGGGCACCATGGCCGCATCCGCCCGCGGGCCCTCGGCGCTTGCGCCGTTCCGCCGCCGCATCCCTGCGGGCACCATGGCCGCATCCGC
>JASHSS010000802.1 GCA_030038565.1 Bryobacteraceae bacterium
GGTTGAATTCCGTGCGCCGCCCGGTCTGGCGCACCCGCTTGAGCGCGGAATAGGTATTGGCCATCTTGTGTAAATCGAGTCCTTACAGAATCTTCGAGCTTCCAGGATACCGCACCGCGCCTGCCCGCGGCAACCCATAGAAAATCATCCGGGTTGGGCGGAATCAAGCCAGGCCCAGCGCCGCACGCAGGGCCTCCGCCATCACCGCCGCCGGCGCCCTCCAGCCGGTCCACAATTCGAAGCCGATCACACCCTGATCCACCAGCATGGCCAAGCCATCCAGCACCGGCAATCCTCGCTCGCGCGCCCGCCCCAGAAAGAGCGTCTCCGGCGGGTTGAATACCACGTCCGAGACCAGCATGCCCGGACGGGCGCCGGTCAGGTCTACCGGCGGCATCGACCCCACATCCGGGTATAAGCCGATGGATGTCGCGTTGACCAGCAGGTCGGCGTCCCGCGGCACAACAAACGCTGCTGGCCACGCCTCGAAACGAATGCGCGCCCCAGTCTTGGCGGCGAGGTCCGCCACCATCTCCTGCCCCCGCCGAAGCGAGCGGTTCACCACCAGCAGGTCCGCCACCCCCGCCAGCGCCAATTCCGCCGCAATCGCCCGCGCCGCCCCGCCGGCCCCCAGAACCACCACCCGCTTCCCCCGGGGTTCGAAGCCCGCCCTGCTGCGCAGCGCGCGCAAGAAACCTTTGCCGTCGGTATTCTCGCCGATCAGCCGGTCACCCTCGCGCCGCACCGTATTGACCGCGCCGATCAGGGCCGCATCCGGCGCAATTCGATCCAGGTGCCCGATCACCGCCACCTTGTGGGGAATGGTGAGGTTGAGTCCCCGCATTCCAAACGCACGCGCCCCCAGAATCGCATCGCCGAGTTTCTCCGGAGGCACTTCGACAGTCAGGTATCGCCAGTTCAGGCCGAGCGCCCGGAAGGCCGCCTCCTGCATGGCGCCGGTAGGGTTTTCGGCCACCGGCTGGCCGAAGCAGGCCACTAGTTGGGCTTTGAAATCCGCCGGCACACCAGTCAAAATAACACGCCCGAATGCCGCCGCCGATTCCGATTGCCGGCGATTCGCACGCCGCCAGAGTGTGGCGCCCCGAGCTGCCCGATTTACCCACCACGCGGCGGCGACGCCCCCCGGCCGATCCGCGCCACCGATCACTCGCCATGCGGGCACCCCAAGCCGCCGGTCGCGCCACGGTTGTGTGCCCCACCGCGCCCACGGCCGATCCGCCCACCACGAAGTGGCGACGCCCGCCCCCCGCCGATCCTCGCCACCGATCACACGCCCTGCAGGTATCCCACGCCGCGAGTGGACCCATCCGCCGCCAAATTCCCACGCCACGGTGCTGCCCGCCGCCCCCAGCCCTCTCCGCCCACCTAACCCGATCGCCAGCCGCCCCCACGCATTTCGGGTATGCTGGTTCGGGGATCGATATGGAATACCGGTTACTCGGCGCAAGCGGACTGGAAGTTTCGGCGCTCAGCTTCGGCACCATGACGCTGGGCGGTGAAGGGCGCTTCGCCGCCATGGGCAATGTGCAAGTCGAGGAGGCGCGGCGCCAGATTGAAATCTGTATCGAAGCCGGCGTCAACCTGTTCGACACCGCCGATATCTACTCCTTCGGCAAGTCGGAGGAAGTCCTCGGCCAGGCGCTCGGCGCCCGCCGCAAAGACATCGTCCTGGCCACCAAGGTCTTTGTGGGCCTCGAACCCGGAACCAACAAGAGCGGCCTCTCGCGGCGCCACATCCTGGAAGCCTGCGACGCCAGCCTCCGCCGCCTCCGAACCGATACCATCGATCTTTACCAGGCCCACAACTTCGACTCCTTGACACCCCTCGACGAAACCCTCCGCGCTTTCGACGACCTCGTCCGCGCCGGCAAGATCCGCCACTTCGGCTGCTCCAACTACTCCGGCTGGCAGCTCATGAAAGCCCTCGCCGTTTCCGACCGGCTGGCGATTCCGCGCTATATTTCGCAGCAGATCAACTATTCTCTGCTGGCCCGTGATGCCGAACACGAACTGGTGCCCGCCGGTCTCGACCAACGCATCGGCATCATGGCCTGGAGCCCCCTGCAATTCGGCCTTTTGTCCGGCAAATTCCGCCCCGGCCAGTCGAAGCCATCGGAATCGCGCCTCAACAGCCTGGAGGCGCCCGGGACGGTGGATGAGGAGCGGCTCCATCGCATCCTCGCGGTGCTGGCCGAAATCGCCGCCCAGCGCGGCGTTTCGATCCCCCAGGTGGCGCTCAACTGGGTAATGCGCAAGCCCGGAGTCGATACGGTCATCATCGGCGCGCGCAATGAGCAGCAACTGCGCGATAATCTCGCCGCCGCCACCTGGGCCCTCACCGAGGCCGAAGTGGAACGCCTGGATGAATCGAGCGGCCTGCCCCTGCCCTATCCCTACTGGCATCAGCGGAAGTTCGCCGGAGATCGCAACCCGCCGCTCAAACACGCGCGGTAACAGACCAGGGAGCATCCTCTCAAATCGCCGGCGCCCGGCAAGCAGCAGCCGTTAAATGGGTCAAGCAGTTTGCCCGGCGATCGAGCACCTCGCCGCCGAAAGTCTCAAATCGCTCCGCTCTAATGCAACCTCACCGCGCTTTTACAGCCTCTATAAACCGGTCTTCTTCCTCGAAGTAATGTACAACAACATCGTGCACAGTCTGATCGAGCTCACGGCCCTTGGGTCTCTCGCGTAGCCGTGCTTTCGAATCGCGAAGTGAACTTCTCTGCCCTCGCGATACGGGAAAAGTCTGTCTGAGGCAAGCTGCTCTTCCGCCCCTCCACGCTTCAAGGGCGTTTGGATTCGTAAACCCTGCGCCGTTACCGGCGGGTAATCAGCGTCCCGAAGGGGCAGTGGTGGCCTCGGAGGCGAACAGGGGGAATCGCGGCAGCGGCTATCGCCACTCGAAGTAGGGAGGCGTTATGCAGGAATCGCTACAACGACTTCCGGACAATTGTGTCGGGTGGCAAGGTGCATAGATCCCACGCTGCGTTTTAAACCGATGATCGTCCGTCAGTGGCTGGACGTGATTGCTTATGATCCTCGACGAAGTACCAAAGCAAGTACGCCAGCCTTCGCGACCTTTCTCGTATACTCAGCCGGAAGCCGGTCGAGCCCTGCACTTTTTCAGTGTATCTGCTGGTTCTGAGCGGCGGCAATCAAGCTCGGCCGGCGCCAGCAGTCCCAGGGCCTGCCCGAGCCGCCTCCCCGCCGGGCGGCCGTACCGGCGCAATCAGGCGCTCCAGTTTCGCCACCAGCTCGCGCGAATCGATCGGCTTCGATACGTAATCGTCCATTCCGGCGCTCAGGCATTCCTCGCGGTATCCGGGTGTGGCGTGCGCAGTCAAGGCAATGATGGGGATGTGTTTCCCGGTCCGGCGCTCGTCTTCGCGGATCCGCGCGGTGGCCTCGATACCTCCCATCTCCGGCATTTCAACATCCATCAGGATGGCATCGAACGGTTGCCCGTCCGCCGCCCCTATGGCCTGCCGCCCGTTCGTCGCCACCGTCACCGAACAACCCAGTTTCTCCAGAATTCGCGTGATCAGAAATTGATTGATATGGTGATCCTCGGCCACCAGGATATTCCATTTCTTCGATCGCGCCGGCTCTCCGGAAGGCCCCGCTGCGGAATCCGGTGCGGTTTCGGCCCGGAGGGTGTTTGCCAAGGCCGCCTGGATTGCGTCGAACAATTCGAACTCTCCAATCGGTTTCACCAGGTAACCCGACCTGGTGTGTTCCGGGAGGCGCAGCGCATTGCCCTGGTTGGAGCGGCCGGCCAGCATCATCACGATCGCCGGGGTAGGCCTCGCTTCTTCCCGGATGATGCGGGCCACGGCGCTGCCGTTCATGTCCGGGAATTCCGAATCGATCAGCGCCAGCGGGAAAGGCCGGCCCGCGGCGCACGCGCTCCGGGCCGAGGCCAGCGCCATCTGACCGCTGGCCGCGGCCGTAGGCAGCATGCCCCAGCCCGAGAGAATCCCGACCAGCATTTGAAGGTTGGCGGCATGCTCGTCCGCAATCAACACCGGCATTCCCGCCAGGGATCGCGCCATGGCCGGCCGCGCCTCATCCCGCGCCGATCCCGGTGGAAGCCCGAAACGGCCGGTGAAGTGGAAGGTGCTGCCCCGGCCCAGTTCACTCTCCAGCCATATCCGGCCGCCGAATAAGCGCACCAACTCCGCCGTAATCGCCAGTCCCAGACCGGTGCCGCCCTGACTTCGGGTGATCGAATTGTCCGCCTGCACGAAGGAGTCGAAGATCCGCCGGTGATCCTTCGGATCTATCCCAATGCCGGTGTCGCTGACCGAAAAGTGCAGCAGCGCGGACTCGCAATCGGCCCGCTCCAGCGCCACGCGCAATGCGATCTCTCCCCGCTCGGTGAATTTTATGGCATTTCCCGCCAGGTTCCAGAGGATCTGGCGCAACCGGCCCGAATCGCAGACCACCCTGTCGGGCACCTCGGGCCGGACATCGAACATCACCTTCAGCCCTTTCTGGTGCGCCCGTACGGCCAGGGCCTTCATGGTCTCGCTCAAGCTCTCCCGCAGACGGATCTCGGCGGGCCGCAGCTCCACCTTGCCGGCCTCGATCTTGCTCAGGTCCAGAATGTCGTTAATCAGCTCCAGCAGCGAATCGGCCGACGCCTTCACCATCTGCACATAGCTGCGCTGCTCCGGCGTGAGCGGGGTATCGAGCACCAGTTCCGTCATCCCCACAATCCCGTTCATGGGCGTTCGAATCTCATGGCTCATGCGCGCCAGGAACTGGGTCTTAGCCTTGTTCGCCGCCTCGGCGGCTTTCTGCGATTTCACCGCGCGGAGGTCCACGAAACTCTCCACCAGGATGAGGCGGCCGCCCCGTTTCACCGGAGATACCGTTTTCAGCACCGGAATCTGCACCCCTCCCTCTGCCAACAGCACACGTTCCGACTGATCCACGCGGTTCCCGAGGTCCGTGATGGGACACCGGCCCACCTCGGCAGGGCAGATGAACCCGTGACAGAGGTTGCCCACCACATCGTGGCAGCTCTGGCCGGACAACTTCGCGGCAAAAGAATTGATGTCCAGAATCCGATGATGCTCGGCGTCCACCGCGATAATCCCCACCGGCAGGATATCCAGCAGCGTCTTCAAATACGATTCGCTCTCCGCCAGGCCGGCCTTGACGGTTTCCACTTCCGCCAGCAGCGCGGCCCGGCGAATGCCGGCTTCCACGGCCTGCTCGGCTTGAGCCGAGAGACGTTCATTCTCCGCCCGCAGCCGTGAGTTCAACTCCTGGAGGGCCCGCCACCCCGCCTCCCCGTACTGCTCGGTCCGGCCGCCCGCGTCTCCCACGTTTTCAACTCCCCTTGCCCGGCCGGCTTGTACCCGGTTTTCCGGGGCCCGGCCGATCCCCATGCTGTTCCGTCCTGCACTTCCAGCAGCTTGCCCGTGGCCGCCAAAGGCACATCCGTCGGGGCTGCTCCACCAGTCTTATCGGCCGTCATGCTGTTTTATTGAAGGGACCGAGCCGCTGGAAGTTCGGACGGCGTCTGGCGCGGCCGTGGCATCGCCGGCGCCTTCCGGGAAGCCTATTCCTCCCGCAGAGCCACCGTGCAATCCACACTCGCGTGGCCCGGCGCAGCGGCGCCCAGAGGGCCAGCGGAGAAATCGCCAGAACCGTCGAGGAGGCGGCCGCGATGGTCAACGGGTCGCGGGCGTGCACCTGGAACAAAAGCACTTCCAGAAATTTACCCAGCATCAGGCTGCCCGCCAACCCCGCCGCCAGCCCCACCCCCACCGGCGCCAGGCTCTGCCACAGCATCAGCCTGCCGATGGCGGCGGGCGATGCCCCGATGGCCATGCGGATGCCGATCTCGCGAATCCGCGACGCCACCAGGTTCGCCAGCACGCCGTAGATCCCCATCATCCCCAGAACCAGCGCCAGGAAAGCGAAGATTTCGAGCAGCAGCGTGTTGAATCGCCGCTCGGACAGCCACCGGTCCACATAATACTCCATGGGACGAACCTCCACCGCGGGCAGCGTCCGGTCCTGCGACCAGACCGCATTGCGCAATGCCGCGGCCAGCGGCGCCGCCCCCGCTCCCCGCACCACCAGGGTGGCCCTGGGAAGTTGCAGCGTGAGGTGGAAGATGGTGGGGCGATTCCCCTCCTCCGCGCCCATCGCCCGGTAATCCGATACCACCGCGGCGATTTCCGAGCTGGTCTTTTTGTCGCCATCCAGCAGGATCTTGCCCAGGGGATTTTCCTTCGGGAAAAACTTGCTGACGAAGGCCCGATTTACAGCCACCATAGGGTGACCGCTCTCGGAAATCTCCAAGTCCTGTGCGGTGAACCAGCGGCCCGCTTCCAGCCGCAACCCTATGGCCTGGAAATAGCCGGGACTCACACTGGAGTGGTCGGCGATGGGCAGCGCGTCGAGCGGCGGGTCGGGCCGGCCGGCGATGTAGAAATTCGAAAAGCCCAGGCTGTGCAGCGGCAGGGCGTTGGTTACGGCCGCCGCGCCCACCCCGGGAATCGCCTGCACCCGCTCAATGAGCCCGCGGAAGAACCGCGACCGGCTGGGCCCATCGGGATACGATCGGGCCGGCAGTTCCACATCCGCGCTCAGCAGGTGGGTGGTATCGAAGCCGATCCCCACCGCGAGCACTTCCCGGATGCTGCGGATCATCAGGCCCGCACCCGTCACCAGCATCAGGGCCAGCGCCACCTCTACCGCGATCAGAAACTGCCGGCTACGGACCCGCACCGCGGAGGCGCCCCATCCCCCGCTCTTCAACATGCCGCTGAGGTCGGCCCGGGACGCTCCCAGCGAGGGAATCAGGCCGAACAGAACCGTGGTCACGATTGCCGCCGCGGCCGCGAATCCAAACACCCGGAAATCCATGCCGATCAACTCCGGCCGCTGGATGTCTTCGGGCTTCAGCGCCAGCATCAGCCCGATGGCCCAATGCGCCAGCAGCAGGCCCAGGGCCGCCCCGGCCAGCGACAACACCAGTGCTTCGGAAGCCAATTGGGTGACGATCCGCCCCCGCGTGGCCCCCAATGCCAACCGCACGGCGATTTCGCGGGACCGCAGCGCCGCGCGCGCCAGCGTCAGGTTGGCCAGGTTCGCGCAAGCGATCAGCAGCAGAAATCCGACCGCGCCCATCAGCACGTAAAGCGCCTGGCGCACTCCCGGGTTGGTGTCTTCCACCGAAAACGGGAACATCGCGATTTGCCAGCCCTCGTCGAATTCGCCGTCGGATTTCTCCAGCCGCTTGGCGATTCCCGCCATCTCCGCGCGTGCCTGGGCCAGTGTGACCCCCGGCTTCAGCCGCGCCGGCACGTTCAGCGCCCGCTCGTGCTCATCCTCCAGGCCGCCCCAAAGGCGCGAGAGCGGCACCCAGACATCCGCCGTCACCTGGTCGCTGCCTTCATAAGTGGAGGGCACGTGGAACTTGGGCGGCAATACTCCGATCACCGTATAGGCGACTCCGCCCAGGCTCAGCGGGCGGCCCAGCGCCTTCGGATCGCGGTGGAAGTGCTGGTCGAAATACGCGTCGCTCAGGACCGCCACGCGATCCCCGCCGGCCCGGTCTTCCGCCGCCGTGAATACCCGGCCACGGCGCGCCTGCGCACCCAGCATGGGGAACAACCCGGCCGAAGCGAACCCGGCCTGAATCTTCACCGGATGATCGCCGCCGGTCTCTTCCAAAGGCATTCCCCGGTAAGCCTCCAACGCCGTGAAAACCGTGCTCTGCCGCTTCCATTCCAGGTAGTTCTTGCGCGCCACCTGCATGCGGTCGCCGACGGGCGCAGGCAGCCCCGGAAAACGCTCCCAGAGGAACACCAGGCGCGCGGAATCGGGATACGGCAGCGCGGTCAGAATCACCCCGTTGAGCACGCTGAAGATGGCCACGTTGGCCCCGATTCCCAGGGCCAGAATGCCGCTGCACATCAGCGCATACCCGGGACTTCGCCCCAAGGTGTGAAGGGCGTGCCGGAGGTCGCGCGCGAGAGTCACGGTTTCTTCACGTCCTCCAGCCACTTCTCCGCCATCGTCAGCAACTCATCCAGCATCGCCGGGTTCTGATGGCGCAGGTTCTTGGATTCGCCGGGGTCCTCATCCACATTCGAGAGAAACAGCGCGTCGTCGCCTTCGAGCGGTTTGTTGCCTTCGGGAGTGCCGTCGAAGGTCCGCCCGTTCCTGACCAGCTTCCAACTCCCGCGCCGCACCGCCAGTTGCCCGCCCGACGACCAGAAGATGGCATCGTGAGGCGACCGCGCATCCGAAACCGCCATCCCCAGAGCGTCGAAGCCATCCATCGTCCGGTCGCTCGGAACGGCCGCTCCGGCCGCCGCGCAGATGGTCGGCAGCAGATCCACGTGATTACCGATCTGCCGCCGCACCAGGCCCTTGGGAATCACCCCCGGCCAGTTCATGATCATCGGCACGTGCATTCCGCCGTCGAAAGCGCTGAATTTGTTACCTCGAAAGGGCGCATTGTTTCCCGCCTTGGCCGGCTGCTGAGCGAGGCCGGCGCGCGCTTCCCGGGTGGCCCCGTTATCGGCTGAGCAAAACACCAGCGT
>JASHSS010000008.1 GCA_030038565.1 Bryobacteraceae bacterium
CAGGGGCGCGCAGTTCACACCGGCAGGCGTATTGCTATTGCCATTGGACGGCCAGGCGGGCGCGGGAGAAATCCTGCGTTTCCTCTCAGCCAAACTGGAGCAGCTCAAAGCATAGGGGGGCAGGCGGCGTTGCGGCGCCGGGCGTCGCCTGCTCGTTTCTGTTGTGGTGGGTCGCGGGCGGGCAGAGTGCGTGCCCCGCGTTACGACGCAGGCGAGCGGCGGGGGAAATTGCCTGTCGGTGTTTCCCCGCTCGTGGGGTCGCAACGGAGGGTAGCTTGGCGCGTTGAGCGAACGCGGGCGCGCGGGACGGGCGCATACCGATAGCCGGGTAAGTGGCGCCCGCCTCGGTTGCGGCCCGGCGGCGCGCGCCGGTCCAGGGAGCGAGGGCGGCCGGCTGGGTTAGCGGAGGGCGTCTGTCGCGGCTGCCGCTTTCGAGCGCCGCAGGCCGGCACTTCGGGCTAAAATGGAAGGACTGATTATGTTTCGCAGGCTTGTAGTACTCATCGCGGCGGCCCTACCTGCCGCCTTGGCCCAGAATACGCATGTGGTGGAGGAGATCGCCGCGAAGGTCAACGGCGACATGATTACCCGTGGCGAATTGGAGGACACCCGCAGGCAATCCGAACAGCGGCATCGCGCCGAGGGGCTGACGGGCGCCCGGCTGACCGAAGCCGTGCGGGAGGATTCCGCCCATGCGTTGTCGGACCAGATCGATCTGCTGCTGCTGGTGCAAAAGGGCAAGGATCTCGGCATCAGCGTGGATGGAGATGTGACCCGCGAGCTGGCCGATATGCAGGTGGCCTGGAAGATCTCCGATCCCGACAAGTTCCATGAGGCCATTCGCCAGCAGTATGGGATGAGCTTTGAGGAGTTCCGCGACAAGATGAGGCGCCAGTACCTGGCGCAGCGCGTGATCGGCCAGGAGGTGGGGTACCGCATCCAGATTCCCGACGCCGAGTTGCAGAAGTACTACGACGAGCACAAGGCCGAATTCGTGCGCAAGGAGCAGGTCTTCCTGAGCGAAATTCTGATCTCCACGGAGGGCAAATCGGCCCAGCAGGTCGCGACGGCGGAACAAAAGGCCAAGGACCTTGTGGCGCGGGCCAAGAAGGGTGAAAAATTCAGCGACCTGGTGCGCGACAACTCCGACGACCAGGAGACTGTCCGCAACGGCGGTGTGCTGCCCCCGTATCAGCGCGGCATGATGGAGAAATCGTGGGATGACCTGGTGTTCGCCGCCAAGAAGGGCGACATCGTGGGTCCGCTGAAGGGGCCGTTGGGCTTCGTGATCCTACGCGTGGACGACCGTTACGAAGCCGGCCAGGCCAGCTTCGAGGAAGTCCGCAACGAGATCAACGACCGCATGGCGCGGCCCAAAATGGAGCCCAAGATCCGCGAGTACCTCACCACCCTGCGGCAGGAAGCCTTTCTCGAAATCAAAGAGGGCTACACGGACGCCGGCCAGGCTCCCGGCAAAGACACGCGCTGGCACGATGTGGCGCAGTTGAAGCCGCAGACCATCACCAAGGAAGAGGTAGCCGCACGCACCAAGCAGCACAAGCGTTTCATGAACATCGTGCCCATTCCGGGAACCGAGAAGCCGATCGTGGGGAGCGCCCCCGTCGAGCCGGCGGCCAAGCCGGCATCCAACTCGGGCGCAGCGTCCACTCCGCCCGCGGGTCCGCCCGCCGGGGGCGACGCGCCCCTCAAACAATGAAATCACCTTTTGTCAACGAGCTCGAGCCGAACAAGGTTATCACCACCAGCTTCCTGGTTCACTCGAAGGAAATCCGCCAGAAGAAAGGCAGCGGAGAATTCTATCTTTCGCTGCTGCTGGGCGACCGGACCGGTGAACTGGACGCCAAGATGTGGGACAACGTCAACGAAGCGCTGGACAGCTTCGACCGCGACGATTTCGTGAAGGTCAAGGGGCTGATCCAGGTGTTTCACAACCGACCGCAGTTGACCATCCACAAGGTCCGGCGGATGGACGACAGCGAAATCGATTTCGCGGACTACTTCCCCTCCTCCAGGCGCGATCCCGAGGATATGTGGAAGGAACTGCGGGAGGTGGTGGCGGGAATCTCAAATCCCCACCTGAACGCCCTGCTCAACCGCGTGCTGGACGACCCCGAGGTGGCCCTGCGCTATCGCCGGGCGCCGGCGGCCAAGCAGATTCACCATGCCTACCTGGGCGGCCTGATCGAGCACGTCCTCTCGCTGTGCACGCTGGCGCGCCTGGTGGCGCCGCACTATCCGAACGTCGATGGGGACCTGGTGCTGGCCGGGGTGGTGCTGCACGATATCGGCAAGATTTACGAGTTGAACTACGAGCGCGGTTTTTCTTACTCCAGCGAGGGCCAGTTGATCGGCCACATTTCCATCGCCTTGCGCATGCTGGCCGACAAACTGCGCGAACTGCCGGATTTCCCTCCGCAGCTGCGCACGCTGGTGGAGCACATGATCCTGAGCCACCATGGGCAATTGGAATTCGGCTCGCCCAAGCTGCCGCAGTTCCCCGAGGCCCTGCTGCTGCACTACCTGGACGACCTGGATTCCAAAATGGAGTGCATGCGGGCGTTGATCGCCAACGACCGCCAGGTGGAAGGCTGCTTTACCACCTACAGCCCGGCGCTGGAACGCGCGGCGCTCAAAAAGGATCTTTATTGGAATAGGGCGGCAGGGCCCGAGCGCGCCAAAGCCGTGGCGGCCGACCCGGCCCGCGGGTCTGCGGCGACAACCCCCAATGGGCCCGTGGAGGCCCCCCGCGCCCCGGCCGATCCGGCCGCCGTCCCCCAACCGCCGGTTAAGCCGCCGGCGCCCCAGGCGGCCCTGGCCGTGCACCCGCTGTTCGCTCCCAAGCCCGATTCGGTGTTCGCCGATAAGTTGAAAGAGGCGCTGTTGCCCGCCGGCTCCAAACAGGAAAGCTGATGCCCAAACCACCGCGCGATGTCCCCCCACCCCTGGAATTGGCGTGCCTGAAGGCCTTGTGGTCGCTCCGCGAAGGAAATGTCAAGGATGTGCAGCAGGTGGTGGCCCAAACCCGCCCCCTGGCTTACACCACCATCATGACCGTGCTCGACCGGCTGGTGCGCAAGGGTAAACTGGCGCGCCGGAAGGAGGGCCGCGCCTTTGTGTATTCGCCGGTGGCCTCGCGCGACAGCCTGCGCCGGGCGGCCATCCAGGAACTGCTGGACGGCTTCTTCGACGGTTCTCCCGACCAGTTAATTCTTTTTCTGAAGCCGGCGACACAGGCTGCCGCGGCCGTGGTGGGAGGCGCGCCGCAAGTTTCCGCCCCGCCGGTGGAAGAGGATACGCGCATCGACACGGTACTGCTGTAGCATCGTCGGCGTCTGCCCGATTGGTACTTTTTCCGAGGATGGCTCGCTTGCGGGTTGCCGCGGCCATCGCGCGGCCCTGAATTGCCGGCCCGCCCCCTTCGCCCTTGCTTAAAGTACTGAAGGGTTCATAACTAGAGTTAATAATTATTCCCCTTATGTATTAAAAAAGTCCCGGTACATCAAGGACTTGTAAAAATCCGCCACCGCGATAAGAATTAGAATTCGGGCGGAAAACAAATGCTAATTACCTACTCAGACGGCAGGGCGGTAGAAGCCGTGCTCCTGGCGCGAAGCGGCGAGGCGATGCGGGTGGCCATGAAAGGAGCCGACGACGCGACTGAGTTCCGCCGCATCAACGGCACCTGGGTGTCCGACGATTGTGAACCAGTCCGCATCGAATTCGAATGGGAGCGGATGGAGCAGAGACCAACGGTATCCGAGGCGGATTGCTATTGTTCGCCGGAACGCGCGGCCGGGTTGATCCGCCTGCTGCTGACGGGTGGCCCGGTCCTGGGTGAAGACGCCTCACCCCAGCTATCGGCGGAAGCCGCCGGAGGTCCGGTGATGATCTGCCCGCTGAGGGCCTCCGCTAACTGAGCAAACTCATCCGGGCGGATGCCGGCGCCCCGCGCCCTACTTGGTCTTGCCGGCGTTATCCAGCACGCTTTGCGCGAGGTAATTCTGGATCTTGGCGCTGTTGCGCGCCACCTCGTAGTAGGCCGACTTCAAAAGCTGGTCCTTGCGGTTGAGCAGGGCTTCGCGGATCTCCTGCTGCACGCGCGGGTCCTGTAAATCGCGCTGCCCGGCCGGCTCGCGCGAGATCACCTTCAGAATGCGGTACCCATCCGGCAACCTCACCGGCTGCGAAGGCACGCCCGGCGGCAAAGACACAATCATCTTGCGCAGCTCCGGGCTGGCCTTCTCGAGGTTGGATTCCGGCACCAGCCCCATGTCGCCGCCGTTGGGCGCGAACTGGGCATCCTCGGAATAATTCTGCGCCAGCATGCCGAAATCCTCGCCGCGCGCCAGGCGGGCTTCCAGGTCCTTGATCTTGTTCTGGGCTTCCGAGTCGTTCTGGGCTTTGCTGTTTTTCAGGTTGTGTACGTTGGGGTCGGGAAACGGCGTCACCAGGATCTCCGCCAGATGGATTTGCGGCTCGGCGCGGTTGAAGGCCTTCTTGTTGTCTTCGTAGAACCGGGTCACTTCCGCGTCGGTGACGGTGATGTGGGAGGTGATCTCTTTGTTGATCAGCTTGTTCACGGTGAGGTCGCGGCGGATCTGGGTGCGCAGGTCGTTCATGGTCATGTGGCGCTCGGCCATGAGCTTGTCGAACTGATCCTTGGTGTATGGCGCGCGCATCTTGTTGATTTCAGTTTCGACGTCCGCGTCCACCGCCGTCAGCCCCTGCTTATAGGCGCGCTGCAGCATGATCTCGCTGGTGATCAGGCTGTTCAGCAACTCCAGCTTCTGGGACATCACGGAGTCTTCGTTGGAGCCTTCGCCGGGCTGGCTCTGGGTCTGGGTCTGGGTTTGGAAAGTCTTTTCGAGCTCGGCATAGGTGATGGCCTGCCCGTTGACTTCGGCCGCCACGCCGGACGGCGGGGCGTGCTTGCAGGAAAGCTGCGCCAGGGCGGCCACCGCCGCGGCGAGCATTACAATATGGCGCTTCATGAGAGAACTTTATTGTAACCGCTGTGGAAAACGCTGGCGTCTCGGTAGAATAGACGGTGCTATGAGAGTGGGAATGATCGGAACCGGCGCCATCTCGCACAAACACGCGCAGGTCTACAAAAAGATCGGTTTCGAGTTGACGGTGTGCACCGATATTTTCGAGGAACCCGGAAGGCGGTTCGCCGAAACGTACGGCGCGGAATTTGTCCCCGGCTACGAGGACGTCTGCCGCCATCCCAGGGTGGACTACGTGGATGTTTGCACGTTCCCGGATTTCCGCCTGGAGCCAATCGAAATCTGCGCCCAAACCGGCAAACACGTGCAGGTGCAGAAACCCATCGCCACCAACCTGGAGGTGGCCCGGCGGATGATCGAGACCGCCCGCCGCGGCGGCATTCTGCTGGGAGTGGTGAGCCAGCACCGTTTCGACGACGCCTGCCGCTTCCTTTCCAAGGCCATCGCCGCCGGACGGCTGGGCAAGCTGTTGCAGTGCGATTGCTACGTGAAGTGGTACCGCTCGGCAGCCTACTATTCGCGGCCCATCAAGGGAAGCTGGAAGACCGAGGGAGGCGGCGCGCTGATCAACCAGGCGATCCACCAGGTGGATATCCTGCGCTGGCTGGCCGGCCCGGTGGCGGAAGTTTTCGGGGTGTGGCAGCTTGGCGCGCTGCACCGCATCGAATCGGAAGACGTGGTCAACGCGGTGGTGCGCTACCGGTCGGGCGCCACCGGCGTGATTCAGGCCTCCACCGCTTTCTGGCCCGGGTACACGGAGCGCACCGAATTCCACGGCGCCAAAGGAACGGCGGTGATTTCGGGCGACAAACTGACCGCCTGGGACGTGGAGAACGACTCGGGCGAACCGGCGCCGCTCGAGACCGAAGTGGCCTCGGGCGCCTCCGACCCCATGGCCATCTCGCTCGAGCCCTTCGAGCGCCAGTTCCTGGATTTCGGCCAGGCCATCGAGCAGGGCCGGCAGCCGCTGGTTTCGGGCGAGGAAGGATACGCCGCCCTGGAACTGGTGGACGCGGTGTACCGCTCCTGCCGCAGCGGCGAGAAGGTGGTGCTGGCGGGATAAGCGATGATCGCTCTGCTGCGCGGCGTACTGATCGAGAAGCACCCCAACCAGGCCATCGTCGAGACCGGCGGCGTGGGGTATGACGTCACCATTCCGGTCTCCACGTACACCCATCTTCCCGAAGCGGGGAAGGAAGTGCGGCTGCGCATTCACACGCATGTGCGCGAGGACGCCCTGGCCCTGTACGGATTCCTCACTCAGGATGAGAAGGCGATGTTCGAGAAGCTCATCGGGGTGAGCGGCATCGGGCCGACGCTGGCAGTCAAGGTACTTTCCGGCCTGGCGGCGGCGGAGCTGATCCAGTCTATCCGCCGCGGCGAAGTGGACAAGCTGGTGCGCATTCCCGGCGTGGGCAAGAAGACCGCCGAACGCATGGTGCTGGAGTTGCGCGACAAGCTGCCGGCCGCCACCGGAGAAGAACCCGCGCCCGCCTCCGCGACCCTTTCGCCGGTGGACCAGGACGTGCTTTCGGCGCTGCTCAACCTGGGCTGCGCGCGTCCCCAGGCGGAAGCCGCAGTGCGCAAGGCCAAAGCGGCGGGGCCGGCGCTGGACGAATTCGAGCCGCTCTTCCGGCGCGCGCTGGAACTGGTGCGCTGACGGGGAGCGAGGGGAGCGTCCTCACCACGGCGTTCATGAGAACGGAAGCCTTCCGGTCGACGGGCGCGCCGCGTCCTCACACGGAGACACGGAGGGCACGGAGAAAGCACGGAGAAAACCAACACGAGGGGCGCCACACCCGTGGTGCGCTGACGGGGGGAGCGAGGGGAGCGTCCTCACCACGGCGTTCATGAGAACGGAAGCCTTCCGGTCGACGGGCGGGTGGCGTCCTCACACGGAGACACGAAGGGCACGGAGAAAGCACGGAGAAATCCAACATGAGGGGCGCCACACCCGTGGTGCGCTGACGGGGAGCGAGGACAGCGTCCTCACCGCGGAGCCTCCACGCTGGAGGGCCTCGGCGTTCATGAGAACGGAAACCTCCCGGTTGACGGGCGGGCGGC
>JASHSS010000803.1 GCA_030038565.1 Bryobacteraceae bacterium
ACCGACGGGTACATTTCCCGCTGCAAGAGGGCGGCATGGAAGTGGGCGGGATCGACGATGATGAGCCGCATCGCGCTCGGTCCTCAAGCCGGAAACGGCCAGACCCGCTCGATGGTCCGGCTGAGCATCCAGCGCTTGTCGGCGTCGTTCAGGAATTTCATGTCGTCGCGAACCACCGTCAGCGCGCGGGCGTACGACGCGCCGGGCGTCTGCTCCACAATCGGCCAATCGGTGGCCCACATCAGCCGCTCCGGTCCGAACGCGTGGTGCAATCGCTTGACATGCTCCTGCGCGTCCAGATAAGGATACGGCCGCCTGGAAAGCGACCACGTGTGGGAAACCTTCACGAAGACCTTGGGGTAACGCGCCAGCGCGATCAGCTTGTCCAATTCCCGGGGCTGATCGACCGGGCAATCGGCCATGTGATCGATCACCACGGTGAGGTCCGGGAACTTCGCGATCAGCGCCTCCGCGTCGGGCATGCGGGTGATCGGCGCCAGCACGGTCATGGGCACCTTGAGCTCCTCGCACCGCTTCCACAGCGGCGGCATCAGCGGGCCGCGGAACCAATCGCCCGAAGCGTTGCCCGACGGGCTGATGCGCACGCCGCGGAATCCCTGCTCGGTCCAGCGGGAGAGGTCATCGGGCGCCGCCGGATCGAGCGGGTCCACGCGGCAGACGGCCTGAAAATACTGCGGATAGCGCTTCAGCGTGGCCAGCGTGTAGCGGTTGTCGTAACGGTAATGAATCACCTGGATGAGGACGGTTTTGGAAACGCCGTTGGCCTGCATCAGCGCCAGCAGCATTTCCGGAGTGGCGTCCCGTTCCGGAGGATGGGCCTCCTTGGCGAACGGAAAGGCGGGATCGTGCTTCCACACGTGTACGTGCGGATCGAGGATGCGGTAATCAGCCGGCCATGCAGTCGATGCCATAAGTCCAAGAAACGTGCGCCGCCTCCACCTATGCATAGATCGGTTCCAGCCGGTTGACCACATATTCGCCGCAGCGTTCGTAACTCGCGCGCGGGCCCTTGCGGGCCACATCCAGATCCACGCACAGCCAGGATTTGAAATCCGCGGACTTGAGAACCCGGTGGCAGGCGGGGAAATCGATTGCGCCATCGCCCAGGTCGAAGATGTTGTCGGTGAGCTTGGGACCGGTCTGGCGGGCGTCCTTATAGTCCGCCATCATCAGGCGGTGCTTGTATTTGTCGAGCGTCGGGGCCACGTCCATGCCCGCCAGGTGCATGTGAGCGGTATCGGGCGAGAGCCAGAAGAGCTTGGGATCGGTCATCTCCATCGAGCGGTCCAGTTCGGCTGCGGTCTGCACCATCTGGCCAAGGTGGTTGTGCAACCCGGCGCGAAATCCCATTTCGCCGGCCACTTCGCCCAGGTGGTTATAGCATTCGCACATGGCCTTAAAGGCGGCCTCTCCGGATCCCTGCGAGCGCGAAGGCGAAAAGACCACCAGCCGGCTGGCTCCGAAATTCTTGAGGAACTCCATGGCCTTCCGGGCGTTGGCCAGCACCTGCGCCTGGCGCGCCGGATCGTGCGCCGGGCCGTTGAAGGAAATCGTGATGATGCTGAGGCCGCGCCGGTCCACCTCCTTTTGCATCTGCTCCATGGTGATGTCGTAAGTGGTGAGGATTTGCGGAAACTGGGTGAGGCGGGCGCCGATGAAACCGGTGTCCTTCATGACGTCGAGGATGTCGGTGAAGGGAACCCGCGGAAAAGAGTTCCACAGGTTCGTGCCGAGAGCCCATTTCACGTTGCGATTGGCCGGCAGGCGGCCGGCGGTGCGGGCCAGGCTTGCGGCCAGCAGGGTGACAGCGGTGCGTCGGGTCATGATTGCCTCGCCCTCGAATTGTACCCCCCTCGGGCCGGGCGCCTCAATCGCGGCGCGTCCAGTCGCGCAGTCGCCTTCCGCGCCGGATGAGCGGATCAAAAGGGCGAACCCGTCCTACTGACCAAACGGTCCGATCGCATGGCGGCGCTGCACGTGCCGGGCGTCAGCATCGAATGGACGAGCGGCTTCGGCGTCACCAGGATCGGTGGTCCGCCGGTCACGTCCGGCACGCCTTTCCAGGACGCCTCCATCAGCAAGCCGGTTGCGGCCATGGCCGGGCTTCACCTGGCGGAAGCCGGACCAGCCGGCATTCGAACGACAGCCCACAACATACGGCAGCAAGTTGGCAGGTCCGATTGCGCTTTCTTCGGTTAACAAGCGTTAGCTGGCTGAGTATAGTCTTGAGCCAGACCGGGCAATCGAAGATCATAGCCTTAACATGCAGAGAATCTGCCGTCTCCTGATAGTGGCCTTCGGCCTGGTAATTCTTGCCCTGCCGGCCACCGCCCTGTTTAATCTGGCTCAGTCGCATCATACCTTTTTGGTGCTCTCGCATTACGTCGGAGGCAGAGCCGGGACCTGCACGCTCAGAGAGTCCTTCCAGAGTGAGGCGCTGGCCCGCTTGCAGTCTCAAAATACCGCGGAGATTCGGGCCGCCAGCCGGGTCACGAGCAAGGATGGGCCGTATTCGCTGTGGAGCACTCCCGCCGGCGAGTACTGGATTCCAACAGCCAGCGGCGACGCCGTGACGTATGACCTTGGAGAACAGAAACGCAACATCTACGGAACCCGCATCCGGCCCGGCGATATCGTTTTGGACGCAGGAGCGAACATTGGCGTATTCACACGCAAGGCGCTGTGGGCAGGTGCAGCCAAGGTAATCGCCATTGAACCGGCCCCTGAGAACCTGGAATGCTTACGCCGCACTTTTGCCGCTGAAATCGCCGCTGGGCGTGTGGTGGTCTACCCCAAGGGCGTTTGGGACAAGGATGACGTGCTGAAACTCAGCGTAGACCCGACCAACTCTGCAAGGGATACCTTCGTCAGGCCGATTGACAACCCGCAATTCATCGACGCACCTTTGACCACCATTGACAAACTCGTTGGGGAACTGCAACTACCGAAAGTAGACTTCATCAAAATGGACATTGAAGGCGCCGAGCAAAAGGCCGTCATCGGCGCCAGGAACACGATCGCCAGATTCCGGCCGCGCATGGCGCTGTGCATTTACCACCTCAAGGGCGACGATATAACAATCCCGAAACTGGTGGCCGGGATTGTGCCCGGGTACGCCGTGACAGAAACCTGCCTGTGCGCTCGCGACAGAGTCCAACCCGAAGTGGCCTTCTTTTACTAACCGCGAGCCCCGGGCGAATGCACCGCCTGCGGCAAGGCTTATCGGGTTGGCTGCCGGGGTCGTGCGCTTGGTGGGATTGCTATGATGTGCTCATGACCCCCGCGGTGGCGCATCCTCCCTCCACGCGCGCTTCGTGGCATACCCCGGCCTGGTTCGGGTTCCTGCTACTGGCCTGTTACGCGCCCATCCTCCGCGCGCTGGTTTACGCCTGGATTCACAACGAGGATATGGGCCACGGCTTCTTCGTGCCCCTGGTGGCAGGCTACATCGTCTGGCAGCGCCGCGACGAGTTACTTTCGCTGAAGCCCGAACCGGGCTGGCGCGGTCTGCCGATGGTGCTCGCGGGCGCCCTGCTCCTGTTCCTAGCCACTCTGGGCGCGGAGGTCTTTCTGGCGCGGCTCTCGTTTGTGGTCACCTTAACCGGCATGGTGTGGATGCTGGGCGGCCGCCCGTTTCTCCGCAAGCTTGGTTTTCCGCTGTTTCTGTTGCTGTTCATGATGCCCATCCCGTCGGTGATCTATACCCGCATCACCTTCCCTTTGCAATTGATCGCCAGCCGCCTGGCGGAGGGCGCGCTGACGGCTTGTTCGATCCCCGTCCTGCGCGAAGGCAATGTCCTGGAACTGCCCAGCCAAAGGCTCGATGTGGTGGAAGCCTGCTCCGGTATCCGGTCGCTGCTCTCGCTCACCTTCCTGGTACTGGTCTACGGGCACTTCTTCGAGCGGAAAAACTGGATTCGCGCGACTCTGTTCTTCGCCACCGTGCCGATCGCGATTCTGGCCAATGCCGGGCGCGTGACGCTCACCGGCCTGCTGTCGCTCATCAGCCCCGCGTTTACCGAGGGCGCTCTGCACGAGACCATGGGGATGGTCACTTTCCTTCTGGCGCTGATTTTTCTCGTCGCGCTGCACCGGCTGCTGGTGAGGATCGCCCGGTTCCAGGCCCGGAGGAGCATCCATGAACTTCCTGCGTAGCCCCTACGCCCGCGTCCTGACGGCGGCTCTCTTCTTGCAGGGCGGCGTCTTCTACGCCCTGGCGATGCGCACCGAAAAGACCCCGCCCATGGCGCCGCTGGCCGCTTTCCCGTTCTCGCTGCCGGGTTTCCGGATGGTGCGCGACATCCCCACGCCGCCCGAAATCCTGAACATCCTGAAGGCCGACGATACGCTGACCCGCGAGTACGCCAGCCAATCCGGAATCCCCGTGCTTTTCTATATCGCCTTTTTCAATTCGCAGCGCTACGGGCAAGCCCCGCACTCGCCCAAGAACTGCCTGCCCGGGGAAGGCTGGGAACCCGTCGAGTCCTCCACCATCGAAGTTCCGGTGGCCGGTTGGCCCGCGCCCATCCTCATCAACCACTTTGTGGTGCAGCACGGGGACGATAAAGAGGTCACCTTGTATTGGTATCAGAGCCACAACCGCATCATCGCCCACGAATTCGCGGCCAAGTTCTGGCTGGTGGTGGATTCGATCCGCTACAACCGCAGCGACAGTTCCCTGGTCCGGGTGATTGTCCGGGTGCGCGAAGACGACGTGGATGGCGCCACGCGAACCGGTGTGGGCTTTGTTCAGGCCATGTTCCCGGCGCTCGTCCGGCAGTTGCCGCAGTAAAACGCGGCCGCGCCCGCACCAGTGCCCCGCCCTCAACAATCTGCGATAGATTATAGATTACAGGATACGCACCAGACCGGAGGGACACCGCATGCGCGTCGATTGGAGAGGCGTTTTTCCCGCCATCACCACGCAGTTTCACGACGATCAGTCTTTGAACCTGGAGGCTACCGCGCGTCACCTGGACCTCATGATCCAGGCCGGCATTCACGGGGTAGTCCTGCTGGGCACCGTGGGCGAGAATACCGCCCTGGAATACCCGGAGAAACTGGAGGTCCTGCGCGAGATGAAGCAGGCCGCGGCGGGCCGCATCCCGGTGCTCACCGGCGTGGCGGAATACACTACCGCGCTGGGCTGCCGTTATGCCCGCGACGCCGAAAAGATCGGGCTGGATGGCCTGATGGTGCTGCCGGGAATGGTCTACAAATCGGATGAGCGCGAAAGCCTGCAGCATTTCCGCACCATCGCGCAATCCACCGGGCTGCCCATTATGATCTACAACAACCCGGTCTCTTACGGGGTGGATGTGCCGCCCGAGGCCTTCGTCCGCCTGGCCAATATCGATAACATCGTGGCCATCAAGGAATCTTCGGAAAACGTGCGCCGCGTCACCGACCTGGTCAACATCGTAGGCAGCCGCTACATCCTCTTCGCGGGTGTAGACGACCTGGTGCTCGAGAGCATTCTGCTGGGCGTCCAGGGCTGGGTCTCCGGGTTGGTGAACGCCTTCCCGCACGAGAACCGCGAGTTGTGGGACCTGGCCACCACCGGGCGCTGGGAGCAGGCCCGCGAATTGTACCGCTGGTACACCCCGCTGCTGCACCTGGATACCAAGGTGAAGCTGGTGCAATACATCAAACTGGCCATGGCCGAGAACGGGCTGGGATCGGAAATGGTGCGGCCCCCGCGGCTGCCCGTCATGGGCGCCGAGCGCGAAGAAATCCTGGGCATCATCCGGCAGGCCATCAGTACCCGTCCGGCACTGGCCGCGGCCCGATGAGCGCGCGCAAGATCCACATCGTCGATTCCCACACCGGCGGCGAGCCGACCCGCGTGGTCGTAGCGGGCGGTCCCGATTTGGGCGCCGGCTCGATGGCCGAACGCCTGGAACGCTTCCGCCGCGATTTCGATCCGATCCGCTCCGCGGTGGTCAATGAGCCGCGCGGCAACGACGCCATCGTGGGCGCGCTGCTGTTGGAACCCTCCGACCCCACCTGCGATGCCGGTGTAATTTTTTTTAATAACGTCGGCTACCTGAATATGTGCGGCCACGGCACCATCGGGCTGGCGGTGACCCTGGCGCACCTGGGGCGGGTTTCCCCGAGCGCCTCCATCCGCCTGGACACCGTCTGCGGCGTGGTGGAAGCGCGCCTCCTGGAACCTAACCGGGTGACCATCCGCAACGTGGCCAGCTACCGCAGCGCGGCGCAGGTCCTTCTGGATGCGCCCGGCATCGGCCAGGTGTACGGCGATATCGCCTGGGGCGGCAACTGGTTTTTCCTGGTGAGCCGTCATGGCCAGACGCTGCGGCTGGAACGTCTGGAAGAGCTGATCGACTTCACCTGGGCCATCCGCCAGGGTCTCGAAATGCGCGGCATCGCGGGCGGGGATGGCCGCCCCATCGACCACATCGAGCTTTTCGGCCCTCCCACGGTCGCCGGCGCCGATAGCCGGAATTTCGTGCTCTGCCCCGGCAAGGCCTACGACCGCTCTCCCTGCGGCACCGGGACCAGCGCCAAGTTGGCCTGCCTCTACGCCGATGGCAAGCTTCTGGAGGGCCAGGTGTGGCGGCAGGAAAGCATCGTCGGCAGCGTCTTCGAGGGGACCGTGGCCGTGGTGGAAGGCCGCATCTACCCCGAAATCACCGGCTCGGCCTACGTCAACGCCGAAGCCACTCTGATCCTCGAGGAGAGCGACCCGTTCTGCTACGGAATTCGCCCCGCATGTCAAACGGTTTCGACGTAGCCATCGCCGGCGGCGGCATCGTGGGCGCGGCTTGCGCGGCCGGGTGCGCCGCCGCGGGGTTGAAAGTGGTAGTGGTGGAACCCGGTCCGGTGGGCGGAGGGGCCACCGCGGCGGGCATGGGCCACCTGGTGGTGATGGACGATTCGCCGGCCCAGATCGCGCTCACCCTGCTCTCGCGCAGCCTGTGGATCGCCATGCGCCCGGAGTTGCCCGCGGATGTCGAATACCTGCCCTGCGGCACCATCTGGGTGGCCGCCGACGAGGAGGAGATGGCCGAAGTGCGCCGCAAGCAGGGAGTCTACCAGACGGCGGGCGTCCGCGCCGAGGTGCTCTCAGCCGCCGATCTTGCCTCCGCCGAGCCGCACCTCCGTGCTGGCCTCGCGGGCGGCCTCCTGGTGCCCGACGATGCGGTGGTCTACCCGCCCTGCGCGGCGCGCTATTTCCTGGCAAAATCGGGCGCCACCGTGGTGCGCCAGCCGGCCATCGAGCTGAGCGGGCGCGGCATCAAGCTGCGCGACGGCTCGTTCCTCGCGGCCGGCATCACGGTGAACGCCACTGGCGCCTGGGCGCCCGCCCTTACGCCCGGAATCGAAGTCCGCAAGCGCAAGGGCCACCTGTTGATTACCGACCGCTACCCTGGCTTCGTCCGCGCCGTCCTGGTGGAACTCGGGTATTTGAAAAGCGCCCACTCCACCACCGCCGATTCGGTGGCCTTCAACGCCCAGCCGCGGCGCACCGGGCAGGTGCTGCTGGGATCGTCGCGCCAGTTCGGCTCCGAGGATCGCGCCATCGAGCCGCACATGCTGCGGCGGATGCTCCAGCGCGCCCAGGAATACATGCCGGAAATCGGACAACTGTCGGCCATCCGCACCTGGACCGGCTTTCGCGCGGCCACTCCCGATAAGCTGCCGCTGATCGGCCCGTGTCCCTCGGATCCGCGGCTTTACCTGGCCACCGGCCACGAAGGTCTGGGCATCACCACTTCGCTCGGCACCGGCCAATTGGTGGCCGATCAGATCGCCGGGCGCACGCCGCCGATTCCCGTGGATCCTTACCTGCCCGCGCGTGCCGGCGCCGTCCCGCACCCGCCTCAGGAGGCGCATTGAAACTGCTGGTCAACGGGAAGCCGGTGGAAGCGCCCGCCGGATCGATGGTGTCGGCGGCGGTGGCCTTGGCGGGCGCGTGGCTCTACCGGCGCTCGGTCACTGGCGAACCGCGCGGCCCCCTCTGCGGCATGGGAATCTGCTTCGAGTGCCGCGTGACCATCGGCGGGAAGCCGCACCAGCGGAGCTGCCAGATTCCCTGCGCGGAGGGCATGGAGGTGCGCACCGATGAGTAATTGGTGGGACAGGCGTTCAGCCTGTCCAGGGCAGACTGAAAGCCTGCCCCACTCTCCCCTGAAGACGCCTGCCCAGCCCCCGGAGGCGCCCTCCGCCGCTTCGGTGGGCCGCAGGCCCATGTTCACTCCCCCTTCCAGCTTCCGGTGGCGCCCATGACCGATCCGCGCTTCGATGTCCTGGTGGTGGGCGCAGGACCCGCCGGGCTGGCCGCCGCGCGCCGCGCCGCCGAATCGGGCGCGCGCGTCGCGGTTCTGGACGATAACCCCACACCCGGCGGACAAATCTGGCGCGCCCGCCCGGAACCCGCGCGTTGGCTCAGCGGCTACCAGGTGATTCTGGGTGCGCGCGTGATTGCCGCTCCGGCCGCCGGGTGTCTGACCGTCGAAACCCTGCAGGCCGATTTCGAAATCGGCTACCGCGCGCTGATCCTGGCCACCGGGGCGCGCGAGCGCTTCCTGCCCTTCCCCGGCTGGACGCTGCCCAACGTAATGGGCGCGGGCGGCTTGCAGGCGCTCGCCAAATCCGGCCTCCCCATCGCCGGCAAGCGCATCGTAGTAGCGGGCAGCGGACCGCTCCTGCTGGCGGTGGCCGGCTACCTGCGCGGCCACGGCGCCCGCGTGGCGTTGATCGCCGAGCAGACCGAACGGGCGGCATTGCTGCGATTCGGCGCTTCGCTCGCGGCCCACCCCGGCAAGCTGCGCCAGGCCGTGGAATTGCGCGCCCGCCTGCTGGGCGTCCCCTATCTCACCGGGTGCTGGCCAGTGTCTGCGCAGGGCGCGGAGCGCCTCGAGTCCGTCACCTTGCGCCGCGGCGCCAAGAACTGGACGGAACCCTGCGATTACCTGGCCTGCGGCTTCGGACTGATTCCCAACACCGAGTTGGCCGAGATGCTGGGCTGCCGTATCGGAGCCTCCGGCGTGGCGGTGGATGACGACCAGCGAACTTCCGTGCCTGCCATATTCTCGGCCGGCGAAGCCACCGGGATCGGCGGTCTCGACCTGGCCCTGGTGGAAGGAGAAATCGCCGGCTATGCGGCGGCCGGCCGGACCCGCGAAGCCTCCTCCCGCTTTGCCCTACGCCAGCAGCACCGCCGTTTCGCGACGGCCCTCGAAAAGGCCTTTGCCTTGCGCGACGAACTGCGGTCGCTCGCGGCGCCCGAAACCCTGGTGTGCCGCTGTGAAGACGTCAGCTACGCGCGCATCCGGGCCTGCTCGGGATGGCGCGAAGCCAAACTGCACACCCGCTGCGGCATGGGTCCGTGCCAGGGCCGCGTGTGCGGCGGTGCGGTCGAGTTCCTGATGGGCTGGCGTTCGGAATCCGTGCGCCCGCCGCTCTATCCCGCGCGCGTCGAGAGCCTGGCCCGCTCTGGCCAGGACCGCTGAATCACCAAGGTGCTCCGCCGGTGGGGCAGGCGATTCGCCTGCCCGGCGCCGCCCTCCGGTATGGCCCCGGGGCTGCTAAGAAAGCTGCAGGCAGACCCGCCACTCCAGGCTTGCCACCCTGGCTTCCCGGCTGATGGGCTTTGGACCCTGCCCCGCCGGTGGGCCTGGCGATTCGGCCCGCAGCCCGGTCACTCGTGCCGCAGGGCCGTCATCGGATCCGCTTTCATCGCGCGGCGCGCGGGCAGGTAGCCGGCGGCGATGGCGGCCGTAATCAACACCAGCGCCGCCGCGGCGAGCGTCAGCGGATCGGCCGTGCCTACCTGAAACAGCAGCCCCTTCAAAAATCGCGTGAGCCCTAACGCCGCCACCAGCCCCAACGCCGCGCCGCACAAGGACAGCCGCAGCGCTTGTCCGATCATCATTTCCAGCACTTGGCCGGGCCGCGCGCCCAAAGCCACGCGGATTCCGATCTCGCCGATGCGCCGGCTCAACGTGTACGCCATCACCCC
>JASHSS010000804.1 GCA_030038565.1 Bryobacteraceae bacterium
GCTGAAAACGCCATGTCCACGACAGTGAAGCTGAACAAGGCTCTGTACGCCAAAGTCAAGAAATGCGCCAAGGCGGGCGGGTACAGTTCTCCGGACGAGTTTGTCGAACACGTTCTGGAAAAGGAGCTGGCCACCATGGAAGAAGCCGAGTCGGACGAGGAGATCGCCCGCAAGTTGAAGGGCCTGGGATATCTGGATTAGTTTAGTCGGCCGGCGGCTCCGCGCCGTAATCGGCGCGCCGCTCCGCGGCATCCGCGCAGTTATCCCTCGCCATCACGCGCAGTTTATATTGTGGCCCCCCGTTCCGGCGGGAAGCGAATCGTGCAGAATAGGAGGATACTTGCCCCAATTGGGCCGGGGATGGGTGGTAGAAGAATGCTCAAGTTCCTTCCGATGATCATGGCGGCGGTGCTGTTCGGGCAGGATACTGCCAACGATCCGGCGGTCGTCGCGAAACAGTTGATGGACAAGCACGACTACGATGGAGCGATCCGGGTGTGGCGCGCGGTGCTCGACAAAGCCGTGCCGGCCGCCGACCGGAAAGCGGAGGCGCGGGCATGGCTCATGATCGGCAAATGCCTGGCCCAGATGCAGCAATTGACCCAGGCGGTGGAAGCGTTCGGCTCGTCGGCCAAGGCCGCGGACGCCGCCGGGGACAAGGGCGCGCTGGGAGACGCGCTGGGCGGCCAGTTGGCTGCCGAGTATGCCATGGGGCGGTTCGAAGACGCGATAGGGCATATCCGGAGGGCCAGCGAGGCATACGCGGCGGCGGGCAACCTGAGGATGGTAACCGGCATGAAGGTCAACCTCGCGGTGATGCTGGGCGAACAGGGGGACTTGAATGGTAAGGCGACACTGCTGCGGGAGGCTATTCGCGAAGCCGAGGCCGGCGGGTTTGACAGTTTCCTGGCGAACGCCCTGAACAACCTGGGGGACCTGTACATGCACCAGGGCGACTACGACCGCGCCATCCAATATCTGGATCGCGGCATCGAGGTGCTGGTGCGCGCCGCACCTGACGATCATTACCGCAAGGCTTTGTTCTACACCAATATTGGAGAGATGCAAGGCTCTCTGGGCCACACCAGCCAGGCTTTTGAGGTGTACGCGAAGGCCGAGGTGGAGGCGCGCGCGGCGGGTGACGAGCCGATGTTGATGGATATCCGGTACAGCCGCGCGGCGGTGTATGCCGAAAGCGGCAACTATACGCGGGCGTTGGCCGAGGTCCAGCCGGTGACCGATTATTTCGATCGAAGCGACCAGCGGCGGGACGGCTTCATCCCGTTCACCAAGCAATTGGAATGGATGGTGGAAGCCGGAAGGTACCAGGACGCCGTGGCGCGTGGAGAGAAATTGCTGCCGGAAGCACGGGGGCTGAGCCCGGACGTCGCCCGCCAGGTGCTGGACCCGCTAGGCGATGCTTACTACGAAACGGGACGGTTCGAAGACGCCCGCAAGGCGTACCTGGAGGCCGTTGCGGCGCTCGAATCGTTGAAGCTGTCGGGCGGCGAGGATGAGAGGGAGGGGTTCTTCCACGATAAGTGCGGGCCGTATCTCGGGATGGTGCGGTTGCTGGTCCGCGACGCGAAGCCCCTGGAGGCGCTGCAAAATTCCGAGCGGGCCAAGGCCCGCCTGCTGATGGACGTGCTCCAAGGCGGGCAGGCGGAGATCAACCGGGCGATGACGGAGGAAGAAAGGCAACGCGAGCGGGAGTTGACCAGCCGGATCGGCAGACTGGACACCCAACTGGCGCGCGAGGGGGTGCATCCGAAGGCCGAGAGCCTGGCCCAGAGCGTCCGGCTCAAGTCGGAGAGGGACGCGTTCTCGGCGGAACTCTACCGGAAGCATCCGGAGTTGCAGGTGCAGCGCGGCGAATACCGTCCGCTGACGGAGATGGAGCTGGCGGGCCTCCTCGACGGCCCCGGAACGGCGCTGGTGGAGTTCACCATCACCCGCGGCGGCGCCTACGTCTTCACCGTGACGCGCGAGACGCCGGGATCGCCGCACATCGAGGTGCACCGGTTGCAGATGCAGGGACTCGAAAACCAGGTGAGAGCGTTCCGGGCGCAACTAGCCAACCGCGATCTGGAATACCGCCCGGCCGCGCGGGCGTTGTACGACCGGGTCCTGGGTCCGGCGGCGGCGGCGCTCCGGAACAAGAAACGAGTCGTGATTGTGCCGGACGGCCCGTTTTGGGAACTGCCGTTTCAGGCGCTGGTTTCACCCTCGGGCAAACATCTGATCGAGGAAACGGCAGTTTTCTACGCGCCTTCGTTGGCGGCGGCCAGCGCGATGCGAACGTTGCGGCGCCCTCCAGCAGACCCGTCACGGACAGTGCTGGCCATCGGGGCGCCAGCGAAATCGGCGGTATCGCTGCCGGTGCCGCCGGAGGAGAGCCGGGAACTGCGCCAGGTGGGTGAGATCTACGGCGCGAAGAACGGCGAGGTCTTGGTAGGGGACCAGGCGGACAAACAGCGGTGGCAAGCCGAGGCTCCCAAATACCGCATTCTGCATGTGGCCACGCACGGCGTCCTGGACAGCAACAATCCTCTATCGTCGTTCCTGGATTTGAACCGGGTGAACGCCGATAGGGAAGACAACGTGGTCGCGGCGCGCGAGATCCTGAAAATGGGCCTGCAGGCGGACGTGGCGGTCCTTTCGGCGTGCGAAATGGCGCGCGGCGCATACCGCTACGGCGAGGGGATGATCGGCATGAGTTGGGCGTTTCTGATTGCCGGCACCCCTACCACGGTGGTCAGCCAGTGGAAAGTGGATTCCGCCAGCACCAGCCAGTTGATGGTAGCGTTCCACAAGAACCTCAAATCTCACCCCGGGTTTACAGGCAAGGCCGACGCCCTGCGCGGCGCCGCGCTGGCGCTGCTCGAGAACCAGCAGTACAAACACCCCTTTTATTGGGCCGGTTTCGTCGTCATCGGCGACGGATTCTGAAACCGGGCGCCGAATGATTGATAGCAGGGCTACCGGGGCACAGCGGTCATGGACGCGCGGTGTCCGGTGACCGTCTGCCAATAGTCGATCCATCGGTCCCGGACGCCATTGGTTCGTTCGATCAGCGCCTTACCCGGCTTGTTCCCGTGTTCCACAACCACCACCATGCCGGTGTTGAACTTTTTCTGCGCGTGATCGACATCAGGCAACCGCGCACCCTCCGCCGCGATCACATCCTGGATGGTCACCTTGGTCCGATCAGCTTTGAAGATGGGATGACCGTTCCGATCCCTTCCCGCGGGGACCAGATTCCTCAGGATGAAGAAATCGGGCACTTCCGAAGGCGAGATCAGGCCCATCAGATAGAGGTCGAGATACGAATAACCGGTCGCCGGCACGTAATAATCGTCATCCAGTTGGGTGAACGTGCCGTCGTAGTTGTCCTGCCAGACTCCACCTCCCATGGCGGACGCTTCCGTGGGCCGCTGATAGGGAAAAGGCGCGGGCGCCTGCAAACCGCGCGCCCAGTGGGTAGGACCGAGCGGAATGGTCTCGCCGCCAACCTTGGCCGAGACAAACGCCGACCAGCGGTGGCCCAGCTCATGACCAATCTGCGACATCGCGTAATCGTAGGGAGGAATCCTGCCATCTGGAGTCCGTTCACCGAGCTGGTGAGCATAGGTCACGATGTTATGGGTGTTACTGTCGGTTATGCCCTGGGGCGGCCGCTCCTGCATCTGGTTGGAGCCGACATACACGGGTTGGATGAACTGCCACTGAAACCTGCCCTGGCTGCAATACGATTCCAGGCCCCGTTGCTCCGCGCCAATCCCCGTTACGGGGGGTCCGGTGGAACCCAAAGGTCCGTTACTGGGCGTGCCCGCCTCCTGGTTATCGACGCGGAAATCGGAGTAATACACCAGGAAGTCGAACTTGTCGCCCAGGGCCTTGATGACCGTGCAGGCGAGGTCGCGCGGGTTCGGCAGCGCCAGATAATGAAACGCTTCATACGCGACCGGGAAGGGGCCGTTTTCCCGCTTGACGGCGGATAGATGAAGCTCCGGGCTCCGGATTCCAACGAGCTTCACGATTTCAGCCGCCTCGGCGGCGGTTTCCGGAGCGCCGGCTCCTGTAGCGGCTGCGGAGACCGCGATGCGGTCTCCTTCATCGAATCCCGCCGGCAGGGCGCCCTCGATCGAGATGCGATTTCCGCTCACCGTCACCGCGGGCGAGACGCCCGGTCCGAAGGCGGTGTAGCGCGGGGCGCCGCGCCCGGCGCGCCCGCCACCGCCGCCGCGGATGGTCCACACGGCATCGGGATGGCCCCGCCCACCGAGCGAGACGCGGTACACGATGCCGGCGAGTCCCGCATCTCCTTGCGGCAGCACCGGCCCGCGGGTCTCCAAAGTCACTCGCAAGAAAATGCCGTCGATCGCCGAGAGCCCGATCTTCCGAATATCCAGATTGGCGGCCGCTGCGGGATTGCCTTTGCGCGCCACGGCGGCGATCTCCTTTTCGGCGCCCGCCGCGACCAGAGGATAAACGCCCACGATGGCATCCTTGGCCGCTACCTGTTGATAGGACATTTCGATCGAGCCATCCTTCCGCAGAATGGCCTGGAAACGATTGACGGTAGGCGTCCAGGTGAAGTCCTGGATGCCGCCCACCGGTTCGGTGAGATCCCAGGTGATTACTACCCGGTCGCCGAGTTCTTTCAGATACCGCACACCCGACATGCGCGGCTTGAAAAAGACGCAGATGGCCGGAACGGTATTGATCAGCGTGCGTGCGGCTTCCTGCAACTGCGCGAAACGATCGACGGAGACGCCCCCACCGCGTCCTCCGCGCCCTCCTCGCCCGCCCGGCGCGCCGAAACTGATGGATCCCGTCACGCCGACCGAAAGGGAATTCCACTGCCTGCCGGAAAACGGGAAGGCGAAATTGTGCAGGGTGGCCTGAGATTCGCTCATCTCCGTTCCGAATTGCGGGTCCCAGCGCAGCGGCAGGTTTTCCACGCGGTATCCGTTGGCCTCCGGCGCGAACCGCACCGTGCGGCCGCCCAGGTCGAAGAGGTTGGCCCTGCCGAGGGCGCCCTCGTCGAGCGTCATCACGATCAGGTCGCCCTGGGTTGAGATCTTCCCGATGGGATGCCCGGGCGCCTGCCGGCCCTGCCCGGCGGCACCCGGAGCGCCGCACCCGAGAGCCCATGCGGCGACCGCCCAAACGGCCACGGCCTGGCCGTTTGGCCATGCGAAGTGCTGTGTTTTCAATGTGCCTACCTCCCCAAACGGCCAGGCCGTGGCCGTTCCACGGTCTCCAATGGCCGCCGCGTTATCAGCGCCTTCCCAACACCCCCTGCACCAGCAACACGATTCCGACGGCGATCAATCCACCGTGCACCGAGCGCAGAAACCTGCGGTGGTTCATGCAGCGGTTGATGGCGCGGCCCATGAGCGTCGCTGCGATCACAAAAGGCAGCGACAACAGGTAAAACCGGGTTACCACGGGAGTCCATAGCCCCGCCAGCCGGTACCCCCATAATCCCGCCAGGCTGGCCGGCAAAAAATAGGCCTGCAAGGTGGCGCGAAAATGCTGTGGCGACCAGCCACGCAGCGATCCATAAATCACCAGCGGAGGTCCGTTCATTCCGTATGCGCCGCCCAAAATCCCGGCTAGAAAACCGAACGCCGGCGCCAAGCGGTCGTTCCGCAATTCCTCGTGTTGGTTGCCCAGCAATGCATGGCTTGAGAACCCGATGATCACCGCGGCCAGAATCATCTTAACGGCCGACTCCGGCGCCGATTTCAACAGCACCAGGCCCAGAGGGATTCCCGCCATCGTCGAAAGCACCAGCCACCCGGCGCTGTGAAAGTGTATCTTGCGCCAGTCCTGCACCACGGCAATCAGGGCGACCGTAATCGATACCAGTACCGCCACCGGCGCCGCAACTTCCACCGGCGCCACCAGCGCGAGCAGCGGCACCGCGATCAGCGCTTCTCCAAAACCGAATGCCGAGCGAATGATGGTTGCCAGAAACAGCACTGCCGTTATGGCGATCGTCACCGGATCTATGGACACTG
>JASHSS010000805.1 GCA_030038565.1 Bryobacteraceae bacterium
GATGGGTGCGCCCTGGACCGCCTGAAACAGCGAGCCGATGTACAGCCCATTCGCCGTGACCGTGTTGTTTCCCACGATGGGAGCGTCGAGGGTGGGCGCCAGGAAGGGCGACGGGTCGGCGTTCACGGGGACGGCGGTGGCGTCCGTGCTCTTCACGCCGGTGCAGGCGAGTTGCCGGGCCGTGATCTTATGGTTGAGCGTGAGGGAGGAAGTCACCACTGGGTCCCAGTCGTTTCCCCACAGATTGGGAGTGGAGCCGTTGCCGATCACGGCATTGCCGGCGGTCGTGTCGGCCACCTGCACGGTGACTCCCGAGACGAGGTTGTGAACGTCCACCACGCGCCCGCAGGCGTAGAGATGCGTGTCGATGGTGGGGGGAGGAAGGCTGGATGGCATCGCGCCCACCGTCATGACCGCGGAGGGAGCGCTCTTCACCCCATTCACCGTCTGGATCGCGGTTATCTTGTCGTTGGTTTGTAGCGGGCTGGTGACCGGAATAAGGGCGAAGCCAAAGGTGGAGTTGAAGGGTCCGCCGATGACCGTGGATCCTCCTTTGAAAACCGTGATGGTCGCGCCTGGGACAAATCCCCAGACGAAGACGGCGGTGGCGCATTGGTTGGTTTGTTCGACCACCGGGGGAGACAGTTCCGACCCTCCGGCGGGGTTTTGGATGGGCCACTGTTTGTTGATCACGACGTCTTTCGCTTGCGCGGCGGGGAAGAACGCGATCAGGAATCCGAGTAATGTGACACGTCCCCACTTAGGGACTGTACGGACGATGCGCTCCATATGTGCCTCCGGGAATTTACTCACCCTACTCGCTTCCGAGTGTTGAGTATTAGTGACACGAGGAGGCGGAGCGTTTCAGATTACTCAACCGGTGGGATTGCGGCAGGCACACTTTCAGTTCGGCGGGGCCTTTTCGATGATCTGTGGTAGGGCAGGCTTTCAGGCGGTCCTGGACAGGCTGAAAGACTGTCCCACCAATGCCTCACGCATCATGGTGTGACAGGCGCGTCTTCAGGGAAGCGAATCATGCGGTCGGGGACCTAGCTTGCCGCGCGCACCGCGCCCAGGCTCCGGGCGCACGATGCGGTGAATGCCTCGACCAGCGGATTCGGCTGCGCGCCCAACTCCGGTTGGAACAGCGTGGCCACGAAGAACGGGTGCCCATCCAATTCCACGGCGCGAATCTCGTCCTGATCGTCCACCGCCGTCACCATCAGGTTCTGCCCTTCCAGGAGGCGCCGGTAGCGGTTGTTCAGCCCAAAACTACAGCGGTATTCCTCGATGCCTTCCGGCTTGCCGTAGGCCTTCCGCAGGATCGATCCGCCCGAGAACCGCACCCGCGCCTTGACTCCCAGCAGCGCGCAGCCCAGGGGCGAGATCAGCGGCAGGGCCGCCTTGGGGTTGGATTTCTGATGTTCGGCCGCCGCCAGACCCAGCACGTTTCGCGCGTACTCGATCAGCGCATACTGAAAACCAGCCGACGTACCCAGGAAAGGCGTGCGCGTCATCCGCGCCTGCCGGATGGCCCGCAGCACCCCCTCGGCGCTGCGATACGGCATGCCCGGCACGCACCACAATCCCGCAAATTCCGCCAGCGATTCGCCGCTGCCCACGGCGTCCGAGGCGACCCAGACACTTTCCACCGCTCCGCCCGAGGCCGCTTGAAGCGCCTCGGGAATTGCCCGATGGGCCCTCTGTTGCTCGTTAAAATCTCCAATAAGACCGACTCGATACGAGGAGTGCATGTGCGGTATTCTTTCACGCTCCGGCCCTTCCTGTCCTTCCGAAAACGCAATCGTACCGTAATAATCCGGACAATTTAACAAGCCCCACTGAAAAGTGGATGATTCAAAGCATGCATCCGCCGCGCCGCGTCCTGCATCGCTCCAGCCCGGCGATTCGCCCACCCGCCATCCCCCGCAAATCCCCTGCCCGAGCGTCGATCTCCCGCCCCGGCCCTTCCGAAATCCCCGCCCCAACCACGTAAACTGGGGAAATGGATTGGCAACTGGACGCGGCCGAGGCGCGCGTGCTCGGCTCGCTCATGGAGAAGGAGATCACCACTCCGGAATACTACCCGCTCTCGCTCAACGCGCTGGTGAATGCCTGCAACCAGAAATCCAACCGCGAGCCGGTGGTGGGCTACGACGACGATACCGTGGAGCAGGCCCTCGAAAGCCTGCGCGCCAAGGCCTTGGCCGTGCGCATTACCGGGCGCGACAGCCGCGTCCCCAAACACGGCCAGCGCTTCACCGAGACGCTGAATCTGGGCCGCCGCGAAGCCGCCGTGATCTGCCTGCTCCTGCTGCGCGGCCCCCAGACTGTTGGCGAGTTGCGCACCCGCTCCGAGCGCCTCTATCCCTTCGACGATCTGGAAGCCGTCGAGCACACCCTGGACCGCCTGGCGGAAATGGGATTCACCAAACGCCTGCCCCGGCAGCCCGGCTTTAAGGAGCCGCGCTATGCGCACCTGCTTTCCGGCGACATCGAAGTCGCCGAAGAAGGTCCGCAGCCCGCCGCCGAAGCCGGTCCCTCCCTGCGCGAGCGCGTCGCCGCGCTGGAAGAAGAACTGGCCGATCTCAAGCGGCGCTTCGACGAGTTCACAAGGAACTTCGAGTAGGCGGGAAGCATGCTGGTACATCCCACGCCGCTGGTCCAGGGGGCCCGCTTCGCCTGCCGCGATTTCGATTAGGCTCGCCTTCGGGCACCGCGGATTGTTTTCTCCGTGCTTTCTCCGTACCCTCTGTGCCGTGGTGAATACGCTAGCGCGCCCGCGTGGAAGGTCTTCACCCCGGCGGATTGTTTTCTCCGTGCTTTCTCGGTGCCCTCCGTGGCTCCGTGGTGAATTCGCCGCGCGCCCGCGCAGAAGGTCTTCACCCTGGCGGATTGTTTTTCTCCGTGCTTTCTCGGTGCCCTCCGTGCCTCTGTGGTGAATCCGCCAACGCGCCCGCCCGCAAGGTCCTCACCCCCGCGGGTCCTCGGGCCAGGCATGCTTCGGATACCTTCGCGACAACTCGCGGCGCACCTGCGGATACAGGCGCTCCCAGAAACCCGCCAGGTCGGTGGTCGTCTGCACGGGTCTCTGGTTGGGCGCCAACAGGTGGACCACCAGCGGCTGCTTCCCGCGCGCCACCGCCGGCGATTGCCGCAAGCCAAAGAAATCCTGCAAGCGCGAAGCGATCCACGGGGGCTGCGCCCGCTCGTAATGCACGCGCACCTGGCGGCCGCCGGGCAGGCGGATGCGCTCCGGCGCCACCGCGTCCAGTTCCTGCCGTGCGGCCGACGGGAGTTGCCGCTCCAGCGCCCGCAGCAGGCCGGGGTGCTCTTTGGTCCCGCGCGCCGCGGCTTCGAGTTCGGCGAAGCTTTTTAAGCCGGCAGCCAGCGAGCGGAGCGCGGCTTCGGCGGCCTCCGCTCCCAGTTCCGGAATCGCCGAGTGGCGCGCGGCGAAGGCTACCCGCGCCAGGTAGCTCTCCAATTCCTCCGGGTCGGCGAATCGCGCTACGCCGGCTTCCACGGCTTTCGACGCCAGCAAAGCGGCGGCTTCCTCCGGCGGCGCGGGGCCGCGGCTTTCCTGGATGGCGATCTGGCCGAACATCAGCGCGCTCACGGCTTCCACGCGCGCGGCGGCGCGGTTCCAAACCACCTCGGAGACTTCGCGCACGCGATCGGGGAACAGGTCCAGCAGCCACTCGGGTTCGATGGCGCTGGCGATGCGGATCAGCGGCATCTTCTGGTCGCGCCGCTCCTCGGCCTCCACGGCCACCAGGAAAGGCGTTTCGGTCACCGTACTGGAGGCGGCCAGCAGCGCGGCGCCCGGAGGACCCGCGAACTGCACCTCCGCGCCCTGGCGGCGGCGCGCTACGCGGTCGGGAAAAGCGGCCAGCACGCTCATCAGCAGGGCGTCCTCATCCGGACGGCGCGCGGCGCCGCGTGGTGCGCCCTTGCCCGGATTCACGATGCGCCGAATTTGGCGGACGGTCTGGGCCGTGTAAGCATCCCACTGGGATTCCAATAGGACCAGCAGATCGGAGCGTGTGGGGTGGCCGGCGCGCTCGGGCAGCGGGGCGGCCCGCGTCCCGGTGCTGAGGATGGCGGCCACCGTGCTCCCGTCTTCGGCCACGCCGCGGCGGCGGGCTTCCACGATCAGGCGCGCCAGGCGCGGATGCAATGGGTAGCGCGCCATTTCGCGGGCCGTCGCGCCGGTCGCGCCCAGGGCGGCGAGCAGCCCTTCCGCCTGGGCGATGTGCGCGGCGGGCGGCTCGTCCAGCCACTCGATCGAGGCGATGGGTCCCGCGCCCATGGCGTTCAGCAGCAGGGCCACGAGCGCCAGATCGGCGCGCGTGATTTCGGGTGCTGCCTGCGCCGGGCGGCGCACGAAGTCCTCCAGCGGGTAGAGCCGGATGACGCGCCCCGGGCCGGTGCGTCCGGCGCGCCCCGCGCGCTGATCGGCGGATGCCTGGCTGATCCGCTGCACATCCAGCGTGGGGAGTCCGGACCACGGCGAATGGCCGGCCACGCGCGCCAGGCCGCTATCCACCACCGCCGCCACGCCCTCGATGGTGATGGAGCTTTCGGCCACGTTGGTCGAGAAGATGATCTTGGTGAGCGGGCTGGGCGCCACCGCGCGATCCTGCTCTTCGGGCGATTGATCGCCATAGAGCGCCAGGGCCAGCCATCCATGCCGCTGGGCCAGCGCGGAGCAGGCGCTTTGCGCGCGGCGAATCTCGGCCGCTCCCGGCAGGAACACCAGCACGTGGCCCGGCAGGGATCCACCGCCGCCCGCCTGCGCCGCCAGGCGTTCCAGCGCCGCGGCCACCTGCTGCTCCAGCGGGGCGGCGGAGTGCGGCGTGTAATCGATTTCCAGAGGATTCCGGCGGACCTCGGAGCGCACCACCGGCGCGCCGCCCAGGTACGCCGCGATGGGCGCGGCATCCAGCGTGGCGGACATCACCACCAGGCGCAAATCGGGGCGGCGGGTGCGCTGGAGGCGGCGCAGCAAGGCTAGCGCCAGGTCGCCCTCCAGGTGGCGCTCGTGAAATTCGTCTAGCACCACGGCATCCACGCCTTCCAGCAGCGGGTCCGTGAGCAGCCGCCGCGTGAGCACGCCTTCGGTGAGGAATCGCAGGCGCGTGGTAGGGCCGGCCATTTCCTCGAAGCGCACCTGGTAGCCGACCGTGGCTCCCACGGGCTCGCCTATTTCGGCCGCCACGAAGCGGGCCGCCAGCCGCGCGGCCAGGCGGCGCGGCTCCAGCACCAGCACGTCGCCGCCCGCCAGACCCAGCAGCGCCGGGGGAACGCGGGTCGTCTTGCCGGCGCCCGGCGGCGCTTCCAGCACCAGAACGCCCGCCGCGCGGAGCCGCCGCAGGATTTCGGGGATCAGCGGATCTATGGGAAGCCGCAAAGCCCATTGTCGCAAGGACGCGAGCGGGCGAGAATGAGAAACGAAGCCGAAGCCATGATCGTCCAGCAGGCCAGAGAGACGGCCCGCGTGTGGGTGATGGAGGAATCCGCCCGCCTTCCCGGCTTCGCGGGGGCGTACACGGCCGGTTCGGCGAACTGGCTTCCGGATGACGCCGCCCTGCCGGCGACCTCGGATTTCGACATCATGGTGGCCGTCGCGGAGCCCCGCCAGGCCGGCGCGCGCCGCAAGTTCCTCTATCGCGACGTCCTTCTGGAAGTCTCTTACCTGGGGAACGATCGGCTTCGGTCGCCCGTCCTGCTCTTGAGCGATTATCACCTCGCCCCGAGCTTCCGGACGGCCCACATTCTTCTCGATCCTTCGGGCAACCTGACCGCGCTGCAGGCGACCGTACGCCGGGACTATGCCAAAAGGCAGTGGGTCGGCAGGCGCTGCGCCCACGCCAGGGCCAAGGTCCGGGAATCTCTCCGGTCGATTCGTGAGGGAGATCCCGTTCCTGATCGGGTGATGGCGGGGCTTTTCGCGGCGGGGATCACCACCCACGTGCTGCTCGCGGCGGGGTTGATGAACCCCACGGTCCGCGCGCGGTACACCGCGGTGCGGGAACTGTTAGCCGGCTATGGCCGCCTGGAATTCCACGAAACGCTGCTGGAGTTACTCGGCTCGACTCGCATCGAGCGGGGGCTGGCGGAACGTCACCTGGCGACGCTCGCGGAGATCTTCGACGCAGCCCGGCGTGAGATCAGGACAGCGTTTCCCTTCGCCTCGGACATAAGCGAAAGCGCCCGGCCCCTGGCGATCGAGGCCAGCCTGGAGACAATCGCGCGCGGCGGCCATCGGGAAGCCATGTTCTGGATCGCCGTCACCCATTCCCGGTGCCAGAAGGTGCTCTTGCGCGATGCCCCGGGCCAGATCACGCGTGGTTTCCGGGACAGCTATCGGGAGTTGCTCGGCGACCTCGGCGTGGCTTCCTTCGCGGAAACCCGGCGGCGCGCGGCGGAGATCGAGCGAAGCCTTCCCGGCGTGTGGGAAATGGCGGAAGCCATTATGGCCGCCAACCCCGAAATCGAGGAGGGTTGATTCCGCGGAACCGCAGCTTATTGCCGCAGGTTCGCGATGGCCGCCCGTAGCTTGGCGGCTTCCGGCCAATCCGGGTGATACCGCAGGAAGTTATCCAGATCGTCGGCCGCCGCCTTCCGGTCGCCGCGGCGCATGTGGATCTGGGCCAGGAAAAGCTGCGGGTGCGAGAAGTGCGCCGGGTCGAGCGCCACGGCCTGGGTGAAGTGTTTCTCGGCCTCTTCCGGGCGGCCCATCTCAAAGTAAGTCATGCCGAGCTGCGCATGGGCCAGCGCGTCGGTGGGGCGCACCAGCACCGCGTGGACATTGTAATCCAAGGCCTCGTCGAGTTTGCGCAGGTTGATCAGGACGCCGCCCAGGTTGACCAGCGGCTCGTACGACGCCGGGTTCGCCGCCAGCGCGCGGCGAAAACATTCTTCGGCGCGGGTGTACTTTTGCTCCTGGTAGGCGATGGTGCCCAACTGGTTCCAGGCGGCCGAAAATGCGGGCGCGAGGGCGACGGCTTCTTCCAGGCGCCGGACGGCGGATTCGGAATCGCGGCGCGAAAGCGATTTCCCGGCCTCTTCGTAGAGGCGCAGGGCTTTGTCGGGAATGGCCAGTTGCCGCGCGGTCACGGTGTGGCGCTCCAGCACCGGGGCGCGCGCGAAATCGCCCTCCTTCAAATCCAGCCGCAGCGCGATGCGGCCGTGGCTGTCGGCGGTGGAGGGGCCGATCTCGATCGTGCGGCGGGCTTCCCCGTCGGCCGGCACGAAGATGGCCAGCGTGTAGGAGCCGGCCTCCAGTTTTTTGAAGGTGAAGCGGCCCGAAGGATCGCTGAGAACGGAAGCCGAGAATGGACCACTAACGCCGAACAGCATGACCGACGCGCTCGCCGCCGGCGTGAAGCGTCCCGCAAGTTCGTAAAGCGCGCCGGCGTGGGATGCGCCGACCCCCGCCAGCAGCGACAGCCAAACTCTCCACATACCGCCGCCTTCGATTGTACTGAATGCCGCGCGCACCGGCACGCGTGACGGCCCGCCGACACGGGCGCTCGTTCTGATGCAATTCCCGATTTCATAGATTCCCGCTTCGCAATTCCATAGACTCTTCCCGCGTGTCGTGCGGTTTCGTGCATTCAGCTTGTTAGGTGTTTCACAACCGAGTCGGGTAACCGGCTCGAACGGGCACGAAGATACCGGGTGCAACCGGTGGCCGGGGAATTGCTATCGCCAAAATGCCAACTATGCTACGCCACTTAGCTCTATTGTTTCTGGCTGCCTGCCTTGGCGTGACGCTCGTCACCCAGGGCGCGGCCCAATCCATTACATCAGGCGATATTACCGGAACGGTTACCGATCCGACCCAGGCAGGAGTGCCCGGCGCGGCGGTGACTCTCACGAACACTGCCACCAACGCCACCCAGTCCACCGTCACCAATGCACAAGGCTCCTACCGTTTCGCCCTCCTGTCT
>JASHSS010000806.1 GCA_030038565.1 Bryobacteraceae bacterium
GGCCCGCACCGCCGCCTGGCGCGGGTAGGTTGCGGGGTACGGCCGCCACCGCCGCCTGGCGCGGGCAGGTGCACGGGCACGGCTGCCTCCGCCCTCCTGGCGCGGGCACCCGCGGCTCGCATGGCCGCCTCCGCTTGGCGCTCCGTTTCTTGCACTTGTGGAATCGACCCAAACAGGGTTAAATTCGGACGAGTGTGGCAGAATCTCGGGCGCAACGTCGTGGGGTTGCCGCAGCAGACAGAAAGGAGAAAACGGCAGTGTCGAAAAACAATCGGAAATTCGCACGGCGGGATCTGTTGAAGACCTCGGCCGGAATCATAGGGGGTGCCCTTCTGTCGCGAGAAGCCGCGGCCGAACAGCCGGTCCAGCAGAATGTCAACACCCGCTCGAGCCCGTCAACGCTCAAAATCACCGACCTTCGCGTGGCCGTCGTAAGGAAGCCGGGACCCAGCCCTTGCCCCATTGTTCGCATCGATACCAATCAGGGCGTTTACGGCCTGGGCGAGGTCCGCGATGGGGCGAGCCCCACCTACGCCCTGTTTCTCAAGAGCCGCCTGCTCAACGAGAACCCCCTCAACATCACCTTCCTCTTCCAGAAAATCAAGCAGTTCGGCTTCCACGGACGCCAGGCGGGTGGCGTGGTGGCCGTCGAAGAAGCCCTCTGGGATATCGCCGGCAAGGTCTACAATGTGCCCATCTACCAGATGTTGGGCGGCAAGTTCCGCGACCGCGTCCGGATTTATGCCGACACCACCGAATCGGACGACCCCAAGGTCTACGCCCAGCGCATGAAAGAGCGTAAGGAAGTCATGGGCCTCACCTGGCTGAAAATGGACCTCGGCATCGAGTTCGTCTCCCAGACTCCCGGCACGGTCACCCGGCCTTCCGAGCAGACCCAATGGGAGAGACGCAACCTGCCCCATCCCTTTGTCGCCACCGAAGTCACCGACAAGGGGATCGATATGCTCTGCAGCTACGTGGCGGCCATCCGCGAGGCCGTCGGAATGGAAATTCCGCTCTCCATGGATCACCTCGGCCACCTCGGCGTGAACTCCATCATCCGGCTTGGCAAGGCTTACGAGAAGTACAACCTCTCCTGGATGGAGGATGTCATCCCCTGGCAGTACACCGATATGCTGGCCCATATCACCGCCGAAAGCCCCACCCCTATCCTCACCGGCGAAGATATCTACCTCAAGGAAGACTTTATCAAGCTCTGCGAGAAGCACGCCGTCAGCAAGATCCATCCCGATATCTCCACCTCCGGCGGAATCCTGGAAACCCACAAGATTGGCGATGCCGCCATGGAACTGGGCGTCCCCATGGCCATGCACTATGCCGGCACTCCTATCGGCGCCATGGCCAGCGTCCACTGCGCCGCCGCCACCGAAAACTTCCTGGCCTGCGAAAACCACTCCCTCGATGTGCCCTGGTGGCAGGACCTTGTCGAGGGCATCGAAAAGCCCATCATCAACAAGGGTTTTATCAAGGTCCCGGACAAGCCCGGCCTCGGCGTTACCTTGAATGAGGATGTGGTCAAACAGCACCTGGCGCCCAATACCGAGTTCTTCGCGCCGACCCCGCAATGGAACCAGGAGCGCTCCGGCGACTGGCTCTGGAGCATGATCCGTACAGAGAAGGAGGAGGCGGCCCGCCTCGGTTGACCGCGCCGAACATCCCGCGGGCGCTTCGCCCAGGCGCCCGGATTCCTCGGCATTTTCCGGTCGGCAGGGAAGAGGCGGCGAGCCGTCGATGGATCCACCAATTCGCTCCGGGTCACCGTCCGGCCCCGGCACGGCGCCGGTCCGCCTGATGTTCCCGGCGCCATGCCGGCGGCGCAGCGGAACAGCTTGCTCGCTCGATCTTTCATCGCCCGCCAATTCCAAACCGTGCGAATTGCCCCTTGTGGGCGCCCTCGGATCCCGGCGCCGTCACTACCTCGGGCACACTCTCTCCGGTGTGCCCGCTGAAGTCCGGGACCGCCAGGTAGGAATGAACGTTCCCGCTTTTGTCGGTCGCGAAGCCGATGATCTCGCCCAGCGCATTGATGGAACACGCCGTAAGCAGATATAAGGGCGAGCCAGTGGGAATCAGCGTGTTGAGGTCGACCAAATCCTCCCCCACCCGCAGGAACGCGCGCGGGTCGAAATTCTTGTCGAGTGAGACGCCGACTATCTGGCCTCCGTCGTTAATACTGATGGCCAGGCTGTTCACGTCGGTCCCAACGGTCCCGAGGTCCCGCATGCCTGTTTCCATGGTCCACAGGAAGGCGTGAAAATTGGCGTCGCCCGTCAGGTCTGACCACCCGATTACCTGCCCCGGATTGTTCAGGTTTTCCGCCTGGATTCCGAAGAAGTGGCCCGTCCCGCCGAGAGTGCCGAGATCAGTGGGTTTTCCGTCCTCCCAGAGTAGGGCGTGAAGAGGTTGTAGATTGATCGGCGTAATTGGGCTCGAGGGTGTGCAGTAGCCAGATGCGCCGGCGGCCTGTCCGATGTCATTGATCGCCATCGCGCTTCCATCCGGGTCACCGGGAAATGTCGGAAGTTCCTGAATAGCCCCGTTTCGCCAGACCACCGGCTTGAACTGGTGCTGTGGGAAACCGGATGGACAGGTGGAGTCGGACATGTCGTTCTCCGCCGTGCCGGCCACCTGACCCAGAATATTGATCTTGTTGGCTATGCCGTTGTCGCCTCCCAAGGTCGGAAGCGGATTCATCACCCCGTTCTGCCAGAGGAACGGGAGACAACTGCCGGAGGGCGGAAGGCCGAGCGCCGCAAAACCGCAAAAATCCTCGGCGCCCGGGTTGTCGGGAGTTTGCGCTTCCCCCACGGCCTGGCCCAACAGGTTCACGCCAAATGCCTGGCTGTTCGTTCCCTTGAGTCCAGGCGCGCCGAGGTCCAGCATCCGGCCGTTATACCAAAGCACCGCGTGCAGTGCGTTGCCTGCCATTGCCGCGCCGGCGACCAAGCCATTATTGGTGACTTGGAACGGCTGGCCGTCGGGACCCACGTTGCCGAGGTCGATGACCGTGAAGCGCGGTGATTGTGCCATCGCTACCGCACCCAGCACGCTGCCGGCGGCTATCAAAGTTGCGATTCGTTTCATAGATTCCCTCCATCCAGGGAGGAGATTCTGACTACCTGTTCCCCATCCCGGTGGTACAGGCGGGAGCCGACGGCAAAAGCGGCCACGTTCTATAATCTTTTTTGGCCAGGGGGCGAAGGGGACACCTCATGGACACACCCTCCGCGGAAATCACGAATCTGTTGAAAGCCTGGGGCGGCGGCGACCCGGCTGCCCTGGAGCGCCTGGCCGAACAGGTATATCCTGCATTGCGCCTGATGGCCCGCCAGTATATGAGGAATGAACGTCCCGGCGATGCCCTCCAGGCCACGGCGCTAGTCCATGAGGTCTATCTCCGGCTGGTGGACGTGACCAGGGTCGAATGGCGCGACCGCGCAGTTCTTCGCCATGGCGGCGCAGATGATGCGGCGCATCCTGGTAGACGCGGCGCGCGCCCGTGGTACGCAAAAGCGCGGCGGCATGGCGCCCAAAATAAACATCGATGAGACCGCCGTTATGTCCCCGTCCCCGGACCGGTCCATCCTCGCTCTGGACGATGCCCTGAGAACGTTCTCACAGGTGGCTCCACGCCAGGCCAAGGTCGTCGAATTGCGTTATTTCGGCGGACTGACCGAGGAGGAAATCGTCGCCGCCCTGAAAATCTCTCCGCGCACCGTGAGGCGCGATTGGGATCTCGCCAGGGCCTGGCTGCTGCGCGAGTTGGACAACACAATGGCGAAACCATCGGCGCAGCGGCCATGAGCCCCGAGCGTTTCCGGCAAATTGAAGAACTCTACCACGCGGCGCGCGAGCGAAGTCCGGAGGAGCGCGCGGCTCTGCTCGACCAGGCCGATCCCGAGTTGCGCCGCGAAATAGAATCCCTGCTCCGAAAGGCGGGCGGCGCCGAATTTATCGATCGGCCCGCCATCCAGAACGCGCCGGAACTGCTGGCCGACCCGGCCGTCACCAAACTCTCCGCCGGCGCCCGCCTGGGGCCGTACCGGATCGAAAGCAAGCTCGGCGAAGGCGGCATGGGCGAAGTCTTTCGTGCGGTAGACCCGCGATTAGGACGCGCCGTCGCCATTAAGACCACACGCCAACAATTCAGTGCCCGTTTCGAGCGCGAGGCGCGCGCGATCGCCTCCCTGAATCACTCCAACATCTGCACGCTTTATGACGTCGGCCCGAACTATCTGGTAATGGAACTGGTAGAGGGTGAAACCATAGCGGCACGCCTGAAAAGCGGACCGCTCCCCATGAACGGGGCGCTCCTGTATGCCCGGCAGATTGCCGCCGCGTTGGCCGAGGCGCACTCCAAGGGTGTCGTGCACCGCGATCTCAAACCCGGAAACATCATGATCGCGAAATCCGGAGCTAAGGTTCTGGATTTCGGACTGGCGAAATCGGGTTGGAATCAAACCATTACGGCCGGCGACATGGTGATGGGCACGCCTGCCTACATGGCGCCGGAACAGAGGCAAGGCAAAGCCGCCGATGCCCGCTCGGATGTCTATGCGTTCGGCTGCGTGCTCTACGAAATGGTCACCGGCACACGAATCGGGCCCGCGCGCCGGCGTGTGCCGTCGCGGAAACTGGAAAGAATCGTGAGCCGGTGTGTAGAGGAGGATCCGGGACGCCGGTGGCAATCCGCTGCCGAGTTGGAACGCGAACTGGCGGGCGTTACCGCCGCCGGAACCCGTGGGAAGCGCCTGCTTGCCGCCGCCGTGGGTATGCTGGGGTTGTTCGCCGCGGCATATTTCTATTTCCGTCGCGCCCCGGGACTCACAGACAAGGACACCATCGTCCTGGCCGATTTCGTCAATAACACGGGCGATCTCGTCTTCGACGGCACGCTTCGCCAGGGCCTTGCGATCCAGCTCGAACAATCGCCGTTTCTGAAGATAATGGATGACGAGCAGATCGAGCGCGTCCTCCGGCTGATGAGTCTTCCGCCGGGCGCCCGCATCACCAATCCAATCGCGCACGAAATCTGCGTCCGCGAAGGAGCCGCGGCCACCATCGGCGGCGCTATCGCGGGCCTGGGAAAAAGTTACGTCATCACGCTGCAGGCAATAACCTGTCAGGATGGCGCAACGCTCGCGCGGGAGCAGGTCCAGGCCCAAGATAAAGAGCACGTGTTGAATGCCGTGGGAACCGCCGCGACGGCCCTGCGCGGCAAGCTCGGAGAATCGCTCAACTCGATCCGGCAGTTGAATCGTCCGCTGGAACAGGCTACTACTCCATCGTTGGAAGCTCTTCAGAACTACACCGCGGGTCTTTCCGAGGTCAACCACGGCGATTTTCTAGCCGCTATTCCGTTGCTCGAGCGTGCCAAAGCCATCGATACGAACTTTGCGATGGCCGACTACCTCCTGGGCGTGGCGTTCGTGAATGCCGGGGACGCGCGCAGCCGGGAATCTTTCGAACAGGCTTTCCGTTTGATCGACCGGGTTTCCGAGTACGAGCGCGACGAGATCGCGCCCTACTACTACCTGTCCACCGGCGAGCTGTACAAGGCCATTGACGCCTATCAGTTGGGCATCCGCAACTATCCCCGGATCTGGGACTTCCATAACTACCTGGGCATGATCTACATCGACCTGGGGCGCTTCGAAGAGGGTTTGAAGGAGGGCCAGGAAGCGGCCCGCTTCCAGGCCAACGTCGAACCTCCCTATCGCCGTCAACTGGACGCCTACCTCTGCCTGGACCGGCTGGGCGAAGCCAGGCAATTGGCGCAGAAAGTGCGGGCACTGGGGATCGACGGAGCGAGGATCCATCAGCGCTTCCTCGAAATGGCTTACGCCGAAGGCGATCAGACGGCCATCGGCCGCGAGGTCCAATGGTTCGCGGGCAAGCCGGAGGAGTACATCAGTCTCGGCCTGCAGGCGGCCGCCCGGAATGTCCATGGCCAGCGGCGTGAGTCGCACAGATTATACCGGCGGGCCGAGGAGCTGGCGCGGCGATCGGAACTCCGGGACTTCGCCTCCGATCTCGAGGAAGTCGATGCGCGTGCCGACGCGTTGTTGGGCAATTGCCAGGCCGCGCGCCGCCTGGGCCGTCCCGCCCTCGCGCTGGCGCTCTGCGGCGATGCGATTCAGGCGGAGCAACTCGCCGCGGAGACTTCCAGGCTTTTTCCAAACGGAACCATCTGGAATGCGGTACGGTTGCCGGAGATCCGCGCCGCTATCGCCCTCAACCGCGATCAACCGGCGCAGAGCGTGGAACTGCTGGCATCCGCCTCGCCATACGACCGCTATCTCCTCGATGCGGTTTATTTGCGTGGCCAGGCTTACCTGCGCCTGCATAAGGGCCCGCAGGCAGCGGCTGAGTTCAAGAAAATCGCGGATCACAAGGGCGCCAATTGGGGCAATGTCGAGCGGTCTGGCGTCTGGGCACAGTTCTATTCGCTCTCCTACCTGGGCATGGCCCGCGGCTACGCGCTCGCCGGGGAGGCGCCCAAAGCTAAAAAGGCGTTCCAGGACTTCCTCGAATTGTGGAAGGACGCCGACCCCGAAATCCCGATTCTTCGGCAGGCCAAAGCGGAATACGCCAGGTTGCGGTGAGAGAAGCGATGGGCCACCTGGGCCTCTCTAGGGGTCAACTTCATCCTCCGGTCCCGCCGGCGCATGGGTTTCTCGATGGGGCTGATGGCCGTCTGCCGGGCCCGGAGGGACCCCTGGCCCGGCGTCACCGGGCCGGCTTCAGCCGCCGTGGCGTTTTCATCTCACCTGGCGTTGAGACAACCGGACGGTGCGTCTAGCCGAGGCGCCCGCGGAAGAAGGCGGTCAAGCGCTGCCAGCCGTTCTCGGCCGAACTCCGGTGGAAGCTGGGGCGATAGTCGGCGTGGAAGGCATGGCCGGCTTCGGGGTACACCACGATCTCGACGGCTTTGCCCGCGGCGCCGGCAACCTGCCGCATCTGCTCGACCTGGGCCAGCGGAATGGATTGGTCCTGCCCGCCGTACAGGCCGAGCACCGGGCAGCGCAACTCACCGGCCACACCCAACGGGTGGCGCGGATGCAGCGGATCGGCGGTTCCCGCCAGCCGCCCGTACCAAGCCACCGCTCCGCGCAACTTCGGGCTGTGCGCCGCGTACAGCCACGCGATCCGGCCTCCCCAGCAGAAGCCCGTGATCCCGAGCCGCGCCGTGTCGCCCCGAGCTTCCCCCTCGGCGTACGCCACCGCCGCATCCAGATCCGATAGCACCTGGGCGTCCGGCACCCGCGGGACCACCTTGGAGAGGATCTCATGGATATCGCTGATTCCGGAAACATCCGCCTGCCGCGCATACAACTCCGGGGCGATCGCCAGGTAGCCCATCTTGGCGAGCCGCCGGCAGACGTCGCGAATGTACTCGTGGACGCCGAAAATCTCTTGCACCACCAGAACCACGGGGACCCGCTCGTCCTTGAGCGGCCGCGCCCGGTAGGCCGGCAGTTCACCGTCGCTTACCGCAATCCGCACCTCGCCCGCATCCAGTCCTTCCGCGTCCGTGTGTATAGCCTGCTCGCTGCGCGGCTGCGCGGCCGGCGCAAAGCCGGCTGCCAGAGTTCCCGGAAAACCCATTTGCGATTCGACCCTCCCAGCCGATTTTACCGTGCCGGCCAGACCGTGCGACGGCGCCTCATGGGGCGGGCCGTTGTGTCGCGGGATGAAGAGAAAGGGGCCGCGCGGCGGGCGCTGTGCGGCGGCGGGGTAATGGGGCGGGAGTGCGAGCGGGCCGGCGTGTCGCGGGTCACGCGAGCGCCGCCAGTTCATCCAGGCTCAGACGCCCGGTGTAGACGGCCATGCCGAGGGCGGCGTGGATGCCCAGGTCGCGGAGGGCGCGCACCTCGTCCAGGGTGGTGATGCCGCCAGCGGCGGTAAGTTCGAGAGGCGTGGCGGCGCGCAGGCGGCGAAACCAATCCAGGTCGGTGCCGCGCAACATGCCTTCCCGATCGACGCAGGTGCACAGGCAACCGGCGCAGTAGGGTTCCAGTTCGGCGACCACCTCTTCGGCCGCCAGGGCGGTGGATTCCCGCCAGCCTTTCACCACGATACGGCCGGCCTTGGAATCGAGCGCCACAATCAGCCGCTCGCGGCCGATGGCATCGCGGATGGCGGCCAGCCATTGGCGGCGGATCCCGCTCGGGTCGAAGGCGGCGGTGCCCACGATCACCTTGCGGGCGCCTTGCTCCACGAGTGCCTGGGCCCGCTCCACCGAGCGCACGCCGCCGCCCACGCGCGTGGCGGCGCGCGACGCCAGCATGTGGACCAGCGCGTCGTTCGATCCGCGGCCCATGGCGGCGTCGAGATCGATCACCTGGATTTCGGGGAAGGCGGCGAAGCGCTGGAGCATTTCCTCGGGCGAGCCGCCCTCCAGGGCCTTTTCGCGGCCCTGAACGAGCTGCACCACCTTGCCCTCCATGAGATCGATGCACGGGAAGATCATGTCGTCACCCGCACCGGAACGCCGTGCCTCGCGAGCTCCTCTTTGAGCCGGCTCACGGTGTAAGTTCCGTAGTGGAAGATGGACGCGGCCAGGGCGGCATCGGCGGCGCCTTCGGTGAGCACGCGGACGAAATGCTCGGGTTTGCCCGCGCCGCCCGAAGCGATCACGGGGATGCGGGTGGCTTCAGAGACGGCGCGGGTGAGGCGGCAATCGAAGCCCTCCTGCACGCCATCGGTGTCCATGGAGGTGAGCAGGATTTCACCGGCGCCGAGTTCTTCGCCGCGAACAGCCCATTCGACGGCGTCCAGATCCTCGGGATCGCGGCCACCGCGGGTGAAGACGCGCCAGGGGCCCGCGGGCGATGCGGCTTCGCGGCGGCGGGCGTCGATGGCCAGCACCACCGCCTGCGCGCCGAATTCGCGGGAGAGCGCGGCGATCAATTCGGGATGGCGCACGGCGGCGGTATTGACGGAGACCTTATCGGCGCCGGCGAGGAGAATCCGGCGGGCGTCGGCCACCGAGCGGATGCCGCCGCCCACGGCCAGCGGGATGAAGACCTGGCGGGCGGTGCGGGCGACCACACCGGCCATGATTTCGCGGGCGTCGCTGGAGGCGGTGATGTCGAGGAAGACCAGCTCGTCGGCGCCCTGGGCGTTGTAACGCGCGGCCAGTTCGACGGGGTCGCCGGCATCGTGCAGGTTGACGAAGTGGACGCCCTTGACGACGCGGCCGGCGGTGACATCCAGGCAGGGGATGATCCGCTTGGCTAGCACTGGGATCTCCGCGCAGGCAGGCGGAAGGCTTGCGACACGGCTCGCTGCAGGCCCATGGCCACTCTTTTCCGAGGCGCCCCCAGGTCCCGGCTCCGCGACGAGAGTAGCAGATTGCGGAAGGAGGCCTGGAAAAGACTGCCGGGCAGGCGAATCGCCTGCCCCACCAACGGGGGATCGACAACGTGTGGGCAGTGGTGGGGCAGGCCTTCGGCCTGACGAGGCTGTTGAGCGGACTCGGGACGCTGCTGAGCTAGCACGGCAGCTCCACGAAATTGCGGACCACCTGCAGCCCGGCGGCGGCGGATTTTTCGGGGTGGAACTGAACGCCGAACACATGGCCGCATTCGAGAGCTGCGGTGTAGGGCACCTCGTAGGTGCATAACGCCGAGGCGCGTTCATCGGGCGGGACGTAGAAACTGTGGGCGAAGTACACATACGGCGCGACGGGCAGGGCGCGAAAGAGGCGCGACGCGGGGATCACCTGAAGCTGGTTCCAACCCATGTGCGGCACGCGGGCATGGACGGGAAAGCGCCGCACGGCGCCTGGATAAACGCCTAACCCGCGCACTTCCGGGGCTTCCTCGCTGCGCTCGTAGAGCGCCTGCAATCCCAGGCAGATGCCCAGGAACGGGACGCCGGCGGCCAGGCGATCCAGGAGCGCGGCGCGCAGACCAGCGGCGGGATTGTCGAGCGCCCGCATCATCTGTCCGAAATGGCCCACGCCGGGGAGCAGGATTTTATGCGCGCCGCGCAAGGCTTCGGCATCGCGCGCCAGGGTGTACGGGCAGCCGATTGCGGCGAGCGCGTTTTCCACCGAGCGGAGATTGCCGGCGCCGTAATCCAGGATGGTGATCATAAAAGCCCCTTGGTGGAGGGCAACTGATCCTTCAGCCGCGCGTCCTTCGAGCAGGCATATCTCATGGCCCGCGCGAAGCATTTGAAAATCGCCTCGACTTTGTGATGGCTGGAGCGGCCGTACATCACCTTGGCGTGCAGATTGGCGCCCGCGTGGTTGACGAAGCCGCCGAAGAAATCTTCCAGCAGCTCGGTTTGAAGGTCGCCCACCAGGCGCACGCGGACGAGGTCGCGATAGACCAGCGCGGGGCGCCCGCCGAGATCGAGCGCGACCACGGCCAGAGTCTCGTCCATGGGGAGGACGAAGTAACCGGCTCGATTGATGCCGCGGCGGTCGCCGAGGGCCTTGGAAAACAACTGCCCGAGCACGATGCCGGTGTCTTCGACGGTGTGGTGCTGGTCCACGTCGAGATCGCCTTCCGCGGCCAGCTTCAGATCGAAACCGCCGTGCTTCGAGAACAGCTCCAGCATGTGATCCAGGAAGCGGATGCCGGTGGAAATCTGGTAACGGCCGCGGCCCTCGATGGCCAGCGACCCGGCGATGCGGGTTTCGCGGGTGTCGCGGCGGAGGGTCGCCCTTCTCATTGGCCGAAGACCTCGGGAAGGTAGTTGATGTCGGCCAGCATGGCGCGGGCGCCCTCGGATTGGAAGAGCGCCACGAGGCCGGCGTGGAGGGGATTATCGGACGCGGCGATGCCGATGAAAGGGACGGCTGCGGCGCGCGCGGCGCGGGCATCGTCGACGGTGTCGCCGATGTAGTAAGCGGCGGAATCGGGGAAGGCGCGGAGGATGCGCAGGAGGCCGTCGGGGGCGGGCTTGTGGTTTTCGACCTCGTGCATGCCGACGACCGGGTCGAAGACCAGGCCGCGGGCGAAGCGGTCGAGCGTGAGCTGGGCTTCCTCCTTCTCGCGGCCGGTGAAAAGGGCGAAGCGGAACCGGAGGCTGAGCTTCTCCAGAATGCCGGGGCGCGCGATCCAGCGCTCGCGCAGCATCAGGCCGGGTGTTCCGTTGACGCCGCGGAACAGGGTCTGGAAATGCGCCTTGACCTCTTCGAAGGCCGCGCCCACGCCGGCTGCGTGGACGAGATGGTGGGAGAGTTGCCAATCGTCGTTCCAGCCGCCCGCGTTTTTGTACTCCTGAATGCTTTCGCGGCTAATGGTGCGGCCGGTGAAATCGCGGACCGTGCGGGCGATGGTTTCGCGGTAGGACTCGGTGACGTCTACCAGCACGCCATCCATGTCGAAAATCAGGAGGGGCTGGGAAGGTTGAGACGGGTTATTCATAATTTCCAGATCTCTTCGAGAGCGGCCAGCAGGCGGCGCGTCTGTTCCCGGGTGCCTACGGTCATGCGGACGGCGCCGGGAATTTCGTAGCTGCGGTCGCGCACCAGGATGCCGCGGTCGCGCAGGGCGTCGCGCACGGGGATGGCGCGGGAGCCGATGCGCGCCAGCACGAAATTGGCGGAGCTGGGCACGTACGAAATGCCCAGCCGCTCGAGGCCGACGCACAGCAGTTCGCGGGCGGCCAACACCTCGGCCACGTAGTTTTCAATGTAAGCGGTGTCCTCGATGGCCGCCTGGGCCGCCGCCACGGCCAGCGAGTTGACGCTGTAGGGCGACTGCACCTTGTGCAACAGGGCGACGTTGGCGGGATGCGAGAACAGGCAGCCCAGGCGGATGGCGGCCATGCCGAATACCTTGGAAAACGTGCGGCAGACGAACAGGTTGGGCAGGCGCTCGATTTCGGTGAGGGCGGTGACGCCGCAGAATTCGTAATAGGCTTCATCCACCAGGACGGCGGCCTTGCGGGGGGTCCTTTGGGCCCGGTGCAGGATGCGCTCGATGCCCACCAGCGAGAGGCCCGTGCCGGTGGGGTTGTTGGGGTTGGCGAGAAGCACCGCGCGCGTCGCGGGGGTGATGGCGTCGAGAACCGCCTGCAGGGGGAACTCCATACCGGGCGGGGGATAGGCGACCTCTTTGAGGACGGCGCCGGCCGATTGGGCGTAGAAGCGGTACATGGCATAGGCCGGTTTGAGCAGGACGACTTCCTGGCCATCATCCACATAGGTGTTGAGGAATACCTGGATGGCTTCGTCGGTGCCGTTGGTGAAGAGGAACTGGTCCGGCGCCACGTGGAAGTACCGGGCGATGGCCTGTTTGGCGTCGAGGTATTCGGGATAAACGGAGAGGCCATCGGCGCCGGCTCCATCCGCGCATAGGCATTCGCGCAGGCGGGCGATGACGCGGGGAGAGCAGCCCACGGTGTTCTCGTTGAAATCGAGGCGCAGCTTGCCGGCGCGTCCGCCGGTGGGGGGGGCGTAAGGCGCCATGGCGACGACGGCCGGGCGCGGCTGGACGGCGCCCTTGGGAAGGCGTGGTTTCACGGGAGGGACTCCTTGCGGGGGCGCTGGGGGGTGGCTTCACCACGGAGACACGGAGGGGTGCCCGCTGAGCCCGGAGAAAGCAGGGAGCAAACCAACACGAGGGTCGGGGAGGGAAGCGGAGGTTTCCGGAGATCCCCCATGCGGCGCGCCGCGCCCGGCAGGATGAAAATGGGCGCCAGGGGGACTCTCGCCAAGCCGCTAAGGCGCAAAGTACCGCCAAGGGGATTTTCGAGGGAGTCGGTGGGGGCGAGGGGACGGGTCATGGGAGGCGGTCCTTTTGGGAACGCTGGCGGACAGGCTGAAGGCCTGTCCTACCGCGCACCTCGACGGAACGGGCGTGGGCTTCCAGGCCCTCGGCGCGGGCGAGCGTGGCGATGGCGGGGGCCAGGCGGGCGAGGGCGGCGGGCGAAAGCTCCTGCACCGAAATCACTTTCAGAAAGTCGGTGACCGAGAGGCCTCCGCGGATGCGCGCGGCGCCGCTGGTGGGGAGCACGTGGTTGGGTCCGGAAGCGTAATCGCCGGCGGCTTCGGGGGAATGCGGGCCGATGAAGACGCTGCCGGCGTTTTTCACGGCGCGCAACAGGGAATGGTCGGGGATGCTGAGGTGCTCCGGAGCGAACTGGTTGGCCACCGCGATGCCATCGGCCAGCGAGCGCACCAGAACGATGGCGGAATTGCGGTCGAGAGCCTGGCGCGCCACAGCGGCGGTGGGGAGGGTGGCCAACTGGCGGTCGACCTCCTGGGAGACGGAGGCGGCCAGGCGCTTGGAAGTGGTCAGCAGGATGGCGGAAGCATCCACGTCGTGCTCGGCCTGGGCCAGGATGTCGGCGGCCAGGTACCGGGGATCGCCCTCGGAGGCAAGAATGAGGATCTCGGTGGGGCCGGCCACGAAATCGATGCCGGTCTCGCCGGCCAGCAGCCTTTTGGCGGCGGCGACGTAAATGTTGCCGGGGCCGACGATGCGGCCGGCGCGGGGTACGGTGCGGGTGCCGAAGGCGAAGGCGGCGATGGCCTGCGCGCCGCCCATCTGGAAGACATGGCTGAGGCCGAGAAAGGCGGCCGCGCCGTGGACTTCGGCGACCGGCTTGGGACAGGCCACGCAAATGTTGGGAACGCCGGCCACCTGGGCGGGGATAGCGGTCATGAGCAGGGTGGAGGGCAGGGGGTAACGGCCCGCGGGAATGTAGGCGGCCACGGTTTCGAGCGGCCGGACAATCTGTCCGGCGCGCAGGCCGGGCTGGATCTGGCGCATCCATTCGCCGGGCATCTGGGCCTGGGCGAAGGCGCGGATGTTGCGGGCGGAGGTTTGGAGGGCGGCGCGGAAGGCGGGATCGAGCGCGCGCCGGGCGGCGCGGAGGGTGGCGGCGGGGACGGCGACCGATCGGCCGGTGAAGCCATCGAAGCGGCGGGCGTATTCGAGGAGCGCGCGATCGCCGCGGCGGCGGACGGCTTCCAGAATGGGGCGGACGGCGGCTTCGGCCTCCGCCATGCGGGCGCCGCGGCGGGCCAGCAACCGGCCCACGGATTGGCGGTCGAGAATGCGCATCACAGGACGATTTTGTTGAGCGGGTATTCCACGATCCCCTCACCGCCCGCCTGTTTGAGGCGCGGGATGATATCGCGCACGGTGGATTCATCCAGGATGGTGTTGACGGCGAACCACTCTTCGTCGCTGAGGTGGGAGATGGTGGGCCGCTTGAGGGCGGGGAGCACGGCCAGCACGGCGGGGAGGCATTGGCGATGCACATTGAGCATCAGCCCGACCTTGCCGAGCGCGTTGATGGCGCCCTCCAGGAGCATGCGGATGTCTTCGAGCTTGCGGCGCCGGGCGGGGTCTTCCCAGGAGGCGGGGTTGGCGATCAACTGGGTATTGGATTCGAGCACCGTGCCGATGATTTTGAGCTTGTTGGCGCGCAGGGAGGAGCCGGTTTCGGTGACTTCGACGATGGCATCGGCCAGCACCGGCGGCTTGACCTCGGTGGCGCCCCAACTGAATTCGACCTTGGCGGTGACGCCGTGGGAGGCCAGGTAGCGGCGGGTGGTGGCGACCAGTTCGGTGGCGATGATTTTGCCCTGGAGATCGTGGACCGAGCGGAACGGGGAGTTTTCCGGCACGGCCAGGACCCAGCGGACTTTACCGAAGCTCTGCTTGGCGTAGATGAGGTCGGCGACGGCGACGACGTTGGCTTCGTTTTCCTCGATCCAGTCGCGGCCGGTGAGGCCGGCATCGAGGATGCCGTCTTCGACGTAGCGGGCCATCTCCTGGGCGCGGATGAGCATGCATTCGATTTCGGGGTCGTCGATGTGCGGGAAGTAGGAGCGGGTGGAGGTGGTGATGGTGAAGCCGGCGCGGCGGAAGAGGTCGATGGTGGCGTTTTCGAGGCTGCCTTTGGGAATGCCGAGCCGGAGGGTCACGGGCGGCCTCGGTAGACGGCGTTGGGGTCGTAAGCGCGCGGTTCGGCGATTTGCCATGCGCCGTCTTCTAGGCGGCGGAAGAAGCAGCTCTCATACCCTTCATGGCAGACGCCTGGGCCGAGGGGATCGACCTTGAGGAGGACGGCGTCGAGGTCGCAATCGGCGGAGATTTCGCGGACCACCAGGCGGTGTCCGGAGCTTTCGCCCTTGAGCCAGAGCTTCTGGCGGGAGCGGCTATAAAAAGTGGCGAAGCCGGTTTCGACGGTCAGCCGGAAGGCCTCCTCGTTCATATAGCCGACCATCAGGACGCGGTTGGTGGAATGGTCCTGGACGACGGCGGTGACGAGGCCGCCGGTCTTTTGAAAATCGAGATTCATCGCGCGTCGAACAAAAAAGCCCGCCGGCCCAGCGGGCACCCCAGGGGCACCCCAGAGGCCACCTTGCGGCGGGCGTCCTTTCCAATTCCTGGCTGGAACTACGATTACGCGGCCGCCCGAGAGACTGGGGCGTGCGGATGGTGGCGATGCCCGCGAACGGCGGATTGGAGCATAAAGCATGATTATACTACGCGCCTCCCGGGTGGCAAAATGGGTTCGTTCGGAGGGCCACAAGTGATTGATTGGATTTGGTTTGGCCTCGAAAAATGGGTTCGTTCCGTAATTTTTGTTTCGGGCGGGCACGGGGAGGGGAAATCCCGGATCGAGAACCGGGCGGCGGGGGTTCGGTGGGGATGGACACGGGCTTTCTCATCCCAGAATTAGCACGGAGGATGGCGCCGGGCGGGTGGGTGTGCGGCTAAGCGGCGGGTGGAGAAGGACAATCGGCGGGGTGAGTTTGGTGAACGGGGGCCGTTTTCGCCGGGGGCCTGCCCACCAGGCCGCCGAAGGCGACGGCCGGGATCCAAAATGCAGCCCGAACAGATGTCAGAGACACGCGCGGCCGGGATGGCCGCCCGAAGCGCTGTGAGAACGGGAGACGGAGGTGGTACGTGGCGCATGGTCCCTGGTTAACTATTGGCAACTGTCGGCAGCTATTTGTAATGCATACAATCGAAATGGATAGCAATATGGCACAGCAGTCCAGCACGGGGGCGCTGTTGTTCGCGGCCGTCATGTTTGCAGGAATCTATTTGTTCCACGACCCCAGCGTGAATCAGCCGGCGCCGGACTTCTCTCTGCCGGAGACGTATGGCGGGAAGGTAGATCTGGACTCTTATCGCGGGCAGCCGGTGCTGATGGTATTTTGGATGACCTCGTGCGGCATCTGCCGCCGCGAACTGCCCCTGGTGAGCCAGTTGGCGCCGGAATTCCGGAGCAAGGGCATCGCCGTAGTCGCGATTCACGTGGGCGGCGCGGGCGACGTTCGCGATTACCTCAGTTCGAACCATATCGCGGTTACGTCGCTGGTCGATTCCGATGGCTCGGTAGCGCACGCGTACCACGTCAGCGGGGTGCCCAAGCTCGTCCTGGTGGGAAACGACGGCAACATCAAGCGGACTACGGCCGGTATGGCGGACGAGAGCTTCCTGCGCGGATGGATGGGCACTGTCAGCGGGTCTTGAATTTCCGGGGGTAGGGATCGGGCGCCGCGCCGCTGAGGGCCGGGCGCTGGTGGCTCACGCCAAGCGACGGCCATCCCATTGCAGACTAGAGTTTTTTGTGCGAATCCTTGCGGCCTGACCGCTATCTTTCGTGATAAAATCGCCTTCGAAATCGGGCACTCGCGGAGGACACACTATGGCGGACATGACGGTCACAAAGGCACCAGCTCAGGTTAATCACAATATCATGCAACATTACGGGGGCCTGGGCCCCAACCTACCGGCGATGGGGGCTGCCGCGCTGCATTTGCTACAGGTGGCGTTTCCCGCGGCGGGTGTCAATGCGGTGATCGTGAACGTGGTTTACATAAATCCACACAATGCCTATATGGGGGCTGCGGGGATATCGTTCAGGATAACTTCGGCCCAACACATCGATCCCACTCAAGCCAAAAACGCGCTCTGACGGGAGCCGGTTGCGCGCAGAGTCCGGTCTAGGAAATGTTGAGCGAGCCGGGCACGGCCCGCCCGACGAAGCAAGACGATTGTCTTTTGCGCGGCGGCGGGGATGAGCTTGCGCGGCCGCTGCCGGCATCCCGCATCGGGACGCCGGTCCGGGTGGTAAATACCGCCGGCGGCCCATGCCCTTATCACCCCTGGCGGGCATCCTCTTGCCGTTTTGACGCCAAAAGCGCGCCGGCCGCGGCGGTGGGGCGGGGAAGTGCCCTGCACAGCGGCGGACTGGGGGGCGCGGGCGGTGTCCCCGGCGTCCACACCTGTGACGAAATCGCAACGATCCACAGGGTTTTTGGGTGTGCGAAGGCATACCGGATTTTGGCAAAATAGAAGGGCACCTAACGTGTTGGGTGGTTGCGCAGACGGGCCGGGACAGAGATTTCCCCGCCGGTCGATACGCCGTCCGAACTCAAAGCAATGAGGTTTACGTGAATATTTTGAAAAGCGGTTGGTTGTGTACGACGCTGCTGGTGTGCGGCGGGGTGACGCCCGGCGCAGCCCAGCAACAGCCACTCGCGTCCCCAACTCCTTCCGCGAACGCCACGGCTCGCCAGACCACCGCGCCGCAGGCAGTCTCGCCGGCTGCGGTGGTTTCGCCGGCTGTGCCCGCCTCGCTGGCTGCAGCTACGTCGCCGGCTTTGGCCGCAACGCCCGAGCCGGGTGTGGCGACTGCGGCAGCTTCGCCCGCGGCGCCCGGTCCGGCCGCTTCGCCCGATCAGGATGGACCGCCGCCGCAGGCCGCCCCGGCCCAGTCCACTCCGCCACAGCAGGCCGCTCCGGGCCAGCAGGCCCCCGCGGCGGGGCAGCAACCGGGCCAGACCAACACGCAAGTGCTGCCTCCTCCCATGCCCAAGGTTCCGGATGTGCGCATGCCCGGCGAGACGGGCCTGTGGGTTGGATTCACGGGCTGGTTCCCGGAGAGCGGGATTGCGATGGACAGGGGCCACGACTCCACCTGGACCTACTACTCCCGGGTGATTATGCAAGGCAACCCCAAAATCGCGCAGGGCGTGGATCTGGGCATCGCCGTGGGGCTGCACAACGCGCTCAAGCTCTCCTACTTTGAAGCGCGGGCGGCCGGCGATCTGACGCCCAATATCCAAACGTACGTGTGGAATATGCTGTATCCCAACGGCACGCTGCTGTCTACCAGCTACCGCCTGCAGGACGCCAAGCTGAGCTTCGAATACCTGTCGTGGCCCTATCCGGTGGAAAGCCGCCGGTTCCGCCTGAAGACCCTCTACCAGTTGCAGTACGTCGGCATCCGCACCTCGTTCGACAATCCGACCCTGCCGCTTTACGACTCGAACGGCAATCCGCTCCTGGATTCCTCCGGTAATCCCATCAGTTACGCCAGCGAGGGGTCGAAGTGGTACGCCACGCCCACCCTGGGCATCGGCATGGAGTACTGGAAATCCAAGCGTTTTCGCTTCGAAAGCGCCTTTACGGGATTCGCCATTCCGCACCACAGCACCACGCTGGACGGGGAGGTCTCGATGAACTACCGTTTCGGCCACTGGGAATTGAAGGCCGGCATCAAGGGATTTCATTTCAAGACCAGCCCCACGTCCGACTACTTCATGCAGGGGACGCTCTACTCCGGGATCGTGGGTCTGCGCTGGTACTCCGATTAGAACCGGTCTTGTGTATTCTGGAGCCATGCCCCTTGAACATCGGCGGGTGGATTCGGTGGTGGTGGTGGCGATTTCGGGGCGGCTGCTGTTCGGCCCGGAAACCGTACGCCTGGAGAACCTGGTGAAGGATCTGATCGCACAGGGGGCGCGTAAGTTCGTGCTGGACCTTGCGGGGCTGGAGTATACCGACAGCTCGGGCGTGGGCGCGGTGGTGGCCTCATCGGCGCTGATCGCCAGGAACGGCGGGGAGCTGCGCCTGGCGGGGGTCAAGCCGCGCATCCAGCGGATCCTCGCCCTAAAGGGAATGGAACAACTGTCGCAGGCTTATCCGACCGTGGATGAAGCGGTAGCGGGATAGCGCCGGGAGGCCAACGTGCGGCTGCTGGCGTGGTTCCCCCGAGTGATTCTCAGCGCGGCGCTGGCCGTGACGCCGGTGGCTGCGCGCGGCGCCGGCGAGGATTACGAAGGGAAGCCGATTCTGAATATCCGCTTCTCCCCGGCGCAGCAGCCGCTCGAAGCCTCCGAGCTGCACGACATCCTGCCCCTGAAAATGCACGCGCCTCTGCGCATGGCGGACGTGCGGGCCACGATTGAGCGCCTGTTCGCCACCGGCCGGTATGCCGATATCCAGGTGGATGCCGAACCCTACCAGGATGGCGTGGCCCTCACGGTTGTCACCACCAATACCTGGTTCATTGGAGATGTGGCGCCGCGCGGACGGATCTCCAGTCCGCCTAGCGCCGGGCAATTGGAGAACGCGGCCGACCTGGACCTGGGAGAGCCCTACACCGAAAGCGCGCTGGAGCGGGCGGTGGAGAATCAGAAGCGCCTGCTCGAGGAGAACGGCCTGTTTCAGGCGCAAGTGCAACCGGCGCTGGACTGGGATACCGGCAGAGACTACCAGCAGGTGAATATCCGCTTCGAAACCGTCAGCGGCCCGCGGGCCCGTTTCACGACCCCGCGGCTGACGGGCGACCTGAAGATGGACATGGACCGCCTGCAGAAGGCCACGCACCTGCGCCGCTGGGCGATCCACACCTGGAAACCGGTGACCCAGACGCGTGTTCGGCAAGCCCTGGACGGCGTGCGCGCGCTCTACCAGAAGGAGGACCGGCTGGAGTCGCAGGTGACCCTGGAATCGCTGAAATACGACCCGGCAACCAACCGGGCAGAGCCCATCCTGCGGATCGATGCCGGGCCGCGCATCGAGGTGCACACCGTGGGCGCGAAGATTTCGGAGAGCAAGCTGCGGCGCTACGTGCCGGTGTTTGAAGAGCACGCCGTGGATGCCGACCTGCTGGCCGAAGGAGCCCGCAACCTGCGCGATTACTTCCAGTCGGAAGGTTACTTCGACGCCAAAGTGGAGGTCAAGCCGCAGCCGGTAGTCAACGACAAAGCTTCCATCGATTACCTGGTGGCGCTGGGAGGGCGGCACAAGGTAGCCGTGGTGGCGATCGAAGGGAACCGCTACTTCACCCGCGAAACCATCCGCGAACGGATGTACCTGGAGCCGGCCACATTTCTGGAATTTCCGCACGGACGCTACAGCGAAAACCTGCTGCGGCGGGATGAGGATGCGATTTTGGATTTATACCAGTCCAACGGCTTTCGCGACGTCAAGGTGACCGCCCGGACGGAGGACAATTACCACGGCAAGCCGGGCGAGATGGCCGTGTTCGTGGATATCCGGGAGGGGCCGCAGTACCTCGTCGGCGGCCTGGAACTGGTGGGGATCGAGCATCTGAATCTGGCCGAGGTGCGGTCGCGGCTGAGCAGCATCCGGGGGCAGCCGTACAGCGAATTCAACGTGGCCGTGGACCGCGATGCGATTCTGGCGGAGTACTTCTCGAACGGCTTTCCGAAGGCCACCTTCGAGTGGAGTTCCAAGCCGGGAGACGAGGCCGACCGGATCGATTTGCGGTACGTGATCCACGAAGGCCAGCGTCAGTTCGTGCGGCAGGTGATTTACCGCGGGAACCAGGTGACGGAGAACCGCCTGATCGACCGCACCCTGACGCTGAATCCGGGCGATCCGCTATCGCCGACCCAGGTGACCGACATCCAGCGCAGCCTTTACGACCTGGGAGTGTTCGCCAAAGTGGACGCGGCGATTCAGGATCCGGATGGCGACACGGACGAAAAATACGTCCTCTACAACCTGGATGAAGCGCGGCGCTATTCGGCGGACGTGGGGTTCGGCGCGGAGCTCGGGCGCATCGCGGGATGCGAAACCTGCCTGGACGCGCCGGCCGGCGCCACGGGCTTTTCGCCGCGCGTCTCGCTGGACGTGGCGCGCAACAACCTGTGGGGGCTGGGCCATTCGCTGAGCCTGCGGACGCGCGTTTCCACGCTCGAGCAGCGCGCCCTGCTGAACTACAGTTGGCCGCGCTTCGCGGACCACAGCAATCTGACCGTCTCATTCACCGGCCTCTTGGACGCTTCGCGCGACATTCGCACCTTCAATTCGCACCGCGACGAGGGATCGGCGCAGTTGAACCAGCGTTTCAGCCGGACCTTGACGCTGTTTTACCGGCTCTCCTACCGGCGGGTGAGCGTCAGCGATCTGAAGATCACGCCCTTCCTGATTCCGCAACTGGCCCAGCCGGTGCGCGTGGGGATCGGCTCGATCACCATGATTTGGGACCGCCGCGACGATCCGGTGGAGCCGCACCGGGGTGTTTACACCACTGTGGACACGGGACTGGCGGAGCATTTCCTGGGGTCGCAGCGCGACTTTTACAAGTTTCTGGCGCGCAACTCCAGCTACTATCCGATCGGCCGGAAAGTGGTGCTGGCGCGCAGCACCGAGTTCGGCGACATCCTTTCCTTCCATTACAACGGCGACCCAGCCGACGCCATTCCGCTGCCGGAGCGGCTGTTCGGCGGGGGCAGCAACTCGCAGCGCGGTTTTCCGGAGGACCAGGCCGGGCCGCGGGACGACACCACCGGTTTCCCGCTAGGGGGCAACGCCCTCCTGTTCAACCAGACCGAGGTGCGCTTTCCGCTGATTGGCGACAACATCGGCGGGGTGATATACCACGACATGGGCAACGTGTATTCCGGCCTCGGGGACATTTCGTTCCGCGTCCGGCAGCGCAATATGCAGGATTTCGATTACATGGTGCACGCGGTGGGTTTCGGGATCCGGTACCGCACCCCGGTGGGGCCTCTGCGGCTGGATTTGGGTTACAGCATCAACCCGCCGTATTTTTTCGGTTTCAAAGGCACGGAGCAGGAACTGGTGGCCGCGGGGGTAACGCCGTGCTCCCCGCCGCCCGGGGTCGCCAACCAGTGCACGGTGCAGAACGTGAGCCATTTTCAATTTTTCTTTTCGATCGGACAGACGTTTTGAGGGGCTGAATGTTCACCACGGAAACGCGGAGTACACGGAGGCTGCACAGAGAAAACCCCTCTTGTTTTTCTCCGCGAAGCCTCCGTGTACTCCGTGGCTTTGTGGTGAATATAGGGCTGGCCCTGTCCCTCATGCCCGCCATGGGCACGATCCTCGACCGCATCGCCGTGTCGGTGGGCAGCCAGGTGATCACGCTGCGGGATGTGGAGCGGGAGATCCGCGTGGCGGCGTTTCTGGATGCGGTTAAGCCGGACATGAGCGCGGCCAATAAACGCGCGGCGGCCGAGCGGCTGGTGGACCAGACGCTCATCCGTCAGGAAATGCAGAGCGGCCACTTTCCGTTTCCGCCGGCGGCGGAAGTCGCTCCGGAACTTGAAAAGCTGAGGGCGTCCTTCCCTACCCAGGCCGATTACCAGCGCGCGCTGGCGGAATACGGGATCGCGGAACCGGACGCTCAGGATCTGCTGCTGCGGCTGGCGGCCATTCAGGAGTTCATCAGCCTGCGTTTCCGGCCGGGGGTGCAGGTGACGGATCAGGACATTCAGGATTACTTCGACCGCGTGGTGGCGCCGGCGGCCCGCGCCGCCCACCCGGGAGAGCCGGTGAAATTGGACGACTACCGTACCCGGATCGAAGACAAACTCGCCGGCGAGCGCGCGGACCAGGAGTTAGACACCTGGTTGAAGGAGGCCCGCAAACGGACCCAGGTGGTGTTTCATCCGGAGGCTTTCGAATGAGGCGGCGCACAAGGCGGCGCATTCTGTGGAGCGCGGCGGCGGCCACGGCGCTAATGGCGCTGGCGGCAGGGAGCGGTATCCTGGTGCTGCGCAGCCAGTGGTTCCTGGGGAAGGTCCGGGCCGCCATGGTGGGGGTGGTGGAAAAGGCCACCGGCGGGCGGGCCGAGATCGGCACGCTCAAATTCGATTGGCGGAATCTGCGGGCGCGGGTGGCGCCCTTCACCCTCCACGGCACGGAACCGCCCGGCAAGCCGCCGCTTTTCCAGGCCGGCTCCATCGCCATCGGGTTGAAGATCGTTACGCTGGCCTGGTGGCATTTGGATCTGCAGGAACTGGAGGTTAGCGAACCGCGCATCTACCTGATTGTGGGCGCGGATGGCCGCACCAATCTCCCGGGGCCGAAAACGGCGGGCGGCGGGCCGGTGATGGAAAAGATTCTGGACCTGGCGGTGAGCCGGTTTCAGGTGGAGCGCGGCGCGTTCGAGGTGGAAGGGCAGGCGCCGCAGCCTTTTTCGGCGAGCGGCCGGAACCTCCAGGCGCGCTTTCTCTTCGACCGGTCGGGTCCGCGCTACCGGGGCGAACTGGCCATGGACCCGGTAGAAGTCCGCGGGCCGGGATTGGCGGCCTGGCCGCCGGTGGGGATCCAAATCTCGCTGGCGGCGGAGCGGAACAGGATCCGGGTAACCGCCGGGCGGGTGCACACGGCGCGAGCGGCGGTGGAATTCAGCGGCGCTGTCGAAAACCTGGCCGCGCCCGAAGCGCGCTTTGGGTTCGATGCGCGCATGGAGGCGTCCGAAGCGGGGCGGCTGGCGAAAATCCCCGGATTGCGCGGCGGTGCGCTGCAGATGACCGGCATGGCAAGCTGGAGCCGGCCGGGGGGCGCCGCGGTTACGGGCCGGCTACACGCCACGGGGTTGGGCTACCGCGACGCAAGCGTGAGGCTGGGGAATTTTCGACTGGATGGACGCTTGGCGGCGAATGCGCGCGGCGTGGAACTGCAGGCGCTTCGCCTGGCGGGCGTGTACGCGGGCGGTCCGGCTTCGGCTTCCGCCCAGCTACCGGTGGAAGGGCAGATCGCGCGGACGTCGCTCGCAGGGCGGGACTTGGCTCTGGAGGGAATCGCGCTGGCGGTGCTGGGCGGAAGCTTCCGGGGCACGGCGCAGCTTCGGGATCTCCGGCAATACCGGGTGGAAGGCCAGGTGGCCGGCTTCCGGGCGCGCCGCGTGGTGGGTCTGTACAGCGCGGAGCCGCTGCCCTGGGATGCGCAGGTATCGGGGGCGGTGGCGCTGGATGGCGTCCTGGGAGAACCGCACAGCCTGCGGGCTTCGGGCGATTGGAAAATTGAGCCGGCGCCGGAGAGCGCGCCCGTTCGCGGGCATCTGGCCGCCAGTTACAACGCCCGCAGCGAGGCGCTGGACGTAGGCCGTTCGACGCTCTCGCTGCCTTCCTCGCAGGTGGAGTTTTCGGGCTCGCTGGACAGCCAGATGCGCGTGCACCTGGAGACCCGCGATTTCGGTGAATTGCTGCCGGCGGCGGGCGAGAGCGCCGGTGCGTTTCCGGTCAAGCTGGAGAACGGCGCGGCGGTTTTCGACGGCACGGTGACCGGAAAGCTGGACCGGGCGCGGATTGCCGGCCACGCGCGTGTGACCAACCTGGGGTACGAAGGCCGACGGCTGGATAGCGTGGAAGGCGACCTGGCCGCGGGATCCGACGGGCTGCGGGTGAGCAAGGGATCGGCCGCGCTCGGGTCGCTACGGGCGCAATTCCAGGGCCAGGTGGGGCTGCGGCAATGGAAACCGGAGGAGAACAGCGCTCTGGCCGCTACCGGTTCGCTGGGCGCGGCCAGCCTGGCGGACGCCCTGGCGCTGGCCCAAATCCCCATCAAGGAGGCCACCGGCACGCTGAATGGCGGCCTGGAGGCGAGCGGCACTCTCGGCCAGCCGGTGCTGGCGGGGCAGGTGGCCGTAACCAAGGGCGTGTTTCGCGGCGAACCCTTCGACCGCCTGGCTGCGCAGTTCCATTCCGCGGGCAACCGGATCGAGGTGACCCTGGGAGAACTCGCCGGGCAAAGTAAGCAGGTGCGCTGGACGGCGGCCTTCGACCATCCGGCGGGCCGGTTCGATGCGGGCAGGCTGCGTTTCCAGGTGGTCACCAACGCCATGCCGCTGGATGAGATCCGCACGCTGGAAACCACGCGCCCCGGACTGCACGGATCGGTGACCTTGACGGCCACGGGAGAAGCCACGCTGGGAAACTCCCAGTTCCGCCTCAGCGATTTGCAGGCCGAAGTGGACGGGCGTGGGCTGCAACTGACGGGGCAGGCCCTGGGCGACGCCACTCTCACGGCGCACTCCCAAGGCCAGGTGCTGCGGGCGCATCTGGAATCCAATTTCGCCGATTCGCAGGTGCTGGGGGATGGCGAATGGCGGCTGGAAGGCGACGATCCGGGCAGCGCCACAATCAGCTTTTCGAAGCTCGATTTCGCCCAGTTGCGCGCCTGGATCGTGCCCTTCGACGTGAATGCGGCTACCCCGGCGGAGCAGCTCCTGGCCGGTTTCGCCGAAGGCCAGCTGCGGGTGGAGGGGCCGATTTTCCAACAACCCCAGTGGCGCGCCGAGCTGCGCATTCCGTCGTTCGAGATCCGCCCCACGGAGAACAACGCCACGCGGCCCGGATTGTCGCTGGCGCTGCGCAATTCCGGGCCGATGGTGGCGCGCATGGCCAACTCGGTGGTGACCGTCGAAAGCGCGCACCTGGTGGGGCGTTCCACCGACCTGGCGATTACCGGCCGGTTGTCGCTCGGGCAGAAAGACCCGCTCGACCTGCGGGTGAATGGGCAGGTGGATCTGGCGATTCTGCATGATCTGGACCGCGATTTCGCTTCCTCCGGAACGATCACCACGGACGCCACCGTGCGCGGCAGTTTCAGCGCTCCGCAGGTCGTGGGGCGGGTGCAGTTTGAGAACGCCGCCTTCAGCCTGGCGGATTTCCCCAACGGGGTTTCCAATGCCAACGGTTCGATCGCGTTCACCAACGACCGCGCGACCATCCAGCGCTTTTCGGGAGAGACCGGCGGCGGGAAGGTGGAGCTTTCAGGTTTCGCGACGTATACCGGCGGCCTGATTCTTTACCGCCTGCGCGTGCGCGCCGACCATGTGCGGGTGCGCTATCCGGAAGGGGTGAGCACGGTAGCCAACGCCAATCTGAGCCTCAGCGGCACGCGCGACCAGAGCATGCTTTCGGGCACTGTGACAGTGCAGCGGACGGGCTTCAACCCGGAGGCCGATTTCAGCTCGCTGCTGACCCATTCGGCCGAACCGGTGCGCACCCCCGCGGCACAAGCCGGCCTGCTGGGTGGGATGAGTTTCAGCATCCAGATCAACACGGCCCCGGATATTCAGTTTCAAAGCTCCCTGACCGAAGACTTGCAGGTGGACACCAACCTGACGCTGCGCGGCAGCCCCAGCAATCCGGCGCTGCTGGGGCGGATTAGCATCACCGAGGGGCAGATCGTTTTTTATGGCACCAGGTTCAACATCAACCAGGGATCGATTTCGTTTTTCGACCCTCTGAAGATCGACCCGGTTCTGGATATCGACCTGGAGACCAAGGAGCGCGGGATCGACGTCACCCTGACCGTGTCGGGCCCGCTGACGCATCTCAACCTGACGCCGCATTCCGACCCGCCGCTGCAATTCAGCGAAATCGTGGCGCTGCTAGCCACCGGGGAGGGTCCCAGCTCCGATCCCACGCTGCTGGCGCAGCAGAGCACGGCGCCCAATTCCTGGCAGCAGATGGGAGCTTCGGCGCTGCTCGGGCAGGCCATCGCCAGCCCGGTCTCGGGGCGGTTGCAGCGGTTCTTCGGGGTGAGCAAACTGCGCATCGATCCGACCCTGCCGGGGGTGGAGAACAACCCCCAGGCGCGGCTCACGCTGGACCAGCAGGTGACCTCGGCCATCACCTTCACCTACATCACCAACGTGACCAGCAGCAACCCCGAAGTAGTGCGCGTGGAGTGGGCCCTGAGCAAGCAGTGGTCGGTGGTGGCGCTGCGGGAAGAGAACGGCGTGTTCGGGATCGATTTTTACCTGAAGAAGAGGTTCTGAGCGAGGATCGCGGCCGGGTATTTCGCCGCCAGCTTCCAGTTGCCGGAGCGCATGGGCCGCTGCCGCGGAAATGCACTACAATGTAATGCATGAAGACGGAGGTATATAGCTGGCGGGTATCGTCCGAAGTCAAGACGAACTTGGAGCGGGAGGCGCGCCGCCGAAAAATCTCAGTGTCCGCCGCTCTCGATGCCGCAGCCCGCGAGTGGCTCGAGAAGAACGGCACGACCAAGGAAGGGGATGAAGAGCAGCGCCGGCTGCAGAAGGCGGCGTCGAGATGGCTTGGCGCTTTAGCGAGCGGGAACGGGCAGCGTTCCCAGACCGTCTCGCGAACCGTTCGGGATCGTCTGCGGCGGCATTATGGCCGCTGACGCGCTGATCGATACCGGTGCGATTGTGGCCCTGCTGGATAGGACTGACCGGTGGCACGGGGCCTGCGTCGATACGTTCCGGCGGCTCCGGCTGCCGCTGGTGACCTCGGAGGCAGTGCTGACGGAATTATTCCACCTGGCCGGTGACAGCCGTCGCGAGATGGAGACCGCCTGGAAGTTCATACGCACCGGCGCGATCAGGCTGGCGGTCATCGAGGATTCGGAACTGCCCGAAATTCAAACCCTGATGGCGCGGTATTGGGATCGCCCGATGGATTTCGCCGACGCAACGCTGGTGTACCTGGCAAGGCGCGAGGGTCTGTCGACAGTCTTTACGGTGGATGATTCTGACTTCAACACCTACCGGATCGAAGGCCGCAAACGTTTCCGTGTGATCCCGGCGGTCCGGCCATAGGAACAGCAGGTACGGAACCAGGCTATCGCCTAGTGATTTGCGCCAACTTCCAACCCCGCCTGGCCCTTCCACCGCAAGTTACAATCGAAGCGTAATGGACGCGTGGATGGCGGGCACGGCGCCTCTATCGGCGGTCGTGGTGGGGTGGATGGCGTGGGCGGTGCGCGGGCGATCGTCGGCAGTGTTCGCTCCTTCGGTTTGGCGCGGCCCGCGGGGGGCGAAATCCATCGCCCTGACGTTCGACGACGGCCCCAGCGAGGGCACTACCCAGGTGCTCGAAGTACTGGAACGGTACCGGGTTCCAGCCACCTTCTTTCAATGCGGAGCCAACGCCGCGCGGCTGCCCGCGGTAGCTCGCGCGGTGGCCGGGGCGGGGCACGAAATCGGCAACCACAGCCATGCGCATCCGCTTTACTGTCTTTGCCCGCCGCGGGCCATCCGGGAGGACATGGAGCGTGCCCAGGAAACCATCTACGCGGCCAGCGGCGCACGGCCGGCGTGGTTCCGGGCTCCTTTTGGCGTGCGCTGGTTCGGGCTGCGGGAGGCGCAGCGGCGGCTGGGGCTGGGCGGCGTCATGTGGAGTGTAATCGGCTATGATTGGAGTCTGAAGCCGGAGCAGGTGGCGCGGCGGATTCTCCGCCGGGCAGCCAACGGAGCGATCGTTTGCCTGCACGACGGCCGCGAGTTGCGCGTGCGGCCGGAGATCGGCGTGACGGTGGAAGCGTTGCGGCGGGTGGTCCCCGAGTTGCTGGAGAGGGGTTATAAATTCGAAACGGTAAGCCGACTATTATGTCCGAAGAGTTAATTCAAAGGGTTCTGAAGGTAATTGCCACCTCCCGGCGGATTCCGCTGGAGACGATCACCATCGACAGCGAGTTCCAGCAATTGGGAATCGATTCCATGGATGCGGTGGAGATTCTGTTCGCGCTGGAGAACGAATTCGACATCAGCATTCCCGACGAGGAAGTGCGCAGCGTGCGGAACGTACGCCAGATGTGCGAAGGCGTGGAAAAGCTGCTGGCGGCCAAGCCCGGCGCGGCGGTCCAGTAGGCCATGCGGCGCGTGGCCATCACCGGCCTGGGAGCGATCTGCGCCCTGGGCCGCAATATCGCAGAATTCGCCGGGGCGCTCGGCGAGGGGCGTCCGGGGATCGGGCCGATCACCTCGACAGACGTTACCCAACTGCGATTTCAGAACGGCGCGGAGGTGAAGGAGTACAGCCACCAGTCGTACTTCGACGACCGGCGCGCGGATTTCATGGACCGCTTCGCGCAGTTCGCGGTGATCGCGGCGCGGGAAGCGGTGGCGGACGCGGGCATCCGGTGGACGCCGGCCTTGCGCGAAACGGCCGCGATTGTGACCGGCTCCTGCGTGGGCGGGCAGAGCACCGAGGACATCGGTTTTCACGAAGTGTACAAGCTGGGCCACAACCGGGTTCATCCGCTGACCATTCCCAAGACCATGGCCAATGCCGGGGCCAGCCATATCTCCATGGAATTCGGCCTGACCGGGCCGAGTTTCACCATCTCGACGGCGTGCTCGTCGGCGGGGCACGCCATCGGGCAGGCCTACTGGATGGTGCGCAGCGGCATTACCGATGTGGCCTTGGCGGGCGGCAGCGAGGCGCCCTTCAGCTTTGGAATCCTGAAGGCCTGGGAGGCCATGCGGGTGGTGTCGCCGGAGACCTGCCGGCCGTTTTCCAGGGACCGCAAGGGCATGATCCTGGGAGAGGGCGCGGGGATGCTGGTTCTGGAGCCTTGGGACATGGCGCGGGCGCGCGGCGCGCGGATCCATGCGGAGATGGTAGGATTCGGCATGTCGGCAGACGCCTGCCACATCACCCAGCCGTCGGCCGAGGGCGCCGCGCGGGCCATGCGGGCGGTGCTGCGGGACGCCACCCTGGCGCCCGAGCAGATCGGCTACATCAACGCGCACGGCACGGCCACGCCGGCCAACGACACGACCGAGGTGGCAGCCATCCGGGCGGTGTTCGGCAAACATGCTGGGAAGCTCGCGGTGAGCTCAACTAAGTCGATGCACGGCCATGCCTTAGGCGCGGCGGGGGCCCTGGAATGCCTGGCCGCGGTAGTGGCGCTGCGTGAGCGCCTGCTGCCCCCGACCGCCAATTTCACGGAATCCGACCCGGAGTGCGACCTGGACGTCATTCCCAACCATGCGCGCGCCGCCGAGGTGGAGTATGCGATCTCGAACTCATTTGCCTTCGGCGGGTTGAACGCCGTTCTGGCGCTGCGCAAGGCTTAGGGTGGCGCAGGGTAGGCCGACCTTCAACCTACCCTCGATAGGGTAAAGGCCTGTCCTACGGTTGCCCGAAGTTAGGGGTCCTTCGCCGCTGGGGCAGTCGATTCCTCGGCTGCTCCATCGTTCAGTTTTCCTAAACTATCTATTACAACTTATAGTATTGATTCACTCAGAGATACGGACTATACTGTGTCGAAAACGAGGATTCGGGTCCGCATGACCTGAATCTCGAATTAAGGGGTCTTTAAGCGAAGGAGGCAGCATGATTCGAGCGGTTTCCAGTCAAGCCGCGAGCCAGGTGGCTCACCCGGTTTCAGCCAGTCCTGGATTCAGGACCAATCGGGCGGCGATGTTTCTGTTTGCCCTTGCAGTGATTGGTGTTCTTGCGCCCGCTGCCTGGGCGCAACAGGTAGCCGTAGCCCAGCTAGATGGGTACGTCACCGACCAGAGTGGCCAGGCGGTTGCCGGCGCTCAGGTAAAAGTCACGGAAGTGGATCGCGACCAGGTTCACCTGGCCACCACGGATGTCACCGGCCGCTATCAATTTCCCGATCTCCCCGCCGGTAATTATCAATTGGAAGTCTCCTATAAGGGCTTCAAAAACTACGTGCAGAAAGGCATCGTGCTGGACGCGGGCAACAACCGCACGCAGCCGGTCACCCTGGAGGTTGGCGCGACCACGGAAAGCGTGGAAGTCACCGCCAACGCCGCGCAGGTGGAGACTAAGGAGAATTCCATATCGCAACTGGTAGACAGCGAACGCATGGTGGATTTGCCGCTGAATGGGCGCAATCCGACACAACTGCTGTCCATCTCCGGTTTCGCCACCAACACCATGACGCTCAACGGAGGCGACCTGACGGGCAGCAAGAATATTCAGGGATCCAACGGCTCGACTTCGTATTCGGTGGCCGGCGGCGCGGCCAACGGCGTCAACTACCTGCTGGACGGCGGAGACAACAACGACGCCTTCAGCAACGTGAACCTGCCGCTCCCCTTCCCCGATGCGATTTCGGAATTCAACATCCTGACCAGCAGCCTGCCGGCCCAATACGGGCTGCACCCGGGCGGCGTGGTCAATATTGTGACCAAATCGGGCAGCAATGCCTTCCATGGCGATTTCTTCGATTTCCTGCGCAATGGCGATCTGAACGGTCGCCCGAAGGGCTTTGCCGCCTCGCAACCGATCCGCGACTCGCTGAAGCGCAACCAGTTCGGGGGCACCGTGGGCGGACCGATCAAAAAAGACAAGCTCTTCTTTTTCGGCGGTTACCAGGGAACCCGGCAGCGGAGCAATCCGACCGCCAGCACGGCTTACGATCCCACGGCGGCGACGCTGCAAGGCGATTTCAGCGTAGTGGATGGGGCCAAATCCAACGGCGGTTGCCTGTCTACCGCCAGAGTTCTGAAGAACCCCCAAGGCAATCCGTACCCCAACAACCAGATTCCGGTTTCTACCTTCGACCCGGCTGGTCTGAAGTTGGCCTCCACGTATTTCCCGCTTTCCTCGAATCCCTGCGGGAATTATCTTTACGGCGATCCCGCCAACAACCCCGACGACCAATGGATTGGCCGCGTCGATTGGAACATCAACGAAAAGAACATTTTCTACGGCCGTTACTATATTTACGATTACTACGCCGAGGTGGTCTTCCTGAACAATGACGCCCTGACCACGCAGGCGGCGCCGGCCAACTGGGACCGCTCCCAGACCATGACGATCGGCGAGACGTTTACCGTCAGTCCCACGGCCGTCAACGCCATCCACCTCACGTTCGACCGGCGGCGCGACAATCGTGCGTCTCCTTCCACGCTGTTCAGCCCGCAGACTCTGGGCGTGAATATGTTCATTAACCAGTCGGATTACACGCAGCTTGCCGTCAGCAGTTACTCTGGCGGCGGATTCGGGGTCGGCTGCGGCACCTGCGCGCTGGCAAACTTCGACATCAACACCTACCAACTGGCGGACGATTTCACGCTGATTCGCGGCAAACATCAGTTCGGCTTCGGCTTCGACGGCCGCAAGGACCAGTTCAACTCCTACAACTACCAGCAGGCCAACGGACAGTTCACCTTCAATGGCACCTATACCGGCGACGGCCTGGCAGACCTGCTGACGGGACAATTCTCCGGCCTGACCGACGGCAACGTGATTTCCGATTACCTCCGCCAGACCCCCTTCGCCTTTTATGCACAGGACTCCTTCCACGCCACCTCACACTTGAGCATCAACTACGGGCTGCGTTGGGAGCCGTCGATCCCGTCGTACGACAAATACGGGCGGGGCAACCAGTTCAGTTGGCCGCTGTTCCTCCAGGGCTGGCACAGCTCGGTATATCCCACCGCGCCGGCGGGCCTGATCTTCTCCGGAGATACGGCGCAGGATCCCTACGGCAAGGCCTTCACCAAGGCACACTATGCGACCTTCTCGCCGCGGCTTGGCCTGGTGTGGGATCCCAAGGGCGACGGCAAGCAGACCATCCGCGCGGGATTCGTGCTGATGCACGACACTACGGAGTTGTTCTATCCCGAGCGCTGGACCACCAACGCGCCCTATGTCTCTTCGCTGACCATCAACAGCAATGAGTTTGGCGTGGGCACCGACCTGTTCTCCAATCCGTTCAACGGATACGTCCTGAACGGCAAACCCGGCGACCCGTTCCCCGGCGCCGCCGTATTCCCCCTGGCGGGCACTTACATCAGTGTTCCGCCGAACCTGCCGGTGACTTACATGATGCAGTGGAACCTCAGCTATCAACGGCAGATTGCCGCCAACTGGGTGGTGAGCGCGAACTACCTGGGGAACGCCGGCCGGGATATCTGGGGATCGACCGACGTCAACTATTCCCTTCCGGTCGCGGGCGCTACCGCCTCTAACGCCAACAGCCGGCGGCTCACCTATCTGATTAATCCTACGCTGGGGCAGTACTACGCGGAAATTCAGCAGACCGACCCCGGCGGGGTCTCCGAATTCCATGCCCTGCTACTTTCCGCCCAGCACCAGTGGGCCAAACATTACACGGCGCGTTTCAACTACACCTGGAGCCACTGCAGCAGTTCCTGGGATTTTGCCGGCGAACTGGCGGGCACGCTATACCAGAATCCGCTGAACCGCGCCGAGGGCGAGCGGGGCAACTGCGGTTTCGACCACCGCCAGCAGTTCTTCGCCACGCTGGTGGCTTCGAGCGGGGGCCTCAGCACGGGATTCGTCCACGGGGTGACCAAGGACTGGCAGCTTTCGCCGATTATCAGCTTCGTAACCGGGAACCCGATCCAGATCACGGCCGGCGGGAAGGATGTTTCCCTCAGCGCCCAACTCGAGGACCGCCCGGACGTCATCGAGCCGGACCAGGTATACCAGCGGCTCCCGCCAACCAATAACGGGACCTACTGGTTTAACCCGGACGCTTTCATCTGCCCGGATTCGATTAACAATATCGGCTCTTCGACCCTATCGCCGAATTGCGCCGCCGCGACCGCCGCGACCGCTTCGTTCGGCGACCTCGGCCGCAACGCCGTTTATGGCCCCGGCGCGATCCAATGGGACATGGCCGTGAGCCGGCAGTTCCACTTTAAGGAGAGGTGGAGGCTCGAATTCCGGGCGGACTTCTTCAACATCATGAACCACGCCAACTGGAGCAACCCAAGCACCAGCATCACCAGCAGCACATTTGGCGAGGTGACGGGGTACGGCAGCCCGCGCTACATCCAGATGGCGCTGAAGCTGTACTTCTAGCAGGTTGCAGAAAAGGCCGGCAGGCTGAAGGCCCGCTCCACGGGGCGGGGGGTTGGCCTGCCGTGGCAGATGACCATCAACGCGCGGGCGCCGGGACCGACCGACGCCCACGCGCGTTGATGAAGTAAGCCGCGCCGAGCGCGAACAGGGCCAGCGAGATCCACTGCGAGGTATCCAGCGGCCCACCCCATAAATTGCCCTGTTCGTGATAGCGGAAGAACTCCACTACGAAGCGGGCGGTGGAATAGAGCATCAGGTAAAGACTAATGACGGCGCCGGCGCGGTGCGGTTTTCCAATCAGCCGGTAGAGGATGGCGAAGATCAGAAATTCAGCCGCCGATTCGTAAAGCTGCGTGGGATGCAGGGGGCGGTTGAGAGGCACGCCGACCAGGTCCTGGGCCACGGGGTTGGTGAAGGTCACGGCCCAGGGCAGGTGGCACTCCACGCCCCAACAGCAGCCCGCGGAAAAACAGCCCAACCGGCCAATGCCATGGCCCAGGGCGATAGCCGGCGCGAAGACATCGGCGGTTCGCAGCACGGGGAGCTTCGAGCGGCGCAGATACCACCAGGAGACACCCAGGGCGGCAATCAGCCCGCCGTAGAACACCCCGCCCGCCTGCAAAGTGGCCCAGGTGAAGATCTCGCCCGGGTGGCTGAAATAGTAAGGCAGATCCACCACGAACATCATCACCTTGGCGCCCGCCAGGGCAGCCAGCGCGCAATAGATGCCCAGGTTGGTGACGCTCTCGGGGTTGAGATGGTCGTGACGCGCCAGGCGGCCGGCCATCCACAGGGCGGCCAGGAAACCCAGCGCTACCAGCACGCCGTAGGTGTGCAGAGTGAAGAACGAAAAATGAAAGATCTCAGGAAACATTGGCCGCCTGCCGTTTGGCGCGCAACAGATCGGTCACCAGGAGGGCGCTGCCAACCACGATGGCGGAATCCGCCGCGTTGAACGCGGGCCACTGGTAGCGCCCGATGTAGAAGAGCAGAAAATCGGTCACGTGGCCCCAGGCGATGCGGTCGAAAACATTCCCCGCCGCGCCGCCCAGAACCAAGGCGAAGCCCGCCATGGAGAGCCGGTCGAGCCGCTCGGGACGCCACAGCAACACGCTGATCAGGACGACCGCCGCGAGCGACGCCAGAACCAGCAGGGTGGTGCGCCACTGGAACGTGGAATCGTTGAACAGCCCGAAAGCCACGCCGCTGTTTTCCGAGCGCACGATATCGAAGAACCCCGGAATCACCCGGAAGGTATCGAAATCCGATACGTGAGTGTCGATGAAGCGCTTAGTGGCCTGGTCCAGCGCGAACACCGCGGCGGCGGCACCATAAGCCTTCAGGCGGAGATCAGCCATGGAGATTCTCAGCCACCGCCTGGGCGCACGGGCCGCACACGGTGGGGAAGCGTTGGTCGGTGCCCACATCGGTAGTGTACTTCCAGCAACGTTCGCACTTGCGGCCTTGCGCGCGTTCGATTTCGACGGCCAGCGCGCCCTCCCCGGGAGCCACTTCCACCTGCGAGACGATAAACAAGGACGGCAACTGGCCGGCATACTCCGCCAGAAGGGGGTACAGATCGCCATTGGCGGACAGGCGCACCAGCGCCTCCAGCGGCGCGCCGATCAGCTTCTGGTTGCGCGCGGTTTCGAGGCTCTTCAGTACGTTGCCCCTCACTTCCATAAGACGGTCCCAATGGGCGGACCGTTTCCGGGCCTCCTCGCCGAGGCCCGCGGAAAGCTCGGAGGGTTCGGGAAAATACGCCACGTGCACGCTTTCCGGGCGGCCCATGTGCGTCCAGACCTCTTCGGCGGTGAAGCTCATGAGCGGCGCCAGCAGGCGGGCCAGCGCGTCCAGCAGGCGGTAGAGGGCGGTCTGCGCGCTGCGCCGGGCGTGCGAACGGGCGGCCGAGGTGTATAGGCGGTCCTTCAACACATCGAAGTAGACGGCGCTCAGATCCACGGTGGCGAAGCCGTAGAGGTTGTGGTAGACCTTGTGGAACTCGAAGGCGCCGTACCAGGCGCGGCAACGGGCCACCAGGTCTTCGGCGCGCAGCAGGATCCACTGATCGATTCCTTCCATTTCGGCGGCCGGCACGGCGTCGCGGGCGGGATCGAAATCGGAGAGGTTGCCGAGCAGGTAGCGGAAGGTGTTGCGCAATTTCCGATAAGCCTCTACCAGGCGCGTCAGGATGGTCTGGGAGATGCGCACGTCTTCGTGGAAATCCACCGAAGCGGTCCACAGGCGGATGATCTCGGCGCCGTAGTGCGGGATGATCTCCTCGGGCTCGATGGAATTGCCGAGCGACTTGTGCATGGCCTTGCCCTCGCCATCGAGCACCCATCCGTTGAGGGCGCAGGCGCGGTAGGGCGAGCCGCCCTTGAGCCCGGTGCCCACCAGCAGCGAGCTGTGGAACCAGCCGCGGTACTGGTCGCCGCCTTCCATGTAGATGTCGGCGGGCCAGGGAAGGCCAAAGCGCTCGTTGAGCACCGCCAGATGGCTGGAGCCGGAATCGAACCAGACGTCCAGAATGTCGTTTTCCTTGGTGAATTCGGAGCCCCCGCAGTGCGGGCAGGCGGCGCCGGGCGGGAGCAGCTCCTCGGCCGTGCGCTCGTACCAGATGTCCGCGGTATGCTCGCGGAACAGCGCCACGATGCCATCCAGGATCCGGCGGTCGGTGAGCGGCTCGCGGCACTTTTGGCAATAAAAGACGATGATCGGCACGCCCCAGACGCGCTGGCGCGAGATGCACCAATCGGGCCGCACGGCGATCATGTTGGAGATGCGCTCTTCGCCCCATTCGGGCATCCATTCGACCTGCTTGATGGCGTCGAGCGCGCGCCGCCGGAAATCGTTGCGGTCCATCCCGATGAACCACTGCTCGGTGGCGCGGAAGATGACCGGCCGGTGGCAGCGCCAGCAATGCGGGTAGGAATGCTCGAGCGGCTCGGTGTGCAGCAACGCGCCGCCGGATTGGAGAATCTCGACGACGATGGGGTTGGCTTCCCAGACGGTTTTGCCGATGATCTCCTCGGGCAGGCGGCCGGCAGCGCCCGAGGCGTGGTAGAAACGGCCGCCGGCATCCACCGGGCAGTAGGTTTCGATGCCGTACTGGCGGCCGCTGGCGTAGTCCTCCTGGCCGTGTCCGGGGGCCGTGTGGACCGCGCCGGTGCCCTGTTCCAGGGTGACGTGATCGGCCAGAATGCCGAGCGATTCGCGCTCCAGGAAGGGATGCCGGAAGATGGCGTGCTCCAGTTGCGAGCCTTGGAAGCTGGCGACCACGGGGTGGTCGTACCAGCGGCATTTTTGCGCGGTGATTTCGAGGAGGTCGGCGGCAACGATGTAGACGTCGCCGGCAACCTCCACAGCGACGTACTCGAAATGCGGGTTGAAGGCGATGGCCATGTTGGCCGGGATGGTCCAGGGGGTGGTGGTCCAGATCAGGCCGTAGACAGCACGGCCGGCTAAGTCCGGGTGGATGTGCGCGGGATCGGAAGTGAGGCGGAAGCGCACCCAGATGGAGGGGCTGGTGTGGTTCTCGTATTCCACTTCGGCTTCGGCCAGCGCGGTCCGGTCGCGGATGCACCAGTGGACCGGTTTGAGGCCCTTGTAGATGTAGCCGCGGTCGAGGAAATCCACAAAGGCGCCGGCGATCACCGCCTGGTAATGGGCGCTCATGGTGAGGTAGGGGTCTTCCCACTGGCCCAGGACGCCCAGGCGCTTGAAATCCTGGCGTTGCAGATCGATATATTTTTCGGCGTAGCGGCGGCAGGCGCGGCGGATTTCGAGCGCCGGCATATGGGCCTTTTTGGCGCCCAGCTCATTGTCCACGCGGATTTCGATGGGCAGGCCGTGGCAATCCCAGCCGGGCACGTAGGGCGAATCGAAGCCCGCCATGGTCTTCGATTTGACGATGAAGTCCTTCAGGATTTTGTTGAAGGCGGTGCCCATGTGAATGCGCCCGTTGGCGTAGGGCGGTCCATCGTGCAGGATGTAGACCGGCCGGCCCTGGCGCGAGGCGCGAATGGCGTGATAGAGGCGCTCGCTTTCCCACCGCGCGATGGTTTTGGGCTCCATCTGCGGCAGGTTGGCCTTCATGGAGAAGGCGGTCTTAGGCAGGTTGACGGTCGCCTTGAGGTCTACGTTTTCAGATTCCATGGGAGGGATAACTACTATGGTAGCAGCGGCGGGGGCGCGGGGCGCGGCCGGGAAGGCACGGGGCGGCGGAAGG
>JASHSS010000807.1 GCA_030038565.1 Bryobacteraceae bacterium
TCCCGCCAATGCCGAAACCGTGAATTACGTGGTGCAGCGCGCCGATCTGTACTGCACGCTCGGAATTGTCGCCGGCCTGCTGTGGTTTGCGGCCCGGCCCTCCCAGCGGAGATACGGCTGGTACCTGCTGCCGGTCATGCTGGCGTATCTTTCGAAGCCGCCCGCCCTGATCTTCCCGGCCATCCTGCTGCTGTACGTTTTCCTCCTGGAACAGCAGGGGAGCTTGCTGGTATCCGAACCCGCAGCGGGAGCGAAATGGAAAGCGGCTTTCCGCGCCGCGGCGCCGGCGCTGGCGGTCACCGCGGTGTTCGCCTTGCTCCAGGCCCGCATGACGCCGGCCAACTTCGCTCCGGGCGCTCAATCGGGCTGGCTCTACCGCATCACCCAGCCGTATGTGGCGCTGTACTATTTCAAGTCCTTCTTCCTGCCCACGGAATTGAGCGCCGACACCGATTGGAGCTATGTCCGCGGCCCGTTCTCGACCGACGCGGTGGTCGGGTTCGTCTTCGTGGCCGCTCTTTTGGCGGCGGCCGTGTGGGCCTCGCGCCGGCGCGACACCCGGCCCATCGCCTTCGGCCTCGGGTGGTTTTTCCTGGCCCTCCTGCCGACCTCGCTGATGCCCCTGGCCGAGGTCACCAACGACCATCGCATGTTCTTTCCCTTCGTGGGGCTGGCCCTGGCGGTGATGTGGGGGCTGCGCCTGGCGGTGGCGGCTCATCGGCGATGGCTGCCCGCCGCGGTGGCCGCGCTGGCGATGGTGATGGTGGCCGAAGCCATCGGAACGCACCAGCGCAATAACGTCTGGCGCACCGACGAATCGCTCTGGCGGGATGTCACCGAGAAAAGCCCGCGCAACGGCCGCGGCCTGATGAACTACGGGCTGATCCTGATGGCCCGCGGAGATTATACCGGCGCGCTGGCGTATTTCGAGCAGGCTCTGGCTTACACACCCAACTATTCCACCCTGGAAACCAATCTCGGGATCGCCAACGCCGGGCTGGGCCGGCCGGGCGAAGCCGAGCGCCACTTCGAGCGCGCCGTCGCGCTGGCGCCGGACACCGTGGACCCGTATTTCTTCTACGCCCGCTGGCTGCGGCAGGCGGGCCAGGGGCCGCGCTCGATCGCTCTGTTGCAGACCGCCTTAGCCAAGGACCGGCTGGCCTTCGATGCGCGCCATCTGCTGATGCAGGTCTACGCCGAGCAGAACAATCAGGCGGCGGCCCAGTCGCTGGCGCGCGAGACCTTGCAACTGGCCCCCAACGACGAGGTCGCCCGGCGTTACCTTTCCGGTGAGGTCACGCTGGCCGCGGCCTTCGGCGTGCCACCCGCGCTCCACCCCGCCCAAGCGACCCCGGAGCTGTTCCTCGATGAATCGCTGGCTCTGTATCAGGCGAAGCAGTATGCGCAATCGATCCTGGCGGCCCGCGCCGCTCTCAAGCTGCGGCCGGATTATCCCGAGGCATACAACAATATCGCCGCCGCGAACAACGCCATGGGACGTTGGGATGACGGGATTCTTGCTGCCAACCAGGCCCTCAAGCTGAATCCGAATTACACCCTCGCGCGCAACAATCTGCAGTGGGCCTTGCAGCAGAAAAGCGGCCAGGGCGCGGCCAAGCGGCCGTAGTGCCGGCCCTGCCTGGGGTTTGGTGGGACAGGCCCTCAGCCTGTCCAGGTCAGGCGAAGCGCCTTTCCCACCTCACGTCACAATCGGCAGCCGGATGAAAAAGGTGGCGCCTTTGCCCGGCTCGCTCGAGAAGTCGATGGCTCCGCCGTGCAGTTGCACAATCCGGAAAGTCATCGCCAGGCCGATGCCGGAGCCTTGCTTGCGGGTGGTGAAGTAGAGCCGGAAAATCTTGTCGCGCAGCTCCGGCGGAATCCCTGGGCCGGTATCGGAAATGCGGATTTCGGCGGTATTGTCCAGCGACAAGGTCTGGAAGCGCAACTCACCGCCGCCGGGCATGGCCTCGATGGCGTTCACCACTACGTTGAGCATGGCCTGTTTCAGCAGGTCGCGATCCACCCGGACTTCCACGCCCTCCACGGCCTCCTGTTCCACGTGCACGGAAATGCCGGCCGCATTGGCCTGCGGACGCGCCAGCTCCGCCAGTTCCCCCACCAGGCTGCGCAGTTCGGTTTGGGCCAGTTTCAACTCCACCGGCCGGGTGAAATCCAGGAACGTCTTCACCACGCGGTCGAGGCGCAGGATTTCGCTGCCGATGATTTCCATCTGCGGCGACACTTCGGTATCGCCGCGGGCGAGTTTGGCCTTGGCCACCTCCACGTGCAACAGGATGGCGTTCAGCGGATTTTTCACCTCGTGCGCCACCCCGCTGGTGACGCGGCTAATGGCCGCCAGGCGGTCGGCCGTCTGGAGTTCGCGGCCGATCTGGCGCTGGGCCTCCGGGTCGCGCAGGCGCACCAGCAGGCCGGAGGCGGCTTTCGTGCCGCCGGGCAAGGCGTCCAGAATATCCACCGAGAACAGCACCACGGCAGGTCCCGAAACTCCCCCATGCGGCTCGAGGGGCACCCGGCGGTTGCGAATCGGCTGGGAGGTTTGCCCGGCTTGTTCGATGAGCTGGCCGAGGGTGGTGGAGAGCGGAAAGATGGCCGCAATCGGCTCGCCCGTCAGGTCCGCCCGGCGTTTGCCCAGGAATCTCTCCACCGCTCCGGAAGCGAACACCAGCCGCCCCTCGCGGTTAAAAATGAACACCGCGTCTTCCAGGTCCTTTAACAGCCGGTCGATGTTGCCGCGCAGATCGGATACTTCAAATTGCGCGCCGCGCAGCCGCTGCCCCAGCAGGCTCACCTTGGAAGACATCACCGAAACCTCGTCGCTGGCGGGCTTGGCCGCGATCAGCTTGTCGGATTCATATTCGCCGCGGGCCACCAGGTCGAGCTGCCGGGCGAGGCGCCCCAGCGGACGGAAGGCCAGCGTGGAAAACAAAAACGTGATGGCGATAGCCATGATCACCGAAACGATGGCCAGCTTGGCGCTCTGCTTCAGCGCCGGGTAGATATCGCCGCGGATGAATGCCGGGGCCACCACCACCTGCAGCGCGATTACCGGCGTCGCGGAGGGACCCAGCAGCTCTTCCAGCTGATAATTGTCGTTTCCGAAGAGCACCTTGAATTTCTGGTACCAACTGGTGTTCCGGACCAGGGCGCGAAAATCGCGGTAGGATTCGGCCTTCTCTCCCACGCGCTGCGGCTGGCTGTCGGCCAGCACGTCCTTGGTGGTGGGATCGACCACCGCGATTTCCAGGATGGCGTGGGCGTTGGCCATCAGGGAGACCAGGTATTCGGTCAGGATCTTGTCGCGCAAGGCCTCGGCCAGAGGCTTGGCGCGCTGCGAGTTCAAAGTGTCGGTGACGAACCGGCTAGCCAGGCTCTTCAGGGTTTCGGCGCGCTCCAGGGTGTCGTCGAAGCGCGCCTCCATGTTGGCGACCAGCTCCATGGCCGAGAGAAAGCCCACCATCACGGTGGCCAGCAAAACAAATCCCAGCGTCAGCTTGGCCTGGAGTTTCATGCGGGCCCGGAAACGGTCAGGATCAGCTTGCCGGCGGTGTGGCGGCCCTCCAGGTCACGGTGAGCCGCGGCGGCCTCCGCCAGCGGGTAGGTGCGGTCGATGCGCAGCTTCAGCTTGCCGGAAGCGACCCAGCCGAGCACGTCCCCGGCGCGCCATTCCAGCTCCTGGGGCGTCATCGCGTAATGCAGCAGAGTGGGCCGGGTGAGAAACAGCGACCCCTTGGCATTCAGAATGCCCGCATCGAAGGGCGGCACCGGCCCGCTGGATTGGCCGAACAGGACCATCATGCCGCGCGGGCGCAGGCAATTCAGGCTCTTCTCGAAGGTCGTTTTGCCGACCGAATCGTAGACCACGTCCACTCCGCGCCCGCCCGTCAGGCGCTTCACTTCGGTTTCGAAATCCTGCTCCGTGTAAACGATCGCCTCGTGGGCGCCGTGTTCGGTGGCGATGCGCGCCTTTTCCTCCGTGGAGACGGTTCCAAAAACCCGCGCGCCCAGCATGCGGGCCATCTGCACCGTCAGACCGCCGGCGCCGCCCGCCGCCGCGTGAACCAGGCAGGTGTCGCCGGCTTTGAGCGCATAAGTGGAGTGGGTCAGGTAATGCGCGGTCATGCCCTGAAGCATGGCCGCCGCGGCGTTGGCAAAGTCCAGCGCATCGGGAATTTTGACCAGCTTGGCGGCCGGCACCACGGTATATTCGGCATACGAGCCGCGCATCATGGCATAGGCCACGCGGTCGCCCGGATGGAGCGCGGTGACGCCCGCGCCCACTGCTTCCACCGTCCCCGCCGCCTCGCTACCGAGGCGCACGGGAAGATCCGACTTATACAGGCCGGTGCGGAAATAAACGTCGATGAAATTTACGCCGATGGCGGCAATCCGCACCAACGCCTCGCCGGGACCCGGAACCGGAGCCGGCTCTTCCACAAGCTGCATCTTCTCGGGGCCGCCGGTTTCCCGGACGAGGATCGATTTCATTAGCTTCAACCTCCGCGCAGGAATCTGCGGGTATGCACAACCGTTGCATAGAGTAACAGATAGGCCAGAGTGAAGGGGAAGGATACCAGCCGCGCCAGGGTGCGGACCGCGCCCGTCCCGGCCAAACCTGAGCGTTGGAGTACAAATTCGCGCAACACACTGAGTTGGCCGCGATCGAGCCAGAAGTAATCGCCGTTCTCGTTGATGACGAAAACCTTGGCCGGAATACGCCACGCCAGCGACCATTTCCACTTGGTCATGAGCGGCTCGTTGGAACATACCAGGCCGAGCAGGCTATAGCGGTTGGCCGACAGTTGGCGATAGAGCCTGGCCCGTCCGTGGCGCCCGCGATAATCCGTGACGCAATACAGGCGCGTACTCTGCTCATGGAAGCCGTGCGGCAGGCTGGGGTAGCAGGTGACCAGGTCGATGGGAATTTCTTCGCCCCAGGTGGCGCGCAGGCTGGGGATGATGCGTTCCACCAGGTGGCGCGATCCGCTTTCCACCAGCAGGATGGCGTTCGCTTCGGGGAGCCGCCGGCTGAGAAAATAGCGCACTGGTTTGACTATAGCGCGGCGGCCACGCCAGGGGCGGTTGCCTGCGCGCCGGGGCGGCTCGCGGCCCCCAGGAAACCCGGGCCATCCTGGCGGCATCCAACTAAGTGGAAGTGGACTAAGAGGTTCCAGATGAAGCAGGGGAAAAGTGTGGTCACAGGGATGTTGGCTGCGGCGTTGGCTGCCGTGCCTTTGATGGCAGCGTCGCTGCCGCCGGGCGCCCCGGGGATTCCGGCGCAGATGATCGTTACCGTGCTCCCGTCGGCCGGCGGCAGCCGTCCGGCGAACTTGCAGGCCGGTGACCTGACGGTGCTGGCGAACAAAACTCCCGCGCGCGTAATTCGCCTGGAACGCCTGTCCGGCGACCTGGCCAACATGCAACTATTCGTGCTGTTGGACGATTCGACGCGCTCCGCGAGCCTGAGCGTTCACTTGCGGGAGCTGAAATCGTTTCTCGAGTCCCTGCCCGCGACCACCGAGGTAGCCATCGGCTACATGCAGAATGGAACCTACCGGCTGGCTCAGCCATTCACCACCGATCATCCACTGGCGGCCGCGCGGTTGCGACTGCCCGAGTCTCTGCCGGGGGAAAATGGCAGCCCCTACTTCGCCATGGGGGACCTGGCCAAGCATTGGCCCTCGAAGGAAGCTACCGGCCGGCGGGCGGTGCTGATGATGACCGACGGCGTGGACCGCTACTGGGGCACCTCGATGATGGACGATCCCTACCTGGATGAAGCCGTCCAGCAAACCCTGAAGAGCGGCGTGATGGTCTACTGCATTTATCTTCGCGGCTCGGGCCTGTACGGCCGGAATGCATGGGTGAAGGATTTCGCCCAGTCGCGCCTGATCCAGGTGAGCGAGGAAACCGGCGGTAATGCCTACTTCGAGGCATTCAACGATCCGGTGGATATCGCGCCATTCCTGAGCAACCTTCAGGATCGCCTGCAGAATCAATACCGGGTAACGGTGGAGGCATTGAGCGGGAAGGGCGTCCAGCCGGTGAAGCTGCGGACCGAGTCGCCCGGCCTGAAGGTCGTGGCCCCTACGCGAATTTACGTGCCGTAGCTGGCGCCGAACCAGGGGCCTAATACCACATTAGCCATTGGATGAAATGACCTTTGTTGTTGTGGAAGTCATGGGCATTACCTCTTGGAATGCTAGCCTCGCGGGCTCGCCGGAGGCTGGCATGGGGGTTGGGCGATCGCGCGGATGTAAGCGATCACGGAGCGAACTTCGTCCGCAGTCAAAGTGCGCCACAGGGAGGCATCATTGCCGATTTGCCCATGGCGCTCCCACCCAATCTGATGATGTTCTGCAGGAATAGGTCGTTCAGCGGATTCAAGGTGGCTCCGTCATTGAACAATGGTGGGGTGGGAGTCACGCTGGAGCGATTGGAAGGTCCGCCGGGGATCGCGAACAATCGATCCGCCTGGCGGCGACCCACGGCTCGGGCGATTCGCGCCGCTGGCCGCGCGGCCAGGCCGGCGGAGGCGGCAACATGGCGAAACCGAGTAACGCGCCGCCGACCGCGCGGGCGGGCCCGACGTGGATGTCGTTAAGTGGGAGGTATACCTGAACGTAACGCTCCGGATTTTCTCCTCGTTAACCAGACGTTTTTCTCAAATTGAGTTCACGGCGGGCGGCTGCGAGTGTGCGAACAATTCAGGCCTTGAATGCGGAATGCCCGCCGGCTTGCTCCGGACTTCCGATTGAGCGATACTGTTGTCAGTAACTGAGGGAAAGAAGATCTGGCATGAGCAAACCAACCGACCTCGTTCAGGGCACCGTGGACTTGTTGATCCTGAAAACTGTTGCCATTGAGCCGATGCACGGCTGGGCCATTGCCCAGCGAATCCGGCAGTTGTCAAAGGATGTGCTGCAAGTTGGTCAGAGCGCCCTTTATCCCGCGCTCCACAAGCTAGAGCAGCAGGGCTGGATCGAGGCGGAATGGAAGATGTCGGATAGCAACAGGCGCGCCAAGTACTATTCTCTGACACGTGCGGGTCGGAGGGCCTTGGCGAAAGAGACAAATCAGTGGGAGCGACTCTCGGCTGCCATTTCCATGATCGTGCGCACGGCATGAAGGCCTGAAGGAGACATGAGATGCCACACCCTCTCTCTCAGCTTCGACTCCGTATGCGCTCCTTGCTCCACAGGGCCGAAGTCGATCAGGAGCTTGATGAGGAAATCCAGTACCATTTGCAGCGCCAGATTGATGAGGGTCTGGCGAAGGGTATTACGGCGGAGGAGGCGCGGCGGGCCGCGTTGCATACTATGGGCGCGATCACGCAGAACAAAGAGGAGTGCCGGGACATGCGCCGTTTGAATTGGATCGAGCATAGTATGCAGGACCTCCGGTACGGTGCCCGCGCCCTCCGCGGGAACTGGACCTTCAGCATCGTTGCGGTCTTAGCGCTTGCGCTTGGCATCGGCTCCAACACCGCGATGTTCAGTGTGGCCTACGGCATGCTGTTGAAGCCGCTCCCTTACGCGGATGCTGATCACCTCGCGGTTGTCTATATGAGCTATTTCCCGCGAGATTTTCGATTCGGCACGATGTCTGTACGAGATTACCTCACCTGGAAGGGGGACAACCGAGCGTTTGAAGATCCCTCTCTGTTCCGCACTCTGCGGATGGATATCGCTGGTAACGCGGGCGTGCCAGAACAGGTGCAGGGTGCATCCGTTACTGCCGGGTTTTTCTCCACTCTGGGAGTTCGGCCATTGATCGGCCGGACGTTCGCAGCGGGCGAGGATACGCCCGGCAGCAGTTCGATGGCTGTGCTCAGTGAATCAATTTGGCGACGGCGCTTTGGCGCAAGTCCCGGCGTGCTGGGTCAAACGATTCTGGTGAATGGGGATCCGTCCGTCATTGTTGGTGTGATGCGCGAGTCTCTTCGTTTTCCTCGGCTGGATACGGAAATCTGGACGAATTTGCCGCTGAACCCGCCCACGCGGTACGGGCCCTGGTATTACCGTGGCGTGGCGCGCATGAAACCCGGCGTGACGCTTCAGGCCGCTCAGGCCGAACTCAACAACATCGCCCAACGCATCATGCAGCAGAATCCATATTACAAGCGCCTGACGTTCCCAGTACTGAGCCTGCGTGAGGCGCTCCTGGGAACCAGCGTGAAACTCGCGCTCATTGTGCTGATGGGGGCTGTGGGATTGGTGCTACTAATCGCCGTAGTCAACGTCGCTAACCTGATGTTGGCGCGTGCCACTGTGAGGGAGCGTGAGATGGCGCTGCGCCTAAGCCTAGGCGCCAGCCGTGGCCGCTTAGTGCGCCAGTTGCTTACTGAGAGCGTCCTTCTGGCGGTCATGGGGGGGGTAGCCGGGCTGGCATTCGCCTGGGGCGGTGTCGCGCTGATCCGTGCCTGGAATCCTGGTAATCTGCCGTTTATTGATTCAGTCCGGTTGGATTGGGCATCGCTCGGCTTCATGATTCTTGTCTCAGTGTCCACGGGGGTTATGTTCGGACTGGTACCGGCATTCAAAAGTGCACATGCGGATCTGAATACGACAAGCAAGGAAGGTGGGCGGGCGAGCACAGTCGGCCCGGCTCGTGGGCGCACTCGGGCGGTTCTTGTGATCTCGGAAATCGCGACCTCGCTGTTGCTCCTCGTCGGCGCAGGGCTGCTCCTGCGAAGCTTCGCCAATCTACAAGGAGTGACAGGCGGTTTCTCCACGCCTCCGAGGCGGATTCTTACCGTGCTGATTTCCCCGGAAAATGCAAAATACCATGACGAGTTGGCCGGAATCGAGCTTTACCATGAAATCCTCCGAAAGGCGCGCAACCTACCAGGAGTAGAGATGGCCGCTTTGACCGACTCGTTACCACCCGATCGACAAGGCGATGCCGACACGTTTGAAATGGAGGGACAGCACCTTGCACCTGGAGAGATGAACCCTGTCGTTTCGGTCATTGCCACAACTTCCGGTTTGTTCCGGACCCTCGGCGTCCCGCTGGTCAAGGGCCGGTACTTCACCGAGCACGATAACCAGGATTCACAACCGGTGGCGATTGTTAGCGAAGGTTTTGCCCGCCGATTCTTTCCGAACCAGGAGGTGCTCGGGAAGCGCATTATGCATAGCGGACCGAACTCGGGCGAACCGTGGATGGAGATTGTAGGCGTAGTCGGCAATGTGAAATACCTCGGGCTAACGGTCGATACCGACCCCGCCTACTACATGCCGTTTGGCCAGGCATACTACTCGCGGATGTTTCTCGTGGTGCGTTCGTCCGGCGATGCAGCACACTTGGCCGGATTACTGCGCCAGGAAGTCCAATCGATCGATCGCGGCGTGACTTTGGCGCAAATCGGCACGATGGAGCAGGCGTTGATTTTGTCTGTGTCACAGCCTCGCTTCGACACTATCCTGCTGGCCTTGTTTGCTGGAATCGCGCTCGTGTTGGCGGCGGTCGGGATCTATGGGCTAATTTCCTACTCGGTAGCTCAGCGGACGCATGAAATGGGTGTTCGCATGGCATTGGGGGCCGGGCAGGCAGATATTGTGCGCATGGTGGTGCGCCAAGGCGTGTTGCTGGCAATCGTCGGGGTGGGGCTCGGACTGGGCGGCGCTTTTGCTTTAACACACTTCCTGAGAACAATGCTCTTCGGCATCGACGCCAAAGACCCGCTAACGTTTGCGGCTGCTCCCTTGGGAATGATGGTAGTGGTTCTATTGGCCACGTCTGTACCCGCGCTGCGTGCAACACGCGTTTCACCCCTCGTGGCTCTCCGCAAGTAGTGACGGACTGATTGCCATCTCCCCTCGGTTTATTGCGAGCTACCAATGTCTACCCTCTCTTACGCGCGCGGGAGGGGTGCCGCGGGCGCGGCGGGAAGGTCGCCGCTGCGTGGCGGTTCGCCGAAGGCGGCAGGGACAATCGACTCGCCCGGCGCGACCCACGGCTCGGGCGATCCTGCCGCCGGCCGCGCGGCCTCGGCCGTGCGTGGGCGCCGGCGCGGAAGTTGGTCAGGCGGCCAGGGCGGGGATTGGAAGCGTCTGCCGGGCAGGACGAGGTACTTGCGATGCTCCAGTCGGGTGTGTGCGCCGGGGCGTCGCCTGCCGGCCGCCCACCCGCGGCGCGACCCGGACTGCCGCGTTCTCCCGGCCGCCGCCCGCGCCCGAATCGCGCGCCACCCGCCCAGGGGTGCACTCATTTCGCTGGGATGAAGCTTATAGTGGTCCCTTCCTCACTCTTTCCATGCGCCGACGGAGGACGTCTGTGCCCTGTGCCGCAGCTACTTCTTCGCCAGGCGCGCCTGCGAGACCATCTCCTTCACCTTTGAAACCAGTTCGGGAACGTGGTACGGTATGCCGTCCTTGATGGTCCACTCGACACCCCCGGTGTGCACGGCCTTGCCGTCGCGGATTTCGTCGACGCCCGTCGGGTAGAGCACCTTCAAGTTCTCCAGCGGATTGCCGTTGACCACGATCAGGTCGGCATTCCAGCCGGCGCGCACGCGCCCGAGGTGATCCTCCTGTCCCAAAATCCTGGCATTGTTGCCGGTAGCCTGCTGGATGATCTTGAGCGGATGGAATCCCGCCTCCTGGTGCAGTTCCATGCCCCGGATGAGCCCGAAGCCATACATCTGGTAGATGAATCCGGCGTCGTCGCCCATGCCGATGAGGCCGCCAAGACGATCGAACTGGAGGAGTGCGTCCATCCAGATGCGGTAGTTCTCTTTCCAGAAAGTCTCGTCGGTGGAAGTCCAGCCGATGAAATACGAGCCGTGGTTCGCGGGATTGGGCTTGAAGTATTCTTCCAGCGTGGGGTGCAGCAGTTCGGCAAACCAGGGCTGCGTTTGCGCGCGCTGCAGATCGCGGCTGGCTTCGTAGATGTCGAGCGTCGGGTCCCACGCCACGTGCGCGGCCACCATCGCCTGCAGCACCTTGGTGAGGCGCTCGGGATTGGCTTCCCGCCAGAGATGGCCGGCGTAGCGGAAGCGATCGGTCTCGTTGTTGTAGTTGTAGCTGGCCGGGAAATTCTGCACGCCAGCCTCAATGGCGGCGTCGGGAATGCCGTACCAGTGCTCGATGCTCGTGGTACCGAAATGGATATCGTCCCAAGCATTGGTCTCTTCCACGCCCACATGGTGCGCGACGCGTAATCCGAGCTCATGCGCCTCGGCTTCCATGGCCTGCATGGTGTCGCGGTCGATGCCTAGGATCTTGATGCCGTCGGCGCCCGCGGCTTTGAGATCTTTGACGTGTGCGGTGGCTTCCAACGGCGTTTTCGGCCGGCCGAACATGGGGTATACGAAGATGCGCGGCGCGGCGATCTGGCCCTCGGCGCTCAGGCGGCGCAATTCCATGGCGCGCTTCATGTCGCTGCCGACGTCGCGAATGGTTGTGATGCCGCAGGCGAGCCAGATATCGAGCTCGTATTCGATGGGCTGCGGTTTGCCGCCGCGCTCCTCCTGCAGGTGCGCGTGGGCGTTGATCAGGCCGGGCAGCACGTACTTCCCGGTGGCGTCGATCACCGCATCGGCCGCCGCTCCCGCGCGCGCGCCGCGGCCCAGTGAGACGGGATCGAGCGCGATCACGTCGGCGATGGTGTTGTTCTCGATGACGATGTCTTTCGGCCCCGAAGCCGGTGTGCCGTTGCCATCGATTACTGTGGCGTTGTGGATGATGAGCCGCCGCACGCGGCGTCCGCTCACCGGGGTTTGCGCCCCTGCTGCGGCGGCGAAAAGAACGAGCATCAAACAGGCGCGGGCACGAATCGTCATTCGACGATTGTGCCACAGCGCCAACTACATGAGCGATGTCGGGCGCTGGGCAACTTGCCAGCGGCGATTGCCTTCGCACCCCCGCGTTCTGCGTTGCGGCAATCCTCGCCGGGGCGTCACCTGCCGAGCCCACCCGCGGCACGCGACGCTTTCCCGCCGCAGTCCTACGCGCGCGCGGGGATTAGCGCCGGCCCGGGCCGGGATCACCAATCGTCACCCACTGTGCGCGCGCGCGAAGCGATCCACGGCTAGGGCGATCCGCCGTTGGCCGCGCGGCCCCAGTACGTCGGTCGCGGGCCCGGGAGGCTATTCTGTTATAGCGGCGCAATGACGCCTGGTCCTGAATATCACGAGCAGCGCTTCCATGACCTTATTGGTAATGCGGGTCCATTCAGGGATGAGGAGGGTCCATTCAGGGATGAGGACCTCAATACGATGCGGGAATGCCTACAGCACACGAACTTCAATATGCTGCGTAGTCATGTCGTAGGAAAAGCCCAATTGCGTGCCGATGTTGAGCTTGTCGATTCGATACGGAAATTCGATAAGGCAAGTGTAGAGATTTCGGCAGTGACGAATGACCTTGCCAAGGAAACGAAGAACTTAACGGTTAGGATCTATTGGCTCACAGGGGTAGCTACGGTGTGCTTTTCATGAAACAGAGCTTACCCGTTCGACGCGTCCTTCGATCTCGCTGAAAAAACTCTCCACGACCAACAGCGAGTACGCTGGGAACGCGCCGCCGAGCGCCGGCCGCGGGCGGGACGTGAGGGTCGCGAAATGCGCGGCGGGGGATGAACGCGTCCGCCTGGCTGTCATCGCCAGTTGAAATTCCGCATAATTCCAGCTGAGAATTCACCCACCCCCAGAACTCATCACACCCCCGCAAGACTGGTGCTCAGAAGTGCGCCAGCGAATCTCTTCTTCGTTTCAGTTCATCCGGCTGCTGTCCCGCTGGAACGCGGGCGATCCGGACAGAGCGCCTTGCCGCCAGGCGGCTGGCGATCCGCTCGGTGGCCTGCCGATCACTGGCATCGCCATCTAGCGTCAAGACGATTCGCGAGTACCCGTCCAGCAAGAGGCGTTCTGGCAGCGGGGATAGCACCGTGCCCATCAGGGCAACTACCGAAGGGAACCCCGCCTGGTAGATTTTCATGCAGTCAAAATAGCCTTCCACCAGCACTACGGTTGCTGACCCAACCCCGCAGCGCGATGCCAGTTGAACAAAACCTCGGATGTCCGGAATCCCGCCGGGAGCCGGTATTTCGGTGGCCTCCCGTCCAGCGAGCGCCCGGCGTAAGCTACCAGTCTGCCGTGGGCATCGTGGATCGCGGACCCGGCCATCGGGCTGCCATGTCCGCTTCGTACATTTACTTAATTTCGCATAATATAGCGGAACCTCTCTGGCACCTTAGTGTATTTATAAAATACTGTACTAAGTTTGGTCACAGTGAAGGTGGGGGATGCAGTGGAGAAGGGGGACCTGATCGGAAGATCTGGCGAGACTGGAAACTCCGTCGGTCCGCGTCTGCACTATGAAGAGAGATACGAGGGAAGCGCCCACCCGCCAACATTCAATCCCGCGACGTATGCGCTGGCGGGGACACGCGTGGAGCGCCGACACGGTCTCCTGCAGCGTTCCGGACACTTGGCGGAGGCGACTGCTGTAGGTGGTCTCGGGAATCCCGTTACCGCCAATCCGCAGCGTCCACCAGCCGTCCATCGCCACTAAAGGCGACCTAACGCAGCGGTTCTCCGACCACGACTGCCCGCCACGTTGGCGCCCCGCCGGCCGGGGCCGTGCGGGCCGGATCGATTGTCCCGTCCCCTTTCGGTGAACCGCCACGCAACGGCGAGCTCGAGCCGTGCCCGCGGCCGGACGTTGGGCGGCGCGTTTTCAGCCTGCTCGGCGTGTTCGCCGCGTTGGCACCCCCGCCGGCCGGGCCGTCGGGTTCACCTTTCCGCGAGCGCCGACGAACCCGGACTCCACGCGCCCTCTCGCTCTGCCCGCGGCCGCCGGCACCGCCGGTTTCGGCGCGGGAAGCAGGCGTCGCCGCCGGACGTATCTGGCGAAAGTCGGCAGCGGCGTCCGGTGCCAAAGCGGCGGAGACAGTTCTTTGCGAGTGGCCGGAATGCACCAGGCGTCAGGACGTGCGGAGGTGCCTTTTCCAAGTGGGCTTGCAGTTCAGGTGCGTGGCACGATCGCCGAGTGACTTGCCGACGTGGTCAGTATGGACCACAAGTTCCCTTTTCTTAGTGGCCATATATGGCTACTCGGAGCTTCGCAACTTAACCACATCCCCAGAGTTGCTAGTTTAATGCACAAATCCGCAAAGTCTTGGTCACAACATTGGACCTTCTATTCCCTGCGCGCCCCGAGGCAAAGCGGGTGTCTGAGCACACGGCTCGGAACAGCAACTCGTCTCGCAAGCTTCGGTTTTTTGGCGGTGCTGCTCTGGAGCTTTCCATCCACGGCCTCGGGGCAAACGGTCACCGCCTACGCCCTTCCCACCCCAGGGAGTGAACCGAAGGGCATTACCAAAGGACCGGACGGCGCTCTCTGGTTTACGGAATTTTATGGGCAAAGTATCGGGCGCATTGATGTGGGCGGCGCTGTCACGGAATACCCGGTCCCCACCGTTGGCGCGTATCCCTACCTGATCACCGCTGGCCCGGACGGCGCCCTCTGGTTCACCGAGTTGCATGGCAACAACATCGGACAAATCGCCACGAGCGGCGTGATAACCGAGTATCCGGTCACCAGTTCAGGCAGCTACCCGTTCGGGATCGCACCGGGGCCGGACGGCGCACTTTGGTTTACCGAAATCTACGGCAACAACATCGGGCGGATCACCACCGTGGGAGCCGTGACCGAATATGCCGTACCGACACTGGGAGCCTCACCGGGGACCATCGCTGCGGGCCCGGACGGAGCGATGTGGTTCACAGAAATGGTTGGCAACAACATCGGCCGCGTGGGGATGGACGGAAGCATCACCGAATACCCGCTGCCGGTGTCAGGCAGTTCGCCATTAAGCATTACCGCCGGCGCGGACGGAGGGATGTGGTTCACCGAGTGGGAAGGCAACCGAATTGGTCGCATAAGCACGGACGGTTCGATCATCGAGTATCCTTTGCCATTTGGGGAAAGCTATCCGGCCGGAATCACCACCGGACCGGACGACCAACTCTGGTTCACCGAAGGGCCGCTGGACGGAAAGATCGCAGAGATCTCGACGGCGGGCCAGATTACCGAATATGCGGTGCCGAGTCCCGGATCGTATTCAGCGTATCCGGCATGGATGGCGAGCGGGCCGGATCAAGCACTATGGTTCACGGAGGAAATCGGCAGCATTGGTCGGATCTCTGTGGCCGCGCCAGCGTCTGGATCACAAGGCCTGTCGCGACCCGTAGGTGGCCATGAGGAACTCCCTGTACCGGGAGTTCAGGGTTCCTCCTCCTATTGCAGAGAAATAACGACCCCCGAGGGTGTCTGGGCTCCGGCGATGGCAGCCTGTAGGGGTACATCACCGGAACCGAGCCCGGATGGGACCGTCAGGTTAATCTGGTAGAGACCCGCGCCGGACAATCCGGCAAAGCTTGGTGTCACGCTCACGCTGTTGATGCGTAGCGCCACTGGATTGATGGTCGGCGCCGCCCCCGAAAACGCCTGACCCGCCGGCACCGCCGGGTTGGTCAGCCCGAATCCATTACCGAAGAGCGCGACTGTATCGCCTGCCTTCGCCGCCACCGTCGGGTACCCCAACACCGATCCGGTAGGTCCGATGATGTCGTAGCTCCCTCCGCCGTAAGTGCCCGACCCATCCGATCGCAAAATAATCCCCGCCACGTGCTTCGAATCGAGCAGAAAAAATGAAGGTGCTACGGCGGCCAGCGTTGCATTCGACGTTGCCGTTCCAAACCCGGTCGTCACCACCACCGCCACGCTGCCGGTTGCCGCGTCGGCGGGAGCCTGCGCGTCGATCTGCGTCGGACTCACGTACGAGAGGTAAGCCAGCTTACCGTCGATCGTCACGCTCGTCCCCGCCAGCGCGGTAGGAAAATTTCCGGTCCAGTTGGCGACACCACCTGCTAAGTTGGTTCCGAAGATCGAAACCCATTCGCCGGGCTGAATGGTTCCGGCCGGACTCGCCACCGGCACCACGCCGCCCTGGGTAATCGACGGCGGAGGCTCGCCGATAGCGAACAACTTCGCGCTCGCCAGACTCATCAGCGCCTGCGCCGTAACCGAAACGGTGGCACTGCTCTCCACCACTTGCGCCGGCGCGTTGGAGTTCGCTGCAACGTATTGGATGTCCTGCGGATAAATCTGCAGATAATTGAGCGGCGCGGTGCCTGGCGTTCCTCCGAACGGCGTTGCGGCGGCCGTCCCGTCGAAGAAGATATTCAGCAGGTTGTATTCCGCCTGTTCCGGAGAAATCAGATCCGAGGCGGGCACGTTTCCGGTAGTCTTGTACTGTGCAATGCTTGCCGGAGTGACGCCTGGAGCGAGGCAAGCCTGCGGAATACATTCAACCGGGACGCAGTTATTGGCGGTGCAACTCGGCGGAACGGTGCATCCTGCGGGTGTGTCGCTAGCGTCCGGTGGAAACACGGCAGTGCATCCCTCGGTCAAGGTGGCAATCGAAAAGGTCGTGCTGAATTGCGACCCGCCGAGGACCTGGGCGGAAGCGGCCGTCAACTGCGCTGTCATCTGCGACAGTTGTTTTACCCCAGGCACGCCCAGATTGTTCGCCACGCGCGCGGCCGCAAACCCGCTATCCTGCGTGGCTTTCGCGTTCGCTCCTCCCACGGTTGGCTGCATGAAGTACTGGAGAATCGTCGTCGCCGCGGCGCAAGCCAGGTTCGGATTGTTCGCGCAGTCCGCCGCGAACGCGGGCGGGATGGTGACCGTAGCGCCGGTGAAGTTCGGAAATCCGTTGCCCGTCGTCACCACCAATGTGATGCCGCTGAAGACTTGGCCGAACAGGTCGATCGCGTTATCCCACTCATCGATGAATGCCTGATCAGTTTTCTGGTACGCCGTTTGGCCGGGATAGTGGAAGGTTTGCAGTTGAATCCACATATTACTCGGCGTAATGGGGGTTCCGAACTGGGTCTGCGGGTTATTCGAGTTCCCGTCGTTGGGTAGGTTCATTTCCGCTGACGCGGCCGTCGGTCCGGTGACCGCGATGGACGTCAACAGCGGATTCGACCGGTAGCGCGTATTGAGCGCCGTCAAGAAGGTTTGCCACGCGCTCTTGTAAGCCGGATTCCACGGCAGGGGCAGCACGTCTCCATTGCCGCCCTCCGAAAAACCGGTGAAGGTCGCCGTTCCGCACGTGCTCGGCGGCGTCACGGGGGGCATTTCGAACATGCCGTCACAACTGGGGATCTGATTCAACAGCCATTCCGGCGACCCGAATCCCGGCGTGACGATCAGTTGGATGGTCTTCGGCGCGCTCGCCGGATTTTGCGCGTTCCACGCCGCCGCCTGGTTGAAGCCATCATCCACTAAATTCCAGTAGTAGGTGTTCGCTGCTCCCGGCGGATTCGGATTCAGCGTTGCCCAAGTTGACCGGATCGCTAGCCCCGCAACCGCCGGGTTGATCAGCAGGTTCTGATAGAAACTGCTGAATCCGGCGTCCAGCTGCGTGTTCGAGATCGACGGAATTGCTGCCTGGAGCGCGGCGATTTCATTCTCCACATCGACCACGGAATAGATCCCCCGTGGCCGAACCTGCGCCACTAGAGCCAGGGGCGGCACAACGGTAGTCAGCGCGACGATGCCAAGGACCGCTTGTCCCAGCTTAAGAAGACAGCCAATCGTCATAACTTTAAATAGTCTATTGCTGGGGGCCCAGTCAAGCGGGTTGGAGCGGCTTGCTCGCTACTTGAATAAGTAGCTTGACACTGGACGGCGGAGGCCGCATCATCGAACCGCCAGTAGTGTCCTGGAGGGGAGATGACTTGCGAAGCAGATTCTGATCGGCGTAATCTTCGCGATACTGTCGCTTGCCGCGCAAACGCAGCCTGCCCCACGCGCGCCACAAGGCATCTACGCAGTAGTTACTGAATCCCGCATAATATAGCGGAACCTTATGAGCGAACCCGCGCCTAATCTGGTATGGGCAATCCACGCGGCGTGAAACGCGACTTTGTGGCACTCGAAAAGCGTCGATTCCAGGCGGTGAAGTTGTTCGGCAAAGGACTCAACAGCAGCGAGATTGGCCGCCCTCTGAAGGTAAGCAACCAGACTGTCAGCCGGTGGCGCAAGGAACACTGTTAGCGGCGGTTTAAAAGGGAGCCACTTTGGGCGGTTTGGAGCCGCGCCGGTTGCGTAGGCGGCCGTTCGCGGGCACACTTCAGCGCTGGCCGCCTGATCGTGAAGAACGGACAGCCCGCCGATCCGGTCGTTTTCCCTGAGAGGTGTCAGCCCATAGGCCGTCCTCCCGCGCCGTCAGCAGGAGCAGGAAC
>JASHSS010000009.1 GCA_030038565.1 Bryobacteraceae bacterium
AAATTGAATTGGAAGAAAATGACGACCGAAGCCAGAAAGTCCTTCAGAACCAGCGTTTCTTGGGGCAAGTCCCACGATGTTATTGATTCGGGGCCACTTAGCTCTCGTTCCCAGATTTATTGTCGCAAAAGAACTCACCGGGCTCAGGCGTGCGGCTCGGGCAACCACTAATTTCGTACTCTGCCCGGCCCATTACAGCCCATGCGATTTCAGAAACTCGGCGGCCACGTCGCGCGCGTCGCGATGCTCTCCGTCAACGGCGTAGTTCAGGCGGCGCATGTCCTCCGCCGACATCTTGCCGGCCAGTTCCTCTAGCGCTTTCAGCACTTCCGGATGCCGGCTCGCGGTCGCCGCGCGCAAAATCGGGACGGCCTGATAGGGCGGGAAATAATGGCGATCGTCGTCGAGGACGGTAAATCCCAGCGCCGAGATCAACCCGTCGGTCGAGTTGCCCGCCACCAGATCGACCTGATGGCTGGTCAGGGCCTTGTAAAGCAGGCCGAGGTCCATGATGCGCGGTTGGGCGCCGAATTTGAGTCCGTAGGTCTTCACCAAGCCCGGGTAGCCGTCGGGACGCTCCATGAACTCGTAGCCGAACCCCGGACGCCACTTCGATGCGTAAGGTACAGCCTGCGAAATGGTGCCGATCCCGTCGCGCCGGGAGTCATCGCCGCGGATCACCAGCGCGAAGGTGTTGTTGAAGCCGAGCGGGGGCGTGACGATCAGCGAGAAGCGCTTCGCGTAGGCGCTGCGGACTTGGTCGTACACCTTGCCGGCATCACTCGATGCCGGCATCTTCAGGATGGCGGCGAGGGCCGTTCCGGTGTACTCCGGGTAGACGTCGATGCGCCCGGCGAGGATCGCCTGCTGGCAAATGTAGGTGCCGGCCAGGTAGAAGCGGCGCTCGACCGGCAAGCGGGTCCGGGTTTCAATCTGCTGGGCGATGATCTCGCCCAACACCGCCTGCTCGGTGAAGTTCTTGGAGCCGACGACGATCCGATCGGCGCGCGGCGGGCCGCAGGATGTCAGGCTGAGGACAAGAAGGGCGGAGGGCAACACGATTTCACCACAGAAGCCAAGGAGCTCACGGAGGTTCCTCTCTCTGGTTGCTCCGTGTGCTCCGTGGTCTCTGTGGTGAAGTCTTCTAGAGGCGCTCAGCATGATATATCCGGCCAGAACGGCACGATCAAGCTCAGGCCGTCAGCCGTGGGCACTGGTGCGCGGACGCAGCATGCGTTCGGCGATCCCGAAGACCAGGTCGGCGGCAAGGGCGAGCAACGCGGCGGGAATCGCGCCCGCGAGAATCAGGTTGTTGTTCACCATGGCGAGCCCGCGAAAGATGAACTCGCCCAGGCCTCCGGCGCCGATGGCGGCCGCAATGGTCGCGACGCCGATCGAGATTACCGTGGCCACACGGACGCCGGCCAAAATCACGCTGAGCGCCAGCGGCAACTGGACGTGAAACAGGAGCTGGCGGTCGGTCAGACCCATGCCGCGTGCGGCCTCGATCACCGCCGGGTCCACGCCCGCGATGCCGGCATACGTGTTGCGGATGATGGGCAGCAGCGCATAGAGGGCGAGCGCCAGAATCGCCAGGCGATCGGCCCGCGCGCCGAGCCATGGCACGGGCAGCAGCAGCCCGAAAAGCGCCAGGCTGGGAATCGTCTCCACGATGTTGGCGCCGGCCAGCACCGGCTTCTCGAGGCGGGGCCGCCGCGCCACCATGATTCCGGTGGGGACGCCGGCGAGCACCGCCAGCAGCATGGAAACACCGACCAGCCAGAGATGCTCCCAGGTGAGTTCGAGCACTTCGATGCGGTTGGTAACGAGATAGTGGATGAAGCCCACAGCATCCTCGCTGTAGCGGCGGTGTCTTCACCGCCGACAGAGCGGCGATCCAAGTGCGGCGGTGGCGACACCGCCTCTAGAGCCGGGCCGCCCCTACGTCTGGACCGCCCGAAAGGCGTTCCGGTAGGCGGCGCATGCGGAGTCTACGCTCTGCATGAACTCCTGCGGTGTGTAAATCCCGCCCAGACAGCCATCCTCGAACAGACCCACGCGCGAGCCCAGGAAGAGAGCCTCGCTCAAGTCGTGCGTCACGAAGACGATCGTCTTGCCGATCCTCGACTGCAGATCGCGGAACTCCCGCTGCAGTTCGGTGCGGGTGAGGGGATCGAGGGCGCCGAACGGTTCGTCCATCAGGAGGAGGGGAGGATCGGCCCCCAGCGCGCGCGCCACGCCCACCCGCTGGCGCTGGCCGCCGGAGAGTTCCGCGGGATAGCGTCCGGCGAGCGCGGGGTCAAGACCCACCAGCCGCAGCAGCGTCTGGACGCGCTCGCGGACCTGGACTCTCGGCCAGCCCTCGATGGAGGGCACCAGCGCGATGTTGCGCTCGACTGTGAAGTGCGGAAACAAGCCCACTTCCTGAATCACGTAACCGACGTGGCGCCGCAGCCGGATGGGATCCCAGGCGGTGGTCGGGCGGCCTTCCACCGAGACCACGCCTGTGCTCGGCTCGAGAAGGCGATTGATCAGCTTGAGGGTGGTGGTCTTCCCCGAGCCGCTGCGCCCCAGGAGCACCAGGGTCTCGCCCCGCCGCACCGCCAGGTTAAGCCCGCGCAGCAGCGTGTGGCCGCGGATGGCGAAGTGCACCTCGCGGAACTCGATAGCGTACGGACCGGCGCTCGAGGGTTCAGGATTCTGGCTCATGGCAAGTGCGAGCATCATCGACCCGGCAGATTCGAGTGTAACGTAGCCGGCTGGCGGACAGTGATTGCTTCTAGTGATTGCTTCTGAGGACGAGGCGTTCTGTAACATATGGTTTACAAATCCGTTATGCTACCTTAACCGCAAACAATTAGGGTA
>JASHSS010000082.1 GCA_030038565.1 Bryobacteraceae bacterium
TCAGCTCCGTGCGCGTGCCGGATGCCTGGCTGGGCATCGCCTTTTCGCCGGCGGGAGATCGCGTCTACGTGGGCGGCGGATCGAAAGCTTCGGTTTTCGAATACACCTTCGCCAACGGCACGCTGACCGCGGCCCGCACCTTCCCCGTATTCACCGGCGCCGCGGCGGATCAGGATTTTGTCGGCGATGTGGCCTTCGACCCCGCCGGCCGCCTGCTCTACGTGGCGCAGTTGTACCGCGATTCGGTGGCCGTGGTGAACCCCCAATCGGGCATGACCATCGGCCGCTACAAGACCGGCCGCCGCCCCTACCGCATCCTCTTCCATCCCGATGGCAAGTCCTTCTTCGTCACCCACTGGGCCGATGGCGCCATGGGCCAGTACGATACCGCCAGCGGCAGCCGGATGGCGCTGGTGCGCATCGGCGGGCATCCCACCGATATAGTGTGGCGCAAGGGAGGCCCTCCGGAGTCCGTGCCCGGCGAGCCCACTTTCGTGGCGCGGCTGTTTGTGGCCGCGGCCAATACCAACAATGTGTACGCCGTCTCGGTGAGCGAAGCGGGCGAGCTGAATGTCATCGAGAGCATCAACGTCTCCTTCACGCCGCGGCAGCCCCTGGGCATGACGCCCTCGGCGCTGGCGCTCTCCGCCGATCTGAAACGCCTCTACGTGGTCTGTTCGGACGCCAATGCCGCCGCGGTAGTGGATGTCTCCGATACGCGCAGCCGCGTGGAGGGTTTCCTGCCCACGGGCTGGTACCCCACAGCGGCGCGCGCGCTCCCCTCCGGACCGCTGGTGGTGATCAACGGCAAGGGCTTGCGTTCGTATGCCAATCCGGAGGGGCCGAGCCCCGTCCGCCGGGCGGAGCCGGTGCACGCCGGCGTGGCCAACGGCCAGTATGTGGGAGCCATGCAGACCGGCACGGCCTCCTGGATCGATCCTTTCACCGACAAGCAACTGGCGGACTGGACCGACGAGGTGATCGGCAATTCGGCCTACACCGACGCCAAAATGGATGCGCCCGACCCGCTGCCGCCCATCCAGCACATTATTTATATCGTGCGCGAGAACCGCACCTACGACCAGGTTCTGGGCGACATGAAGGAAGGCAACGGCGACGCCTCGCTGGTGCTCTTCGGCGAGAAGGTGACCCCCAACCTGCACAAGCTGGCGCGCGAGTTTGTACTGCTCGACAATTTCTACGTGAACGCCGACGTGAGCGCCGACGGCCACAACTGGTCCACCGCCGCCATCGCCCCGGATTACGTCCAGAAGATGTGGCCCAACAAGTACGCCAACCGGCGCAAGACGTACGATTTCGAGGAGCAGGATCCCACTTCCCTGCCCCCTGCCGGATACCTCTGGACCAACGCCGCCGCGGCCGGCATCCCGTTGCGCAACTTCGGCTACATGGTCAACAACAAGCCCAATGCGGCTATGGGCGCCGAGCAGATTACCGGCGTGCGCGATCCGGTGCTGGCCCAGTACACCAACCGCTTCTACCGCGGTTTCGACCTGGCCTATCCGGACGTGGAACGCGTCAAAGTATTCACCGCCGAGCTGGCGGAATACGAGCGAACCGGCGATATGCCGCGGCTGATCGTGATGCGCCTGGGCAACGACCATACCAACGGCACCGCGGCCGGCAAAATCGCGCCGCTCTCCTCCGCCGCCGATAACGACCTCGCGCTGGGCACCCTGGTGGAGGCGGTTTCCAAATCCAGATTCTGGAGCTCGACCGCCATCTTCGTGCTGGAGGACGACGCCCAGAACGGGCCCGACCACGTGGATTCGCACCGCTCGCCGGCCTTCGTGATTTCCTCGTACGCCCGGCGCCACGCCGTGGATAGCACCATGTACAACACCACCTCCATGCTGCGCACCATCGAGTACCTGCTGGGCCTGCACCCCATGACCCACTTCGACGCCGGCGCGCGGCCCATGGCCAGCGTCTTCCAGCCCACGCCCGACCCGGCCGGCTACACCGCGGAGAAGCCCAACATCCCGCTGGACCAGAAGAACCCGGCCACCGCCACCGGCGCGGCCGCTTCCAACCGCATGCATTTCGACGAAGCCGACGAGAACGACGACGACGAGCTGAACGATATTCTCTGGCGCGCCATCCGCAAAGACGCGCCGCCCCCGCCCGTAAGGAGCTATTTCGGAAAGTAGAGTTACTTCGCAGCGCCGCCGCGAAAGGCGCGATGCCATCATATGCCGCAAATGTATCTGTGCTTTTTATGGCACATGCACCAGCCGTTCTATAAGGACCTGATCTCGGGCGAGTACAAACTGCCCTGGACCCGCATGCACGCGCTCAAGGATTATTACGGCATGGCGCGCATCCTGGAGGAGTTCCCCGCCGTGAAGCAGACCTTCAACCTGGTGCCTTCGCTGGTAGCCCAGGTGGTGGAATACGCTTCCGGGCAGGCCGCCGATCCCTTCCTGCAGATGGCCCTGAAGCCCGCCGAAGGCCTGAACGACTGGGAGCGGGCCTTCGTGCTCAAGCACTCCTTCTACTCCGATCCGCGGCAGATGATCTACCGGTACCCGCGCTACGGAGAGCTGTACGATGCCTGGCAGGCGCAGAAAGGCTCGTCCGGCCGCATTCTGTTCGGGCCCCAGGAACTCCGCGACGTGCAGATGTGGTCGCAGCTGGCCTGGTTCGACGAAGAGTTCCACGAGGGGGATCCGGAAATCGCCGAGTGGCTGCGCCGGGGCCGCAATTTCTCGCCCGACGATCAGCGCCGCATGGGTGAAAAGCAGCGCGAGATCATCGGTCACGTGCTGCCGGTTTATCGCAAGCTGGCCCAGTCCGGACAGATCGAAATCTCCACCACCCCCTACTACCATCCGATTCTGCCACTGGTGTGCGATTCCGACATCGCGCGCGTCTCCCACCCCGGCGTGGCCCTGCCGCCGCGCTTCCACTACCCCCAGGATGCCCGCCATCAGCTCGCCATGGCCCGCCAGTACATCGGCGCGCAGTTCGGCGCCGCGCCGGTGGGGCTGTGGCCGTCGGAGGGATCGGTTTCCGACGAGGTGTTCACGCTCGCCTCGGAGGTGGGGTTCGAATGGGCCGCCAGCGATAGCGGCGTGCTCGACCAGACCATTGGCCACAACTCCGGCGTGGACGGTCTTTACCGCCCCTACCAATGGCGGCAATCCGCCCGGCAGCTGGGGGTGATTTTCCGCGACCACTTCATGAGCGACCTGATCGGCTTCGTCTACTCCAAGATGGACGCCGCCGGGGCGGCCGCCGACTTTCTGCGGCGCATCCGCGAGAACTGCGCCGGAATTCTCCGCTCCGGACGCGACGCCCTGGTGCCCATCATCCTGGACGGCGAAAACGCCTGGGAGTATTACCACCGGAACGGGCGCCCGTTCCTGCGCGAACTGTATGGCCGGATCTCGGCCGACGCCGGTTTTACGGCCGTGACCGTAAGCGAAGCCCTTCGCCGCGTTTCCCCCGAGCCGCTGGACCACATTTTCCCGGGCTCCTGGATCAACGCCAATTTCGACGTGTGGATCGGGGCGGACGAAGACAACCAGGCGTGGTCGGAACTGCTGCGCGCCCGCCAGACCTACGACCAGGCCACCACCGTCAACGAGGAGCAGCGCCGCCTGGCGTTCGAAGAGCTGCTCATCGCCGAGGGCAGCGACTGGTGCTGGTGGTACGGCCCCGAACACACCTCCGACAATCGCGAGGAATTCGACCAGCTCTACCGCAGCCACCTGGCCAACGTCTACCGCTTCCTGAGCCTGACGCCCCCCGAGGAGTTGTCGCACCCCATTCTGCGCGCCACCGTTCCCGCGGTGCTCATTCAGCCCGCCGGTCCCATCCACCCGGTGATCGATGGCCAAGTGACCTCTTTCTTCGAATGGCTGGGCGCCGGCAACTATCGCGTGGACGACCGCTCCGGCTCGATGCACGGCCAGAAGTTTCTGGTGAAGGAAGTGCAATTCGGTTCCGACGGAACCAACTTTTATCTGCGCGTGGACTTCCATCCGGAAAGCGAGGGCGAACTGGCCGCCCTGGAACTGCGTTTGACGGCGCGGCCGATGGATGGCGCCGCGCCGAGCGCCATGACCATCGGCTTCTCGGCCGGCTCCGCCGAGGCCCGCGAGCTCCATCTGGCCGCCGCGCCCGACGGGCGGGTGGATTGCGCCTTCGCCCAGGTGCTGGAGTTGGGCGTTCCGCTGGCCGCCCTGGGAGTGAAGCCGGGCGACGGTCTGCGCTTCCTGTTCTCGCTTTGGCAGGGAGGCCTGCCCATGGAAGCCGTTCCGCAGCAGGGATGGCTGGAGATGCCCACCACCAATCCGGTGGAAATGGCGGGATAGGCGGGCCCGAGGGGAGCGGTCCTGCCGGTCCTCACTTGTACTTGATGTCTGTGCTGGACTCGAAATGCCGGTGATTGCGGTACTCGACGACTGTTCTTCCGCGCGTTGGCGGGCGCGTCCAGATTCTTCCACGCGTTATTCTTCCGCCCGTTGGCGGGCGCGTCCAGATGAATTCCGCGGACACGGGTAGCCAATGAGACGCCTCTCCGATTCTTACGTAATCCCAGGTCATCACCTGATGCCTCGATACGAACGCGAACCGTTCCGGAAATCCGAAGGCTTCCTCTTCGAACTGGAGCACGTCCCCGCTGGGACCGTCGATGAGAACCCGTCCTGTCCGGGCGGCATTGTACGCGAAGCCTCCATACAGATTTCCAAAACAGCCATTGGCCGGCGAGTCGAATTGGTACGCCATCACGGCCTTCCCACGCAGTTCGTCGTTACCGGCAAATTTCAGCGTGGTGGGGCATTTCGGATCGAACAGTGGCTCTAGTGCGGCGGCGAAGCCGGTGGCGGGAATTCCCGGCGTGAATCCGAGCTCCCGGGTTCTCAAGTCGATCCCGCGCCACGGCTTTCCATTCCGGCGAAAATTGGCCCGGGTGATCTGACTTCCGTTGACTGTGATTTCGTCTTCGATAACCGTGGGGAAGCGTTCCCATCGTCCGGAGCCCCCATGTTCGCCATAGAAGGTAATGACTTCGTCCGCGACGAAGTTCGGCATGTGCGAGGCGCGCTCCAGGTTTACCTGACGCGCGTGTTCCAGGATCGCATCGTCGGCCAGGAGAGCGATACTAAGAGCGCCGAACAGGAGCAACCGGTACATAACGCTCATTGTGCCTGAATCGTTGATCGGCTGCACTGCCCCTAATTCCGTTCCTGACTAAGAGGGCCTAGGGAACACCAGGATGTAATTCGGCGGGCAAACTGACCCATTACCGCTTGCCGGCTTCGCGGGTCGAAGCGCCCGGATCGCCTAAGACTGTCACCGCGCTCGCTCTGGTACTGTTAGTCCACATCCGGTATGATGTTGGTATGACCAAGGCGAAGATCGCCATCAGTTTGCCCAAGGACCAACTGATGAGAGTCCACCGGGAAGTCCGGGCCGGACGGGCCGATTCGATTTCGGGTTACATTGCCCGGGTCCTGGCGGAACACGAGAAGCGCGAGTCTCTCCGGGTACTGCTGCGGGACCTGATCGAACAACACGGTGAACCAGCGGCGGAGGACATCCAATGGGCGGAACGCGCACTCGCACCGCGGCGGCGATAGTACTGGATAGTGGCGCACTGATCGCCTTGGATCGCGGTGATAAACGCATGATCGCCTTGCTCCATCGGGCCTTGGCTCAAGGCCGGGCGTTTCGAGTGCCTGCGGGCGTCGTGGGACAAGCCTGGCGCGATGGCCGTGTTCAGGTTACTTTGGCGCGGTTTTTGCGGAGCGAGGAGGTAGAGATTGTTCCCCTTGATGAACACCTTGCCCGTTCCTGTGGGGAACTGTGTGGCGCCGCCAATTCGCAGGATATTATTGACGCTTCGGTGGTGATTCTTGCCAGGGCGCGGCGAGACCCCATAGTTACGAGCGATCCGAATGATTTGCGGCGTCTGGATCCGTCAGCTCAGATTATCCCCGTTTAAGATCGCGCGGCGTCTCATTTCCCGGCGTCTCATTCCCGTTGATGGAGGCGCGCGCTGCTCCCGTAAGACTCTCACTCGGAAACCACGGGTTTGGGGCGCTTGCGGCCAACCTTATTCCACCGGGTCAGCCGCCAGCCGGTAGTCCTGAGATCGCTTTCCGTTCCAGAGACGCCTCCGGCCCGGCCCGCTTCGATCTAAGCGGCGGATGGATTCAGCTTTGTTGATTCTAAAGAAAAAAGCACCGAATTCGACGGCTAGACCGTAGCGGTGGACGCCACTGATTCGGCAGCCGGCCGGAGAGCGGCCGCGCAGCTGGCTGAACGCGCCCGCCTTTGGTGTCGGACCAGATTGCGGTGGCGCCGCCGGGCAGCGCCGGGGCGGCCGCCCGCGACATCAATTCGGACCTCGACAAGGGCATCGGCGATAATCTGGATGCCGCGCTGCTTCAAAACCATCTGCACGATGGCGTGCGGTATTCGGTGAAGAACCGGGTAGTGACCCAGACCGGCCAGGCGAACTCTCAATCCCAGCGCGACCAGGTTCAGCAGGTAGCCTCGGGGGTGCCGAACGTGGCGCAGGTGGTCAACGAACTCCAGGTGAAGAATCAGAAGGCCACTTCTTCGGAATCGCGGCGCGGAAAACGCGGAAAGGCTGGAACGTAAACACCGGGGCGTGCTTCGAAGACGCGCCCTCCTCTGCTACACTAGGACTGTTATGGCAATCCCCAATGTGAAGCGGTTCCGGCCCTTCTGCCCGGTGTGCAACTCCGAATTCACCCTCATGTCCGTCCTGCCCAAGGATGCCGATGTCGATAAGTACCTCTCGGATGCCGTGGCGCGCCACGATCACAAGGCGTTCCAGGAATCCAAAGTGCTGCACTTCAAGGTGCGCGTCGGCCAGCAGAAGCAGAAAAAGGCCAAGTAGAGGCGCGGAGGACGCCGGCCGGGGGACCCGGTGCGCCGGGTCTCAGAGTCTCGCCTGCAAGGTCCGCACGGTCCGCAGGGCTTCCTGGGAAACATCGTTGTCGGGGTCGTTGGTCAGCTTCTGCGCCTCCGCGACGCTGGATTGGTCTCCGCTGCGCGCCAGCACGCGCAGCAGCCCGATTTTTTCGTCCTTGGTTCCGCTCGCCATGGGCGGGTAGAGCGAATGGAGTACGGCCTCGTTGCGCGCCGCTTCCACCAGGAAGGGCAGCGCCACTCCTTTGTAAGCCGCCGAATTCAGCGTGTTGATCAGGTATTGCAGCGGGCTGAACTCGCTCAATTGGGTCTTGCCCAGCATCACCATGGCGAAGGCCATGGAGAGGCGCGGTGAAGTCTTGGTTTCGGCCTGCCAGGCTTTGTCGATGGTCGGCAGATCGGCGGGACTCTGCAGCCGCGCGTAACCTTCCGCGGCGGCGGCGCGCATTTTGTCGTCCTTGTCGTTCAGATATTGCGCGTAGAGAGGCCGGCTGGAATCCAGCGGAAGCATGGCGATGGCGGTCAGCGCCGCGTGGCGCACGCGGGCATCGCGGGTACGATTGAGAACCCCGATCAATTCCGGCACCGCCGACTTGTTCAGCAGCAACCCGGTGGTCTCGATGGCTGCCGCTTGCACCTTCGGGTCCAGATCGTGCAGCAGAAAACTGATCTGCGGCGCCGCCGATTCGTCGCGGATCTTCTCCAGCGCGGTGAGCGATTCGTAAATCACCTCGGTGTTCCTGGAATGTGCCGCTTGGATCAGGTCGGGCACCGCGGCTTTGGCGCGCAGGATGCCCAGCGCCCGCGCCGCATTGGCCTGCGCATCGGTGGAGGCCGCGGCGCGCGCCAGTTGTCCCAGCGCGGCAGTCACCTCCGGGCGCACCACCACGAAGGGCGGGATCACCTGATCGTTGGTGTCGGTGAAGTGGCCCTTGATGCCGGTGCCCACGCGCTTGATGCTGGCCCCCAGGCCGGTCTGCACGTATCCCGGCAAATAAAAATTAACCAGGCCGTCGGTGGCCCGGATCTGCACTTCCGCATCGGTGTCCCTGGTGGCCAGGATCAGCGGATCGAGGCTCCGCTGCGTGCCGATGGTGGTCAACTGCTTAACCACTTCGACGCGCACGTCCACGTCAGGGTTTTTCAACAGGTCCTGCAACTTGGGAATGGCCGATGGACCAGCTTTGGCCATGTCGCGGACATCCTTGGGGCGGACATCCTGAGCCGGCGCCGGCGTGACCAGGGCAAGAGCGAGAAGAGCGTAAGAGAGGCGCATAATTCCTATGCTAACGCGGCTGGCAGGGGATGCGTCTCCGGTGAAGCGCCTAGCGCACGAACTCCACCTGGACGCGCCGGGGAATCAGCCCCGCATCGGCTCCCAGGTCGAGCAGTTTCTGCACCGCCTGGGGAACGATCGTCCCGGCATCCACGGTGTAGTGGTTCACGTACATGCCCACGAATTTGTCGGCCAGCCGCCGCTCCAGGTCGCGCGCGAACTGGAGCGCGTATTCGAGCGCCTCGTCGTGATTATCCAGCGCGTACTGGATGCTGTCGCGCATCATCCGGCAGCACTCGGACTGAATCTCCGTCCCCAGCGAACGCAGCAGCACGTTGCCGCCCAGCGGCAGAGGCAATTTGTACGTGGCCTTGAACCAGCGGCCCAAATCCACGATGCGGTGGAATCCTTCGCGGTCGAAGGTCAACTGGCCTTCATGAATCACCAGGCCGGCGTCCACGCTGCGCTCGCGCACCGCATCGGTGATCTTGTCGAAGGGCGTCACCACCGGCTCGAAATCGGGTTGGAAGAGCCGGCATGTCAGGTAAGCCGTGGTCAGAGTGCCGGGAACCGCAATGCGCTTGCCCTTAATCTCGTCCGGCTCCATGGGCCGCGCGGCGATGATCATCGGCCCGTAACCGTCCCCGATGCTCGATCCGCTGGCCATCAGCACGTACTTGTCGGCCACGTACGGATAAGCGTGATAGGAAATCGCGCTCAAGTCGTAGTGACCCTCCATGGCTTTGCGGTTCAGCGTTTCAATATCGCTCAGCACGTGCTTGAAGACGACTTTGGTGGAGCGGACTTTCTTGGTCGCCAACCCGTAGAACATGAAAGCGTCGTCGGAGTCCGGGCTATGCGCGCTGGTGATCTCCCGCGGTGCGGCCGAAGTCATAGTGGAAAGAGAACTCCCAGTGTACACTAATGCAGCCTTGGGGCAAGACGATTCGACCGGTGCGCCGCCGGCCCGCCGGACCAACGCAGGCTATGAACTTGCCAGTACCGCATGGGCCCCGCGCTAGCGCTGGATGCGCGCCGATCCTCCCTTGGCGAATGCGCGCACCTGGTCCAGCGTGGCCATGGTGGTGTCCCCCGGAAACGTGGTCAGCAGCGCGCCGTGAGCCCAGCCCAGCCGCACGGCTTGCTCGGGCGGCGCTCCCGTCATCAATCCGTAAAACAGGCCCGAGGCAAAACCATCTCCGCCGCCCACCCGGTCGTACACGTCCAGCTCCGCCGTGGGAGCCACGTACGATTGGCCGTCGATCCACGCCACCGCGCTCCAACTGTGACGGTTGGTGGAGTGCACTTCACGCAGCGTGGTGGCCACCACCTTCACCTGGGGATGCTTCGCCACCACCTGGTGGATCATGCCGAAGAAGGCGCTGGGGTCGAGTTTGGATTTGGACGTCACATCCTGCCCGGGAATCCCCAGGCCTTTCTGTAAATCCTCTTCGTTGCCCACCAGCACATCCACGTTTTCGACAATCCGGCGGAGCACCTCCACGGCGCGCGCCTCGCCGCCCGAAATGCCCCACAGCTTGGCGCGATAGTTCAGATCGAAAGACACCACCGCGCCAGCCGCTTTGGCGGCTTGGGCAGCCTCCACAATCACGTCGGCGGTGGTCGGCGAAAGGGCCGCGAAGATACCGCCGCTGTGGAACCAGCGAACCCCTCCGGCGAAGATCGCCGGCCAGTCGAAATCGCCCGGCTTGAGCTGGCCGGCGGCTTCGTTGGAGCGGTTATAGAACACCACCGGCCCACGCACGCCCCATCCGCGGTCGCTGTAGACCGTGGCCATGTTCGGTCCGCGCACGCCGTCGTGCGCGAAGTGTTTATAGAACGGTTTCACGCCCATGGCGCGCACGCGCTCGGCGATCATGTCGCCGATGGGATAGTCCACCATGGCGGTCACGATGCCGGTCTTCATTCCGAAACAATCCGACAGGTTGGCCGCGCAGTTGAACTCTCCGCCGCTCACGTGAATGCGGCATTCGGTGGCCTTGCGGAAGGGGATGATGCCCGGGTCCAGGCGATGCACCAGCGCGCCCAGGGAAACAAAATCCAGCCCGGCTCCCTGGGGATGAATTTTCAATCCGTCACTCATGCCGATCTCCTCACGATTCAACTTCGTAGTGCTTCAGAATCTCCGCCCAGCGTCCCTGCGCCTTCAGCACCAGCTCGATGACTTCCCGCACGGCGCCCTGCCCGCCCGCCGCGGCGGTGACATGATGCGCCAGGCGCTTCACTTCCGGCCGCGCGTTGGCGGGGGCGAAGGCCAGCCCCACGCGCCGCATGACCACCACATCGGTGAGGTCGTCGCCGATGTAGGCCACTTCGGCAGGGGCCACCCCGGAGTCCTTCAGGATTTCCTCCAGGATGGGAATCTTCTCCGTATGGCCCTGGTAAACGTACTTGAATTTGCACTGCCTGGCGCGCTCGACGGTGGCCGGCGAAACGCGCCCGCTGATCAGCCCGGTCACGATTCCCAGACCCGCCAGCCATTGCAGGGCGATACCATCCTGCGAATCGAAGCCCTTGGTTTCGGCCATCGACCCATCCGGAGCCGGGACGTTGTACAGGCGGCCGTCGGTGAGCACGCCGTCCACGTCCATCAGCAGCAGGCGGATTTTGGATGCGAGTTCGCTGATGCCGGCGCTCACACCGTGTACGTCCCCGCCGACACGCTCCCGCCCTTGCCGGTCCAATTGGTGTGGAAGAACTGGCCGCGCGGACGGTCGATCCGTTCGTAGGTGTGGGCGCCGAAGTAATCGCGCTGCGCCTGCAGGAGATTGGCCGGAAGCCGCTGGCTGCGGTAGCCGTCGTAGAAAGCCAGCGCGGTGGTGAATGCCGGCACCGGAACCCCGTTTTCCACCGCGCGCGCCACTACCCGGCGCCAGGAATTCTGGCAGCGCTCGATCACCGCGGTGAAGTACGGATCGAGCAGCAGGTTGCTCAGATTGGCGTTGCGGTCGAAAGCCTCCTTGATCTTGCTGAGGAAGGCCGAGCGGATGATGCAGCCCGCCCGCCATACCAGAGCGATCCCGCCGTAGTTCAGATTCCAGTGGAATTCGTGAGCCGCTTCGCGCAGCAGCATGAAACCCTGCGCGTAGGAGACGATCTTGGACGCCAGCAGGGCCTGCCGGATGTCTTCCTGGAAGGCGGCCCGGTCGCCGGAGAATTGGAATTTCGGCCCTTTCAGGAGCTTGGACGCCTCCACGCGGGCTTCCTTCATGGCGCTCAGGCAGCGGGCGTAGACCGCTTCACCGATCAGCGTCACCGGCATCCCCAGGTCCAGAGCATTCTCGCTGGTCCATTTTCCGGTGCCTTTCTGGCCGGCCGTATCCAGAATCTCGTCCAGCACATAGGCGCCCTTCTCGTCCTTATAGGCCAGAATGTCGCTGGTGATTTCGATCAGGTAGCTGTCCAGTTCGCCCTTGTTCCATTCCGTGAAGGTATCGTGCATCTGCTGGTTGTTCATCCCCAGGCCTTCCTTGAGGAGCTGGTAGCCTTCGCAGATGAGCTGCATGTCGCCGTATTCGATGCCGTTGTGCACCATCTTCACGTAATGCCCGGCGCCATCCTCACCCATCCAGTCGCAGCAGGGCGACCCGTCCGGAGTTTTGGCGGCGATGCTCTGGAAGATGTCCTTCACCAGCGGCCAGGCCTTGGGACTTCCGCCCGGCATCATCGAGGGTCCGAAGCGGGCGCCTTCCTCTCCGCCCGAAACGCCGGTGCCGATGAACAACATGCCTTTGCTCTCGAGATACTTCGTGCGGCGGATGGAATCCGGAAAATGCGAATTGCCGCCATCGATGATCAAATCGCCCGGCTCCAGGTGCGGCAGCAGTTGTTCGATAAAATCATCCACCGCCTGCCCGGCTTTCACCATCAGCATGATCTTGCGCGGCCGCTTCAGGAGGCTCACCATCTCTTCCACCGAGCGCGCGCCGATGATAGTTTTGCGGCCCTTGGCGGCGTCGTTCAAAAACTCGTCCACCTTCGATACGGTGCGGTTGAAAGCCACCACGGTATAGCCGTGATCGTTCATGTTGAGGATCAGGTTCTGGCCCATCACGGCCAGCCCGATCAGTGCAATATCAGCGGTTGGTTCCATGCAATCCTCTTATAACATACGGCGAGGGGGATCCAGGTCTTTGGGTGCGTGATTTAGCTCTTCCGCTTGCTGACGGGGCGCGGCGGGGTGGGGCAAGCTTTCAGCCTGCCCTAACCAGGGGCGCCCCGTTACGGGCCTATTCGTAGCGCAGTGCGCGCAGCGGGTTCACGCGGGTGGCCCGCTCCGCCGGAATATACCCAGCGGTAAGCGCCACCGCCACCAGCACCGCCGCCGCCAGGAGCGTGCTGGCCGGATCGTCCGGGGCGATGCCGTAGAGTTGCCCCGCCACCAGACGGGAGAGCAGGCGCGCCAACGGCACCGCGATCGCCACCCCTGCCGCCGTCAGCACGGCCACCTCGCGCATCACCATCCCCACCAGGCTGGTGCGGCCCGCGCCCAGCGCCAGGCGGATGCCGATTTCGCGCGTCCGCCGCGTCACCCGGTAGGCCATCACCCCGTACACCCCGACCGCCGACAGCAGGGTAGCCAGTGCAGCGAAGGCCATCGAGAGATCCGCCATCATGCGGCCTTCGGCAAGCGCCTCGTTCACCTGTTCGTCCATGGTCCGCAGGTTGGTGACCGGTAACTCTGCGTCCAGCGCGGCCACTTCCCTCCGCAGCGCGCCGATGAAGCGCCGGTGGTCGCCGGAGGCGCGCACATACATCACCAGCGAAGCGGGATTTTCGTCCTGCGCAAAGGGCGTGTAGATCACCCGCGGAATCTTCTCATCCACGCTGGCGTACTTGGACCCCCGCACCACCCCCACGATTTCGATCGTCCTGTCGCGCTGGCGGGTGAAAGCCACCTGCCGCCCGATGGGGTTCTCGCCAGGGAAGTAATACCGCGCGAAGACGTCATTCACCATCGCCACGCGCGGCGCGCCCCTACGGTCGCCCGGGTTGAATTCCCTGCCCGCCACGAGCGGAATCCCCATGGTGGCGAAGTAGCCAGGACCCACCTGGTCCACGTTGGGACTCATATCCTCGTCGTCCCTGGGTTGATCACCCACCACCCGGATGGTCGAGCGGTTGGTATCCCAGGAGAGCACCGGATTGACCCCCACGGCCGCCGACCGCACTCCGGGCAGGCTTTCCACGCGCCGCGTCAGGTTTTCCGCAAACTCGCGGATGCGCTCGGGAGAATAGCCATTCAGAGACGGATCCACCGCGAACTCCACCAGACCGGCGCGCCGGAAACCCAGGTCCACGCGATTCAGATTGCCCAGCGAGCGCGCGAACAGCACCGCGCCGCTGAGCATCAGCAGCGAGAGCGCCACTTGCGCCACCACCAGCAATTTGCGCGTGCGCACGTGCCCGGTGGCGGCGGAAAGACTGCCCGACACGTCTTTGAGAGTCGTGGCTACCGAGGGCGCCGTCGCCTGCCACGCCGGAAGCAGGCCGAAGACGGCGCCGGTCAGCAGGGCCAGCAGGAAGGCGAAGGCGAAGACCCGCCAATCCAGGTCCGCCGTGATCCCCAGGCCCAGGGAATTGGCGCTCATCAGGCTTACCAGACCGCCGACGGCGAAGGCGGCGAACAGCAGGCCCAGCGCCGCTCCCGCCAGCGACAGCGTGACGCTCTCCGCGAGCAGTTGCCGCACCAGGCGGAAGCGGCTGGCGCCCACCGCCAGGCGGATGGCGATCTCCCTTTGCCGACCCACCGCGCGGGCCAACAAGAGGCTGGCCACGTTGGCGCAGGCAATCAGAAGCAGCAGCGCCACAATCACCAGCAGGATGGTGACCGGCGCGGCGGCCTGGTCGCGGAAACTGGATACCCCGCGCGCCGCGGGCGCAAACAGCAGAGGCTTGGCCACAAAGCCGCGGCGGTCGCTCTCCGAACGGAAGCCCGTGCCCGGCAGTTCCATGGCCAGCAAGGCGCGGTAATACGGCTCCAACAGGGCGCGCGCCTGGGCGGCCGCAATTCCCGGCTTTAGCCGCCCGATGAGTTGGAGCCACAGCGCGCGCCGGTCGTCCAGGCCGTTCCAGGTGGGCGTCATCTGGGCCTTCATCATCGCCGGCACCAGCACATCGGTGCGCGACCCCAGGTCGAAACCGCGGTACCCCGGCGCCGTCACCCCGATTACCACCATGGGGTGGCCGTTGAGCAGCAGCACCTGGTTGACAATCGCGCGGTTGCCGCCCAGGCGGTTCTTCCAGAAATCGTAAGTCACCACCGCCACCGAATGAGCCCCCGGGGTGCGATCGTCATCGGGAGTGATTCCGCGGCCCAACACCGTGGCGAGGCCCAGGGTGGCGAAATAATTCCCCGACACGATTTCCGCCTGCACCTGTTCGCTGCGGTTGCGGTAGGTGAGGTTCAGGGGCGTGGCGAAGCGCGCCGCGAGTCCGGCGAACGACTCGTTGTGGTCGCGCAGATCCACATACATGGGGTGCGAAAAGAGGTTGTCGCCCATCACCAGCCCGCTGGCGGGTCCGGGACTTTCGAGCACCAGCAATTCGCCCGCGTGTTCCACCGGCAAGCGCCGCAGCAGAACCTGGTCGGCCACCGTGAACACGGCGCTGGTGGCGCCAATCCCCAATCCCAGCGAAACCAGCGCCACCGCCGTAAACAGAGGCGTGCGCCGCAGATTGCGAAAGGCGTACCGGAAATCCTGCAGCATCGCTATGCGCTATCCTAGCAGTACCGTCGGGCGAGCGGCCGGGCGGGTTTCGCTGTGTGCCGAACCGCTCATTGGCCCAATCCTTGCTGCACTGACCCCAGGAGACAAGGCAACCCATAGCCCCGTCCTCCGGGTCCCCCGAGATTTCATGTCCCGATTGTTGGCGCAACTGATTGCCGAGGTCAAAAGCCCCATCCAAGCCGCGAATTGGGTTTCCCTGTTTCTGGATTTTGACGGAACCCTGGTGCCCATCGCATCCGATCCAGCGGCACCCCGGCTGGACCGGGACACGGCCGAGGCCCTGAAACTGATCGCCGGCCAGGAATTTCTCACCATCACCGTGATCAGCGGCCGAGCGGTGGAAGATCTGTTCAGCCGCATCCGCCTGGACGGGCTGATCTACGCGGGAAATTACGGGCTCGAGATCTTCGGCCGCAACCTGCGCTTCGTCGAACCGCAGGCCTGGGCGCGGCGCGAGGAGTTGCAAGCCCTCGCGGAAAGTCTGGCCGCCGAACTGAGCGAGGTGCCGGGGGCCCTGGTGGAGTACAAGGGATTGACCGCCAGCGTCCACTACCGGCGCGCCGCGCCCGGCGACATTCCGGCCATCCGCGCCGCCGTGCGCGCGGCGGCCGCCCGGTTCCACGGGTTGTTCCGGGTGAATAACGGCCGCAAGGTTCTGGAGATCGTCCCGCACACCGACTGGGATAAAGGAGCCGCCGCGCGCTGGATCAACCACCACCTGCACGAGGAGACCCGCGGCCTGTCGATCTATCTGGGCGACGATACCAGCGACGAAGCCGCATTCCGCGCCTTGCCAGACGCCATCACCATCAAAGTGGGGGCCGCGCCGGTGACCTGCGCGCGATATCAGTTGCCCGATATCGCCGCCGTACACGAGTTCCTGCTGTGGCTTTCGGCCCGCGAAACCTCGCGCACCGGCCGTCCGTAAGGGCGCGTTCCCGCGCTCACAGCACGGGCGCCGCGACCCCGTCGCGGGCGCGCCGTTCCTCGCCGCTCGCGTCCATCGGCCGGCCATTCGACACGGCGGACGCCGCGGTGGAATCCAGGCGGATCGCCGCCAGCTCGCCAATCAGGTTTCCGGCCCAGCGATACACGTTGTTTTCCTTGACTACCGCGCGCATCCGGCGCATGCGCGACTGCTTTTCCCCAGCCGGCATGACCAGCGCCGTGCGAATGGCCTGCGCAAGTTCATCGGTATCGTACGGATTCACCACCAGGGCATCCGGCAGCTCGTGGCTGGCGCCCGTGAAACGGCTCAGAATGAGCATCCCCTGCTCATCGGCGCGCGCCGCCAGAAATTCCTTGGCCACCAGGTTCATGCCATCGTGCAGGGACGTCACCAGGCACAGGTCGGCTTCGCGGTAATAGGCCTCGATTTCCGCATGGCTGTGATGGCGGGCGATGAAGACGATCGGCTTCCAGGATCCGGTCCGCCAGGTTCGGTTGATGCGTTCCACCTCGCTTTCCACCTCGGCCATCAAATCCTGGTAGCGCTTGATGTGCGTGCGGCTGGGGGCGCCGATCTGAATAAAGGTGAACTTCTCGCGGAATTCTGGATACAGCTCAAACAGCCGTTCGATGCCGCGGAACCGCTCCGGAATACCCTTAGTGTAGTCCACGCGATCCACGCCCAGGCCGAGGAAGGCGGGCCGCGCGCCCAATTCCCGGTGCACCAGCGCCTGCACCTCCGGCGAGGGCGCGTGAGGCGCCGGGCTGTCTCCGTTGGTGGCCACGCTGATGGGGAAAGGCCGCACGATGGTGAGGTGATCGTGGCGGTTGGCCGCGAAGTGCTCCCAGTCGATGCGCGATTCGAGCGCCTGATTCACAGTCTCCAGGAAGTTATTGCAATGCGCCTGGATGTGGAACCCGATCAGGTCCGCTCCCAGCATTCCGTCCAACAGCTCCCGCTGCCAGGGACAGATTCCGAACGCCTCCGGATTGGGCCACGGGATGTGCCAGAAAATGGCGATGCGGGCATCCGGGCGCTTTTCCTTGACCATGCGCGGCAACAGGGCGAAGTGGTAATCCTGCGCCAGCACCACAGGCTGCTCCTCCCCCTCCATCTCATCGAGCAGGACGGCGGTGAATTTCCGGTTGACCGATTGGTACTGCTGCCAGTCTCCCGAGCGGAAGACCGGACGCGTGTGGGCAATGTGGCAGAGAGGCCAGAGTCCTTCGTTGGCGAAGCCAAAATAAAAGCCGGCCTCTTCTTCCCTGGTGAGGAAGACGCGGCGGAGGCGGTATTGCGGATGGTCCGGGGGCACGCGCAGGCGGCCGTGCCGGTCGGCCGTCTCGCGGTCGGCGTCGCCGGAGCCCTGCGCGATCCAGGTTCCATCGCCCGCCCGCAGCACTGGCTCGAGCGCCGTCACCAGTCCGCTGGGAGGAATCGAGCAGGTGATGGAACCTCCCTGGTGCTTGTGTTCGTACGGTTCGCGGTTGGAGACCGCGAAGAGGCGGCTTCCCTCGAGTTTGCCCTTCATGGCGATGCGCAGGCGTTCCGCGGTCCAGCGGGAAAGCCCCGCGTCGCGCAAGCGCGCCTCCTCCTCGGCCGCCGCCCGCGCCGCGTGCAGGCTGGTGGCCAGCTCCGTCAATTCGCCGGTGAGGCCCTGGAAGATGCCTTCCTTAGGTGGCCGGCCATCGGCCGGTGCGCCGCCGGTGCGCAGAGCGCGCAACCACTCGGTCATGTGGCGCAAGGGCCTGCTCAGACTCCAGTGAACAATCAACAGCGTGAAGCCTACGATCAGCAGCGTCTGCACCATGCCCGTGAGCGCGTGGCGCCATACCGGCGCGGCGATGGAGGCGGCGTTGTCGAAGACCGCGATCGCCCCGATGGTGTGCCCGTCCCGGTTCAGAGGCAGCGCCAGCAGCCGCAGGCGCTGCGCGGCGGAACGGAAGCTCTGTCCGTGGTCCCGGCCGGTCTTGATGGCGGCCGCCACAGCCGCGGGTAGATCGCCGGTGGTAGCGGCCAGACCCGCGGTAATCGCGACGGTTCGACCGTTGCCATCGTAAATCGCCATGCCCGCCAGTTGCTGGTGATTCCGGAATTGATCGACCAAGGCCTGCAGTTCGTTGCCCGAACCGCTTTCCAGAAGCCGCTCCACAGTGCTCGCCTGGCTCTCGGCGAGAATGATCGCCTGGCGCTGCATCTCGTCGTTCAGCGCATGCCTCTCCGCCTGCACCTGGTACAAGGCGAAGATCATCGAAACCGCGGCGACGGCGCCGAAAAGCGAGAACATCAAGCGGCGACTCAGGTGCATCGCTTCCTCCCCCGGGTAGAGTTGGCACTCCGGCACACACAAAAACCAAAAACCAACCCCATCGCGCAGCACGGTAGATGCCATGCGATGCGGCCGCGGGGCCGGCTTGTGAGCCGTGGCACTTGCGGGCGCGGGCAACCGTGCGGAGCGGGAGCACGCCGAAAACACAATGCAAAAATTACCTCTTCCGGCACAAACCTGCGAACGCTCACAAGATCCATTTGCACTTCGGCAAATGGTCGGGGTCTTGCTCAGGCATAGGACCAGGAGACGAAACGACATGATGCTTAGATCTCTGCTGGTTCTCGCCGTGGTGCTGGGCGCCGCGGCCTGCAATCGCCAGCACGGCCCATCACCCGCCAACCAGGCGTCCGCCCAGCCGGCGGCCGCGCCCGCAAACGCAATCGTCCCCGCCGCCGAACCCAATCCAGCGCAGCCCAACACAGCCCCCGCTCCCAACCCCCCCGCGGGGCAGAATCCCGAACCGGTAGCAGCCCCTCCGGCCCAAGCCCAGGCGCCGGTCGAAGCCCAAGTGCCTGACCAACCGTCCGCGCCCGCAGCAGCGGCCTACCCGGCTCCCGCGGAGCAGCCCGCGCCGCCGGTGCAGAGTTCCGGGCAGTATGTGGAGCAGTATCCCACCGTCGTCCCGGCTGTGGTTCTCCCCGCTGGAACCCGTCTGCGGGTCCGTTTGGGCCAGAGCCTCGACACCCGCTATAGCAGCGTCGGAGAGCGATTCGTCGCCTACCTGACCGTTCCCGTGGTGTCCGGCAACCGCGTAATCGTACCCACGGGCACGGCCTTTGAGGGCCACGTCGTCGAATCCAAGCACTCGGGGCGCTTGAGAGGGCGAGCATATCTTGGCGTGCGGCTGGATTCCTTCCGCCTGGACGGCCGGACGTACGAAATCCGCACCGCCGCCGATTTCCGCGCCAGCGGCTCGCACAAGAAACGTAACCTGGCCTTCATCGGCGGGGGCGCCGGTTCCGGAGCAGCCATTGGAGCCGTGGCCGGCGCCGGCGTAGGAGCCGTGGTGGGAGCCGGCGTGGGAGCCGCGGCGGGTACTACCACCGCGTTCATCACCGGTAGAAAGAATGTCCGGCTGCCGGTGGAGACGCCTCTGGTATTTTCGCTGCGGGGATCGATTTCCGTTCGAGGGTAGGCGGAATTAATGGCACACGAAGTGCAAATCTTGAGTCGCGTAGAGGAGAATGGCGATGAATCGCATGATTTCGGGAATCGTTGCAGCGGCAGTTGCTGCCGCAGGTAGTGCCTGGGGCCAGGCCTATGCACCCGCTCCGGCCGCGCCTGGGCAAAATGTTCCGCTCTATCGCGTGACGGTGATCGAGCGCACGGTAAAAGCGGTCAACTACCAATATCGCAGCGGTCCCACCCAGATTGATTTTCGCGGCACCGTGCTGATGCCGGAAGCCAGGGGCCAGGCCATTGTGGAATCGAAGGCCGGGCGGACCGAGATCGATGCCCACTTCGAGCGCCTGCGGGCGCCCGCGGGCTACGGACAGGAGTATCTGACTTACGTATTGTGGGCCATCACGCCGGAGGGGCACGCCAAGAATCTGGGCGAGGCCCTGGCGGGCAGCTCCGATAAAGCCAAGCTGCACGTGACCACGGACCTGCAGGCGTTCGGGCTGATCGTCACGGCGGAGCCCTACGCGGCGGTTCGCCAGCCCAGCGACGTGGTGGTGATGGAGAACGAAATCCGGCCCGATACGGTGGGTAAGATCGAGCCTATCGTGGCCAAGTATGAACTTCTGCCCCGCGGAGAATATACGTACAACGTTCCGGCGGACTTAGTGGCGGCGGAGGGCAACGGGCCGCGCGTCTCGATGCCGGTTTACGAGGAGATGCTGGAAGTCTACCAGGCCCAGAACGCGGTCCAGATTGCCGGGGCGATGGGAGCGGATCGTTACGCTCCCGATACCTTTGCCAAGGCGCAGGAACTGTTGCATCGCGCCCAGAGCCTGCAGGCCAGCCGCGGCGACCGAAGCCAGGTGATCGGAGAGGCGCGCGAAGCGGCGCAGACCGCCGAGGACGCCCGCGCAATCACCGTGAAGCAACAGCAGGATGCCCAGGTAGCCCAGGCTCGCGCGGAAGCCGACCAGGAGCGGCAGCGCCGTATGCAGGCCGAAGCCCAGGCCCAGGCCGCGCAAGCCCAATTGCAGGCTGTGCAGGCCCAGGCACAAGCGGCACAGAACCAGGCGACGGCGGATCGGGCCATGCTGGACCAGGAACGCAGTGCGCGCGAACAGGCCCAGGCGCAGGCTTCCGCGATGTCGCAGATTCCGCCGCCTCCGCCTCCGCAACCGATGGAGAACATGGCGGAGAAGCGCGATCTGCGGATGAGCATCTACCGGCAGCTGGGAGCGTGCTCGTTCGAAACCCTGGACTCGCCGCGCGGCCTGCTGGTGGCCATCCCGGCCAGCGATTTCACGGGCCACACCTTGGATTCCAGAGCGTCTGGCGGCGTTTCCCAGGTGGCCGCCGTGATCCGGTCCCATCCGGGTCTCAACGTCGAGGTGGATGACAACTTCGATGGCGGCAGCACCGAGCGCGCCGAATCGGTTCGGGCGGCTCTGATTGGAAGCGGCGTGCCGCCGGGATCCATCACCATGGTGGCCGCAGGCGC
>JASHSS010000808.1 GCA_030038565.1 Bryobacteraceae bacterium
TTTCCCGCCGCTCGTCACCAGGTTGCGCATCTCTTCGGGATCGTCCGCCAGGTCGTAGCACTCGTCGATATCGAAGCCGTTGAACACGTACTTGAAGCGTTCGGTGATGGCGATGCGCTGGGTATACAGAAACTCGCCGCCGTAGTAGGCGCACAGGATGTGGCCGGGCCAGGCATCCAGACGCGGATTGTCGAACAGCGGTTGGAGCGCGCGCCCATCGGGGTAGGGCATCAGCCTGGCGCCGGCCGCCGCCACGTAGGTGTGAGCTAGGTCGTGCGTCTGGACCAGCCGGTTCGAGCGTGCCCCCGGCCGGATATGCCCGGGCCAGCGCACCATCAGCGGCACGCGGTAGCACTCTTCGTACGGAATCCAGCCCTTGATCCACATGCGATGCGCGCCCACCATGTCACCGTGGTCCGCGGTCGCCACCACCAGGGTGTTCTCCTCCTGGCCGGTTTCCCGCAAGGCGTCGAGCACCCGCCCGATCTGCGCATCCACCTGCTCGGTGTAGGCATAATAGTGCGCCCGTCCCTGGCGATAGTCGTCTTCGGTGATGGCGCCCCAGGTTTCCGATTCGCGGCGGTGCAGCCCGGGCTTGCCCGCGAAGGTCTCGCGGAAACTGGCCGGCACGCGGATGGCGCGCGCGTCGTAGCGGTCCAGGTACGGCTTCAGCGGCATGTAGGGATCGTGCGGTTGCACGAACTGCACTTCCAGGTGCCACGGGCCGCCCGCGCGCGCGAATCGCCGGATCATGCGGATGGCGCACTCGGCGCGGTAGTATTCCGGAGTGGCCTCCTCGGGACCCTCGCGGTATCCCCACATGGTGAACGGCGCCGAACCGGGCCACGAGAAGCGCCGCTCGGGCACGCTGCGGATTTCGGCCCGCGCCCGCTCCACCAGATCCGGGTTGGTGTCCAATTGCCGGATCAGCCGCGGATCGCAGCCTTCCAGGTCGGCCACCTCGTGAAAGCCGAAATCCAGCGGCGTGCGCACGTAGGAGGCGTGCCACTTGCCCACATAGCCGAGATGGTACCCGGCCTCGCGCAGGCGATTGGAATACAGCACCACATCGGCGTTCATGTCGCGGTGTACCGAGGGCGTCGAATGCACCTGGTTATACACGCCGTTGTGCCAGTGGTAAGCGCCCGAGAGAAGCATGGCTCGGGCCGGGCAGCACACCGCCGAGGGAGTGTAGGAGCGCTCGAACAACAGGCCACCTTCGGCCAGCCGGTTGAGGTGGGGGGTGCGGCATTCCGACCGCCCGGCCACCGTGGCCCATTGCTGCTGGTCGGTCATGATGTGCAGAATGTTCGGCGCGCTCGCGGCCGCCTGGGCGCCTGGCGCCGCCGCCATCGCGCCCGCCAAGAGTGTCCGCCGGCTGATGTCCACGCTTGCTCCTTTCCAGCGCTCGCTTCATTCTAAGCCCGGGCGCGCGGGCGCCACAGGAGCCGGTGCTACGATGAAGCCATGCGGAGCATGAGGGGCGCGCTGCTCGCCTGGCTGTTTTCCTTCGCGCCGGCGCTCGCCTGCAACTGCGCGGTCTCCGAATCCGTGTGCCACCAGACGGCTTCGAGCGAGGTGGTGTTCATCGGCACCGTGGAATCCGTGGAGCCGGCTTTTCTGGACCCCTGGAGCATCGCCCAGAAGCCCGCCCTCGCCGAGCTCAACCGGCAGAGCCAGGCTTTGCGCGACGAGCAACCCGGCGGAGTGGCGCAGCTTAAAGACACCTTCGAGAAGCTGTTCCCCGACCTGCCCGATTACTACCGCACCCCGCTCGCGGCCATTCAAACCTCCAGTGGCCTGGTCTCACTGTTCTACTCCATCCTCAGCCAGGGGCGGCGCGCGCGCTTCAAGGTGAAATCCGTGTTCCGCGGCGATGAGGATGAAGACGAAACCGTGGACGTGTGGACCAACTTCGACGATTGCGGCATCGATTTCCAGATCGGCGAAACCTACCTGGTCTATGCCGACGACGATGAGGAGTCCGGGCGGATTGAAACCGACCGCTGCTCGCGCACCCGCCGCCTCACCGACGCCGGCGCCGACCTGGCCTACCTGTTCTTCTACCGCGACAATGAGGATGCCGGACGCCTGGAGGGATTCGTTACCTCCAATCCGCTCTACCAGCGGGAAGTGGACCGCACCCGCGACCCCGAGAGTATCTCCGCGCCCGCGCCCGGTGCGGTGGTGGCGCTCGAATCGAAGAGCGGCGCGCGGTATACCACCACGGACAGCGGAGGCCGCTTTCTTTTCGACGGGCTGGCCGAGGGCCCTTACCAGGTGTTGGTGTACCAGAAAGGCTACCCCGGCACGGTGAAGAAGCTGGCGGGTCCCCAGGAAGTGGAGGTGGCGAAGAAGGGCTGCGCGAACATGGTGCTGGTGGTGCCCAAGGAGTAAGCGGAGCCGTACAATGGATCATCATGTCCGGAACTTCCAAGCTCTCTACCCGCAGGATCAGCCGCCGGGACCTGGGTAAGGTTGCACTGGTGTCCGCCGCCGCCGTGGACCCCGCCGCTCTCCCCGCCGAACAGGAACCCCAGAAGTACGCGAGCGCGCTGGACGGCGTCGAAAGCAAGGTCGATATGTCCGCCTTCGATCCCGTGGTCTTCACGAAAAAGCTGCACGATGCCGCTCCGTTGCGCATGACCTTTCGCGCGCGCAACCGCGCTGCCGCCGCCGAGTGGCAGAAGGCGCTGCGCGCCAAAGTGGTGGAACTGGTGGGCGGTTTCCCGGCCCAAACCGCGCCGCTCCAGCCGCAGACTTTGGAAGTCCGCGACTTCCCCGGGTACAGCCGCGAAAAGTTCGTCTTCCAGAGCCGCCCCGGCGTGGCCGTGCTCGGCTACCTGCTGGCGCCCAAGGCCACTCAGGCGCCGCACGCGGCGGTGATCTGCATCCCCGGCCACGGCCGCGGCGTGAACGACATCGTGGGAATCGACCAGCAGGGGCGGGACCGCACCGTCAAGGTGGACTATCAGTACGACTACGCGGTGCAGGTGGCGGAGCACGGCATGGCCGCCGTGGCTATCGAGCCGATGGCGTTCGGCTGCCGCCGCGATCCGCTGACCAGTTCGAAAGGCGCGGGGGCCACTGCATGCCAGCCCGCGGCCGGGTCCGCATTGCTGCTTGGCCAAACCATGATCGGCTGGCGTTCCTACGATGTCATGCGGACCATCGACTGGATCGCCACCCGGCCGGAACTGGATGCCCGCCGCGTCGGGTGCATGGGGATCTCCGGAGGCGGGACGGTCA
>JASHSS010000809.1 GCA_030038565.1 Bryobacteraceae bacterium
TCGCGGGCGGCCTCCGGCCAGTTGTGCGCGGTTGGCTGGGGAGCGCGAACTTCCTGCGGTGAGGCCGGCGGGGCAGCGGCGGCGCCGGCCGCCAGAAGCGACGATCGAAGCAATTCGCGGCGGTTCACCTTCCGATTATCCAACGCCGCGGGGTTGCCGCCGCGCACGGCTCTTCAATCGCCATCCGGATCCACCCACCAGACCGGCTCGGGACGGTCGTCGTGGCGCGGCCGGGAAAGCTCCCGCGAGAGCCGCCCGATCAGCAGTTCGCGCTCGTAGAGAATCTCCGGCGGCAGGTGGTCGTGCAAGTCGATGAACAGCTCTTCGTGCTGGCCGATCTCGCGGCGCCAGGCCGAGCGATCGATAGCCTGCAGCTGGTGAAACCGGTCTTTGCCGAATTCCAGGCCGTTCCACTCCAGGTCTTCGTAGCGCGGCATCCAGCCGATGGGCATCTCGCGGCCGTAGGCGCGCCCGCGCACGCGGTCCACCACCCACTTCAGCACCCGCATATTCTCCCCGTATCCCGGCCACAGGAACTTGCCCGAGCCGTCCTTGCGGAACCAGTTCACGTGAAAGATCCCTGGTGTTTCGCTCAACGTGCGCTGCAAGGTGATCCAGTGGCGGAAGTAATCGCCCATGTGGTAGCCGCAGAACGGGAGCATGGCCATGGGGTCGCGGCGCACGCTCCCGGTGGCGCCGGCCGCGGCGGCGGTGGTTTCCGATCCCATGGTGGCGCCGGCATACACTCCGGCCGTCCAGTTGAAGGCCTGGTACACCAGCGGAATGGTATCGGCCCGCCGCCCCCCGAAGATGATGGCGCTGATGGGCACGCCGTGGGGCGCCTGCCAATGCGGGTCGATGGTGGGGCACTGCGCGGCCGGCGCGGTGAAGCGGGCGTTGGGGTGGGCCGCCTTGGCCCCGGTCTGGCGGTGGATCTCGGGCGTCCAGCGGTTGCCCTGCCAGTCCAGGCATTCGGCGGGTGGTTCCTCGGTCATGCCCTCCCACCACACGCCGCCCTCCGGCGTGAGCGCCACATTGGTGAAGATGGTGTTGCGCGAGAGCGCCGCCATCGCATTGGGGTTGGTCTTTTGGGAAGTCCCCGGCGCCACTCCGAAGAAACCGGCCTCCGGATTGATGGCATGCAGCCGCCCGTGCGAATCCGGGCGAATCCAGGCGATATCGTCGCCCACCGTCCAGACCTTCCAGCCTTCGAAGCCGGCCGGCGGGATCAGCATGGCCAGGTTGGTCTTGCCGCAGGCGCTGGGAAAGGCCGCCGCAATGTAAGTCTTTTCGCCGCGCGGATCTTCGATCCCCACGATGAGCATGTGTTCGGCCATCCAGCCATCGTCGCGCGCCATGCTGGAGGCAATCCGCAGGGCCATGCACTTCTTGCCCAGCAGCGCGTTGCCCCCGTAACCGGAGCCGTATGACCAGATCTCCCGCCGTTCCGGGAAATGCACGATGTACTTTTCGCGGTTGCAGGGCCACGGCACATCCGGTTGCCCGGGTTCCAGCGGATAGCCCACGGAGTGCATGCACGGCACCACACGCTTGTAATCCTTGTCGATCTCCTGGAAGACCGGCAGGCCGATGCGGGCCATAATCCGCATGCTCACCACCACGTAGGCCGAATCGGTGAGCTGCACTCCGATCTCGGACATCGGCGAACCCACCGGCCCCATGCTAAACGGAAGCACGTACATGGTGCGCCCGCGCATCGAGCCGTTGAAGAGCGATTTCAGCTTGCGCCGCATGTGAAACGGCGCCATCCAGTTGTTGGTCGGCCCGGCGGCGTCCTGGGAGACGGAGCAGATGAACGTGCGGTCCTCCACGCGCGCCACGTCCCCGGCATCCGACCGCGCGTAGAAGCAGCCCGGCCACAGCTCCGGATTCAACCGGGTGAACGTCCCGGCCTCCACCAGCCGTTCGCAGAGCATGTCGTACTCTTCCTGGGAACCATCCACCCAGTGGATGGCCGCCGGTTTGGTGAGCTGCGCCATCTTCTCGACCCACTTCAAGAGGTGAACATTCTCGCTAATCGGGACTGTGGTATCCCGCACTGTCTCCGTGGACATTTGTCTGCTTGGCACCGTATCTCCCTCCGGGCGCGTGGATTGGCTTGCCCCCGCTGCCTGGCCTTAGACCATCTTATCCGCGATGATGGAAGAGATGGAAGAGACGCACAGCCTTCAGCTTCTGGATTCGGGTTTAGTTGGCTCGCTCATCGAGCGCGCCCGCCAGTCGCCGCGCCGGCGCACCAACCATAATTTCCATGCCGGCATGGAAGACAATCCGCACCGTTTTCTGAACGTCATGCTGGAGGGGACCTACGTCGCCCCACACCGCCATCTGGATCCGCCCAAATCCGAATCGTTCCTGGTGCTCGAGGGCCGCGTGGCGCTGGTCACTTTCCACGCGAACGGAGAGATCGACGCCATCCTGATCCTGGGCGGCGACCCCATCGGGGCCGACCTGGCGGCGGGCATCTGGCACACCATCGCGGTGCTGACGCCGCACGCGGTGTGCTTTGAAGTGAAGCCCGGCCCCTATTCGGCAGCCAACGACAAAGACTTCGCGCCGTGGGCTCCGCGGGAAGGCGATCCCGGCGCGGAGGCGTACCTGCAGGGGATCCTCGCGCGGGTGCGCCAAAACGCGGGTGAACGGGACGTATCCGTAAACGCTGGCGATCGTTTTGGCATGTGGGGCACTTCGTCTGTGGAATCTCCTTGAGATCGGACATGAGAAGGCCGATAATGCGAAGGGCCTATATGGCTTCGGCTGTGCAGGTTTCCACCAGGAGCAGGCTCCAGCCTCGGTCGGAGACGATTCATTGACAACTTAAGCTTCTTTAAGGTTGACAAAGAGTGAGGCAAAAGTTTACAATGAGTCCATGGAATCTAACGTAGACGACAGTTCCATTTCGGCACAGGTCGTCCCTAAGTCTTCACCCCATCATCGACGGGTCAGAGCACGCGGCGAGGAGATCCGCTGTTTCATCCTTGCAAATATAGAGAAAAACTCAGGGGATATCGGAAGGTTCGTTGGAGAGCATTTCGACATCTCCAGGCAGGCGGTCAATAAGCACCTGAAAAACTTAGTCGTGGAAGGAGCGCTGATTCCAGAGGGCAAAACAAGATATCGAAAATACAAATTGGCAGCGTTAATGGAATGGCGGAAGCTTTATTGGTTGGGACCAGGCGTCGAAGAGGATCTGGTCTGGTCCCGTGATATTTCTCCAGTGCTAGGGAACCTGCCCAAAAACGTAATGGACATCTGGCATTTCTGCATAACGGAAATGTTCAATAATGCCATTGACCACTCGGCCGGCAATACTGTCTATCTAAAGGTCGCCAAGACCGCCGCCAACACCCAGATCATGATGATGGATGACGGCGTTGGTATTTTTCGGAAGATTCAGTCTGCGATGAGTTTGATTGATGACCGACACGCAGTTTTGGAACTCGCCAAAGGTAAGCTCACGACGGACCCAAAGGGGCACACCGGCCAGGGAATCTTCTTTACATCGCGGCTCCTAGACTCGTTTGATATTCTCTCCCGCGGCGTATACTTTACGCACACCTTCGGGTCCGAGGAGGACTGGAATCTTGAGAGACCCGAGTCCACCGATGGAACCACGGTGTTCATGAAGTTGAACAATCATTCAGCTAGGACCGACAAGCAGATATTCGATCAATATTCGAGCGGAGACGATTATGGCTTCACAAAGACTGTAGTGCCCGTCAAGCTCGCACAATACGGTGACGATAAGTTAATCTCTCGATCCCAGGCGAAACGCCTTTTGGCTAGGGTGGATCGGTTCAAAACGGTCCTCTTCGACTTCAAAGGAGTCGAAACCATAGGGCAGGCTTTTGCAGACGAGATCTTTCGTGTGTTTGCGCAGGGCCACCCGGATATCGAAATCCTCCCTACCAACGCCACGCCGGAGGTGCAGCAAATGATAAACGCAGCCAGGGTCCAGTGGGCGAATGACTTAGGCGGGGTATGAACCACGCATCGAAAATCCACTACGTTCACAGAAACAGGCTTCCCAAACTGCGAGCGGCCGGCCGCGATTGCTAGAATTGAAGAATCCGAAGGCCATGAACCAGTTTCCCGCCAGTTTCGCTATTGGACCCGTGAAGATCGCCCCCGCCACCGTGCTGGCGCCCATGGCGGGCGTCACCGACACGGTGTTCCGGCGCTTCATCCGTAATCTGGGCGGCTGCGGGCTGATTATGACCGAGTTCACCAGCTCCCACGGGGTGAGCGCTTCGCTGGGCGCGCGCAAACCCAGCAAGACCCTGAAATACCTGGCCTTCCAGCCCGAGGAGCATCCCATTTCGGCGCAGCTTTTCGGGGCCGATCCGGGGGTGATGGCGGATGCGGCGCGGGTGTGCCAGGACTTGGGCTTCGACATCCTGGACATCAACTTCGGCTGCCCGGTGAATAAAGTGGTCAAGTGCAATGGCGGTTCCGGACTGCTGCGCGATTTGCCGCTGGTGGAACGGCTGCTACGCGAAGTGCGGGCGGCCATTTCGATTCCGTTCACCATGAAATACCGCGCCGGCTGGAACGACAGCGAACTGGTGACCGTGCGCATGGCGCGCCTGGCCGAGGATTGCGGCTTGCAGGCCGTGGCTCTGCACCCGCGCACGCGCGAGCAGGGTTATAGCGGGCAGGCGGATTGGAGCCGCATCGCCGAAGTGAAAGCAGCGGTGAAAATTCCGGTGATCGGCAACGGCGATATCGTCACCCCCGAAGACGCCCTGCGCATGGTGCGGGAGACCGGCTGCGACGCGGTGATGATCGGCCGCGCGGCCAGTTCCAACCCGTGGATCTTCCGGCAGATCCAGCAGTACCTGGAAACCGGCACTTGCGTCCAGGCGACCCAGCAGGACCGCTACGCCATGATGCGCCGCTACTACGCTATGCTGATCGAGCATCGGGAGCGCGACTGCGTCGGCAAGATGAAACAGTTCGCCACCTACTTTACCCACGGCGTGCGGCACGGCGCGCAACTTCGCGCCTCCATCTACAGGGCCCTGGAAGCGGAAGCCATCCTGGGCCTGGTGGACGAGTTCTTCCAGGGTACCGCAACAGGCGAACCGGAGCCGGTGCTGTCGCGGTGAAGAAAGTTCAGGTGATCACCGACGGGGCTTGCCTGGGCAACCCCGGGCGGGGAGGCTGGGCAGCCATCCTGCGCTATAACCAGCACAAGAAGGAACTGTGGGGATCGGAGCCCCACACCACCAACAACCGGATGGAGTTGCGCGCGGCCATCGAAGGCCTGCGGGCGCTCAAGGAGGATTGTGAAGTGGAGGTGGTGACGGACTCCGAATACCTGAAAAACGGAATCACCGCGTGGATCAACGGCTGGAAGCGCAACGGCTGGGTCACCAAAGCCAAAAAGCCGGTCGTGAACCAGGACCTGTGGAAGGCGCTCGACGAGCAGGTGGAGCGGCACCGGACCGCCTGGACCTGGACCAAAGGCCACGCCTCGCACGAGGATAACAACCGCTGCGATGAGTTGGCCTCGCGCGCCGCGCGGGACCAATCGAAGAGCGGATAGCGGCTACCGGCCGCCGCAACAGGGGCGCGTCGTGATGATTTCGGGCATGGGGGGCCCGGTCTCGGCGGCAAAATACCGCTGCTCGGAGAGGTTACGGTAAATCGCCCCGGCCACCGAGGCCGCTACGCCGCCGCTCACGTTGCGCGTGCCCATCAGCATCACCACCACCACCAGTTGATGCGCGCTCACCTCGTTGAAGGAGCCGAACCAGCCCATGTGGCTCGCCACGCGGAAGTCCGTACAGGTGCCGGTTTTGCCCAGGATCGGCTCGGATGGGTCGTAGGCGGCGCTTTTGGCGGTGCCGTAATCCACCGCCGCGCGCATGCCGATGCGCACATCGGCAATGCCGTTGGGCGCCAGTTCCAGGGGCCGCTTCACCTGCGGAGTGAAGCTGGCGCCATCCGCCTGGTCCCGCGGATATTGCAGGTAGTAGAGCGTGCCGCCGTTGGCGATGGCCGAAAGCAGTGCGGTCAATTCCAGGGGGGTGACCAGGAAGCCTTCGCCATAAGCCGTCTCGAGCACCATGCCGCCGTATTTGGGGGGGCCATCGGGCACGCTGCCCGGCTCTTCACCCGGAATATCCAGGCCGGCTTTTTCTCCCAGGCCCAGCATTTTGGCGTACCGCAAGACGTTGTCGAAGCCCAGCCGCTGCCCCAGCACGCCGAAGTACTCGTTATTGGAGTGAGCGATGGCGGTGTCCATGTCGAGCGTCAGGTAGCGGCTGATGCGCACGGGCGAATCGCGCTCCACCACGTGTTCGCTGAGAGCGGCCAGCGAGGTCACCAGCTTGATGGTCGAGCAGGGAATGAATCCGCTTTTGAGCGCCAGTTTCTGGTTGACGATGCTGAGAACGCGCCCATCCGACGGGTCCGCCACCACCACGCTGCCGTTCCTGCCGCCCAGCGCGGCTACCGCGGCGCGCCGGATGGTCAGGTCCTCGCCATCCACGTTGTCGCCTTCGGTGGGATCTACCGGCGGCGCCGGCCGGGCTTTGCGGACAGTCTTCCGCGCCGGCACAGCCTTCCTGGTCTGCCCAGCGGCCGACGGCAGGTTCGGGAGCAGACATACCAGAACCAGCGGCGCGAAAAGATACCCTTTCATTTGGCGCGAACGTCTGCTAATCGAAATTATTATCCG
>JASHSS010000083.1 GCA_030038565.1 Bryobacteraceae bacterium
CCCACCTGGTTGAATCGGGCACGCTCACTCTCGACGATGTGCGCGAGGCGGAGAAGACCCTGCTGAAACTCGCCGGAGAGGATCGCACGGAATGAATCCGGAGTATGGGTCATCGGTTGGGGCGGCCCGGTAGCGATAGAGGCCGGGTCACCCACTTGCCCGCCGGCCCTGATACCCTGGGTTAGTTGATGCGAACCCACTTCTTCGCCGGCCTGTGGTTCTCCGTCCTGCCGGTAGTGGCGCAGACCATCGCCGTTGACCTGTCCGCGGTCCGCCCGGGCCCCGCCCGCGTAGCTGTCACCGCTGCCACGCTGCAGGTGGAATGGCCCGACGAGCGTGGCCGCCCGTGGACGGCCAGTTTCGCCCTGGACTCGCGCAAGCCGCTGATTTCCTCCATCGCCGTCTCAGGCAAGACCGTGATCGCCAATGCCCGCCCTTTTTATCGAGCCGAGACGGGCCGCCGCCGCGGGGGGTGGGACGCCTTCTTCGATTTCCCTGGGTCCGCCCCCGAGGGCACGCGCAGCTTCCTCGGCGAGTTCCACCCGAAATCCGCGCGCGCCCGCACCGCCGGCGACCGCCTTGAGATCGCCTTTGACGGCATGAGGCTAGGCATCTTCGAAGGCGAGATCCGCTATATCTTCTACCCCGGCAGCCGGCTTGTGGAACAGCAGGCGGCGTTGAAAACCGATCAACCCGACGTGGCCTATTTCTACGACGCGGGCCTTCGCGTCGGTGCGCCGGCCGACCTCACCGCGGGCGGGACCATGAACTCCGCGGTTTCTTATTTCGATACCGCCGGCAACTTCCAGACCGTCGCTCCGCCCTATGGCTCGGAACGCCGCCCCGCCGCCGTCCGCTATCGCGCCCTGGCCGCGCGCGTTTCGGGCGGCTCGGTGGCCGTCTTCCCCGCGCCGCATCAATACTTCTTCGCGCGCGACTACACCACCAACATGGGGTACGTGTGGTACAACGCCTGGCGCGGCAACCTCTCGATCGGCATTCGCCAACTGCCCGACGACGATTCTCCTTACTATCCATGGATGAATGCGCCTCCCGGAACCGAACAGGAGATGCGCATGTTCATGGTCGTCAATGACGCGCCCGCCCGCGAGACCCTGGAGGGCGTGCTGCGCTATACCCACGGCGACCGCTTCGAAAAACTTCCCGGCTACGTCACCTTCGCTCCGCACTGGCACCTCGCCTACACCATGCAGGCCCGCGAACACGGCTTCGATTGGGTTCCGCCCTTCAAGCCCGCCATGCAAGCCGCCGGGATCGACGCCGCCATGATCATGGACTTTCACGGCGACGGGCATCCCGGCGATTCAGGCGACCTCCGGACGGCTGAGCTTCGCGACTACTTCCGCGCCACCCGGGCGCAATCCGGAAAGGACTTTCTCCTGATTCCCGCCGAAGAGGCCAACGTCCATCTCGGCGGCCACTACGCGCTCGTCTTCCCGCACCCGGTCTACTGGTTTATGGAGCGCAAGCCGGGCCAGCCGTTCCTCGCGAACGACCCCAAGCTGGGCGCCCTCTATCGCGTCTCGAATCCGCGGGAACTCTGGGACATGGTGCTCCGTGAGAACGGCTACGTTTACCAGACCCACCCGCGCACCAAGGGTTCCACAGGCTACCCCGACGCGATTCGCGACAGCTTCTATTTTCGCGATCCGCGCTATCTTGGCGTTGGGTGGAAGGCGATGCCCTCGGACCTCTCCTCGCCGCGCCTCGGAGAACGAGCCTTCCGGACCGTCGACGACATGAACAACCTCGGCTTGAAGAAAATCATGATCGGTGAGGTGGACGTCTTTCAGCTCGACAGCACGCACGAGCTTTACGGCCATCTCAACATCAACTACGTGCGGCTCCCCGCGCTCCCTTCCTGGGATAACTACGGCCGGTTGCTCGACGCGGTGGCCAAAGGCGATGGCTTCATCAGCACCGGCGAAGTGCTCATCCCCGGCGCGAAGTTGTCCGGCACGGCGGGGGCCGTCACCGCAACCGTGACGGTCGATTATACCTTCCCGTTACGGATGGCGGAAATCGTATGGGGCGATGGCGCGGCCACCCACCGCAAAATCATCCCGCTCGACGAAACCCGCGAATTCGGCCACACCAGGTTCGAATGGACCGCCGAAGCCAAGGATTGGAAATGGGTCCGCCTGGCCGTGTGGGATGTCGCGGGGGACGGCGCCTTCACCAATCCGGTCTGGAGGGCTGCCGCGGGCGCTCGAGACGGGGCCGGCATGCAAGAGGAACGGGACCGCCGCGGCTCGCGACGCCGGAGCGGCCCCTAAACACTGCTTCGTAGGAGCGAACACAATGTTCACCACGAGCATACCGCCTTCGCCTGTTGGCCGCAATGCCGATCACGACATGCGCGGCATGCCTCTTGCGATGGCCGCGGGCGCTGCCGCCGTCACGTGAATTAGAGCGGCAGTGGGCCGCCGGGCGGCGCCGCGGGAGTGGGCGCGCCTACATCTTCACCAGGCTCCGCAGCACGGCATCCCACGGCGCCCGGTAGGGCCGCGCGCACATGGCGGCCGCCTCGCGGTCGCCGATTACCTGTTCCTTCACCGGGTCCCAGCGGATTTGCCGCCCCAGCCGCAGCGACAGGTTGGCCAGGTTGCACACGGTGGCCACGCGGTGCCCGTCTTCCACTTCGCACAGCGGCCGTTTCCGGCTGCGCATCGAATCCAGCCAATCGCGCTCGTTCATCGCCATGGTATCCTCGCCGCCCGTGCCGTAGCGCGCGTCCGAAGCCACTCCGCCCCGCGCCGCCTCGATCCATGGCGTGGGCCGCGTATCGCTGTAGACCGGCCCTCCGGCGGGATGACCCTGAAACCGCGGAATATCGTTCACCGGATCGATGCGGTTTTCCGGAACCACTTCATAGCCCCCGCTCAGCAGCAGGCTTCCCTTGGTCCCCAGGTAAAGCTGTCCGCGCGCCGCCGGATCGCCGCGCATGGCGTTGGCTTCGCGGATGGCGTAGTTCAGGGTGAAGCCCGGGAAGGTCCACAGCGCGTCCTGCAAATCCGGCGTCTCACCGTCGTCTTCGAGCGCGAATCGCCCGCCCGCGGATTGCACCGTGGTGGGCCCCTTCACATTCATCAGCCACAGCACCTGGTCGATGGTGTGGGCGCCCAGGTTGGTCATCTGCCCGCCGGAATAATCCCAGAACCAGCGGAAGTGATAGATCCCGCGGTGCGCCTGGTACGGCCTTTTGGGCGCCGGCCCGAGCCACAGATCGTAATCGAACCCGGGCGGCGGATCGGAGATGGGAGTCTTCCCAAAGCCCGGATAGATGTTCCGGTAGGAAGCGATCCGGATGGAATGGATCTTGCCCAGGACTCCGCTTTCCACCACCTTCCTGGCTTCCGCCACTCCTTTTCCGTGCCGCCGCTGGGTGCCCACCACCACGATGCGGTTGTATTGGCGAGCCGCCTGGATCATCCACTTGCCTTCGTCGATCGCCACGGTCATGGGCTTCTCGACGTAGACGTCCTTGCCCGCGGCGCAGGCCATGATGGTGGCGAGGGCGTGCCAGTGGTCGGGCGTCGAGATCACCACTCCCTGGATGTCCTGGTTCTCCAGCATGCGGCGCAAATCGCCGTAGCCCCGGGCGCCGGGATTGCCGGTGAATTGCACCCCTTCTTCCATGCGCGGCCGGTAAACGTCGCAGACGCCCACCAGATCCACGTCGGTGAATTTCTTGAAATCGGCCACGTGCTGTTTGCCGATCAGGCCGAAGCCGGCGAAGCCCACGCCGATGCGGTCGTTGGCGCCCAGCACTCGCGAATACGAGGCGGCGGTGAGCGCGGCCGCCCCCAGGAATCTGCGCCGGGTATCCACGGTGGCCCCTGCTGTTTCAGGCATGTACTGCTCTCCTCTCGGATGACGCTCGCAACACCAGGGAGCGCCGCTAATCAAGAGTTTCGGACTCTCAATTCTGCCCGCAGTATAAGTGATTTCGGAAACCGGGGCAATCCGCGATAGCGGCGCCGCTGTGGCGCCCGAGCACCCACAGGCGCGCAGCGTCGCGGCTTGGCCGCGGAGTTTCCACGCGCCCCCGGCGTCACGGCTTGGCCCGGGAGTTCCCACAGTCCCGCAGCGCCACGTGGCGGCCGAATTCCTATCGGCCGGGAATCCGATTTCTCGATATACTTTCATTTCGCGAGTCCCGGAAAGGAGATATCCGCCAATGAAACTCGTTTGGACCGTGGTTCTAATCCTGGCGCCGTTCAGCGCCCGCTCCTTGCCCGCGCAGGCGCGCTCCGACGGCCATTGGGTGGCCACCTGGGCCACCGCCGAATTATTGGTCCGCGCCCCCGCGCCTGCACCGGCCGCCGCCCAAGCCGCGCCACCGGCCAATCCGCCACGTCCCATACCCGTGGGGGCGGGCGGCTTCCACGATCAGACCGTCCGCATGATGCTGCGCGCCAGCATTGGCGGCCCGCGCCTGCGCATCCGCCTGGAAAACGCCTTCGTCAGCGCGCCCGTGGAAATCGGCGCCGCGCATATCGCCCTGCGCGCCAAAGACTCCGCCATCGTCGAGGGATCCGACCGCGCCCTGGCCTTCGACGGCAAGCCCGGCTGCACCTTGCAGCCCGGCATGGTACTGTTGAGCGACCCCGTCGAACTGCCCGTGAATCCGCTGGCCGATCTGGCCGTCAGCCTCTACTTCCCCGGCGATACCGGCGCGCCCACCAACCATGCCACCGCCCTGCATGACACCTACGTGAAGGAAGGCAACCTCACCGCCGCCGCGGACATGGCCGATGCGGCCATCACCCATGCCTATTACTGGCTGGCCGCCCTGGAGGTGGACGCGCCCGCCGCCGCCGGCGCCATCGTGGCCTTCGGCGATTCCATCACTGACGGCGCCCGTTCCACCAACGAGACCAATCACACCTGGCCCGCCCTGCTGGCCGCGCGCCTGGCAGCCAAAAAGGAAACCTCCCATATCGCGGTGGCCAATGAAGGCATCGGCGGCAACCGCGTCCTGCACGATGGCGCCGGCGCCAGCGCCCTGGCGCGCCTGGATCGCGACGTCTTCAGCCAGGCGGGCGTCAAGTGGCTGATGGTGCTGGAGGGGATCAACGATATCGGCCACACCGCCAATACTCCCGGCGAGGTCCTCACGGCGGACGACCTGATCGCCGCCCATCGCCAGATCATCGAACAGGCCCACGCCCACGGCATCCAGGTGATCGGCTGCACCCTGACCCCCTATGGAGGCGCGGGCTATTCGCGCGAGCCGGGCGAAGCCGTGCGCGAGGCCCTGAACAACTGGATTCGCACCGGCGGCGCCTATGACGCCGTGGTGGATTTCGAAGCCGCCGTCCGCGACCCCCAGGACCCCAAGCGCATCCGCCCCGAGTTCGACCCCGGCGATCACCTTCACCCCAATGACGCGGGCTACCAGGCCATGGCCGACGCCATCGATCCGGCGATCTTCACCCGCAAGGCGAAACGGTAGATAAGGGTTAGTAGTACCTATGAGATATCCAGTACGGCCCTGATGTTCTCAGATGAGATCCGGGCGCCGCCAATGCAACTATCATGGCGATGATCCGGATGACGATTCGATCCTGGACCGGCGCGGAATGGGAAGGCATTCTGCTCGGCCTGAGTGGTGAGACCATGCGAGTGGCGGTTCCCGGCCATGAAGACGCCGCCGAACTGCATTGCCAGGGCGGCCAGTGGTTCGCCGAAAACGGCGACCCCGTTCAGATCGATCTCCACGCCATCCCCATACAGGCCTGCGACTCCTGGGGGCTGTCTCCTTTCGGCGCTGCGCGCGAGGAAGGCGATTCCGCCCGCTGGGTGAATTGAATCGCCGGGGTTTGGGCGCTTTCGGCGGTTTCGGCGGCCGGCGGGTACAGGGCCGCCTGAGACCCGTCTATACTGAAAGAAGAAAATGCGCAGCGGTGTGGTCTTGATGGCCGGGTTGGGACTCGGCGCGGCGGTTTGTTCGTTGTTCGCACAGCGGCCCTTCCGGGAGTACCCGGCCTGGGAGTACAACAATTTCCCGCTGCCCTCCGATTATCAAAGGCCCGGCGAGTGGACCTTCGCCCGCCTCATGTACCCCACCACCCACTTCGTCATCGACTGGCAGTCCGAGTACAAGCGCGGCTACGACTGGCACGACGGTAATACCAACTGGACCATCGATTACCCCCGCTCCGACCGTCACCTGTCGGCGGCCATCCGCCGCCTCACCCGCATCGACGGCAAATCCGCCGAGCAGCCCATCAACCTGGAAGAGGATGACGACGTTTTCAACTATCCCTGGCTCTACGCCGTGGAGGTGGGGCACTGGGAACTGACCGACCAGCAGGTGGCCAAGTTCCGCGAGTTCCTGCTGCGGGGCGGCTTCTTCATGTGCGACGATTTCCATGGCACAGACGAGTGGAACGTCTTCATCATGAGCATGAAAAAGGTGCTCCCCGACCGGCAGATCGTGGATTTGCCGAACGGCGACGCCATCTTCCACACGGTCTACGACCTGGACGACCGTTTCCAGGTGCCCGGCGCGCAGTATATCTATACCCACAGCATCTGCGAGAAGTGCCCCACCGCGCGCCCGCCGGTGAACGGCGGCGGGGATGGCGCCAAATGGCGCGGCATTTACGACGACAACGGCCGCCTGATGGTGGTCATCTGCCATAATATGGACCTCGGCGATTCGTGGGAAAACGCCGACGATCCGAAGTATCCCGAGAAATTCTCCGCCCTGGGCATCCGCATCGGCGTCAACTACATCATCTACTCGATGACCCACTGAAACCCGCTGAATCCCGCCCCGCGGCGTTTCCGTGCCGTACCTCACTCCCGGCTGCAAAAACGGGTGCAAACCGCCCATGTTCTGCTGCATACTCTTTGAGAGCGTCCTTATTGAGGAGGGACTATGAAACGCCAGATCCTACGATTCGCCCCCTGGGTTGCCTTGATGGCGATGGGCCTGATCGGCACCTCGCGTCCGGCCAACACCGAGCCGCAGGAACGCCATCCGCGCATCCGCGCCGCCGTAGAAGCGCTCCGCGATGCCAATGAATATATGCGTGCCGCGCCCCACGATTTCTGCGGCCACAAGGTGGAGGCCATGCGCGCCACCGATGCCGCCATCCGCCAACTGGAATTGGCGCGCGCCTGCGCCAGGTAAAGCAGACCCCCTCGATCTCCGCGTGGGGCGCCCGGCAATGGACGCCCCCGCCATCGTGCGACGAGCCCCTGTTAGCCCGCGGACAGTGCACTGATGGTAACGTAATATCCGTCCGGATCCCGGAGCGAGAACTCCCTGGTTCCAGTGTTCGAATTGACGTGTGGCTGCTCTTCGAGCCGATCGACGAGAGATCGTACCCTTTCCAGCGCCAGGTCGAAATCATCGACACGGAAGAACAACAGGAGCCCGTTACCGGGTGTCCCGTGTTCGGGGCCCATCAATGACGGATGCTCGTGGGCGCCCCATTGATGCAGGCAGAGCAGGACAGTGCCATCTGAGTCGAGGATTTGTCCAAAATAGTCATGGGCCGGAGGGGAAGCCGGCTCACCGAACAGCGCCTGGTACCAGTTGACACTGCGGGGGACGTCGCCTACCCCTATGATCGTCCACGTGCGCTTCATTGGTCCCCCTCCTCGCGGTCCGATTCCTGGTTCTCGATTTAGGGTACCCCTTTGGTCATCCAATCGGGCGCCGGCGCTGATGATACAATCCGTCGGCCCGCTCTCCCATTAGAGAGTGGAGGGATTAAGAAATGCCCGTCGAACGGAAAGACCTGAACGATACATGGTGGAAAAACAACATGCCGAAAGGCTGGAGTCTCACTGGAGTCGGCGCACAGCTTCGGACATATACGGACTCAATTGCGAAACTGCAAAAGCTCGGCATCAACCCGACAACCAGAGTGGACTTCACTCCAGGTGCGGCTTGGACGAAGTATTTTAACAGTCTTGCGGGCCTTAAAGAGGGGGAAAAGGCTGCGAATGCCGGGATGCATGCGGTCACGCAAGCTTCCTCTTTAGTCAGTGAACAAATCAAAAAGACAAAACTCAAGCCGGACTCGGCGGATTCCAAACTGATGTATGAGTTCATGAACGCTTTAAGCAAGGAAAAATATCAACTGTTGGACCTGGAGTCCGCGTTTAAGAAAAACGAGACGGCAGCGAATGCCGCGGCCGCGGCCAGGAAATGACGACACCGGAAGCCTGTCATGACTGCCGATCTGGTGCAGTGGCGGCTCTGAAGCGAGAGCCGGCCACTGCCGTCGTCGGGTACGAGCGACAAGGGCGCCACTGGTCCAACACTCCGGAAGCAGCCCGCCCCAATTTCGGACCGGGCTGCTCTAACGGAAATTTTCCACGACGCGGATTTCGTAGCGATCCACGTCGTCCTGGCAGTACAATGCGTAGCGCCCATCGGGCGAGATTGAAAGACCTCTGGTGAACTTTGCCGGTGGTTTGGCGAGCGTAGCCAGCACGGTGACCTTGCGAGACGCCAGATCGACCACCTTCAATACCGCGGGCGTCTGCCGTGCATCCACGAAGTAAATCCCACCTCGGCCCAGCGTCCAGAAGCGATGGCCGCTGACGGGCAGCGTTTCGCGGATCAGCTCTCCGTCCCCGTCAGCCAGGCTTCCATCCGGCAACCGGGGCGCGAGCGGGATACGCCAGACACCAGGGGACGTTACACTGCCGTAGTAGAGATAGCGGCCATCCGGAGATTCCAAAGGGTCATACGATCCTCCGTGCGTCAGTTGAACCGGGGATCCACCCGCCGCCGGCACTTCCCAGATCTGCCGGGATCCCCCCGCATTGGTATAAAAAAGCACCCGCTTGCCGTCCCAGGACCAGGACGGAACCTCGGCTCCGCCGGGCATGGCCACCAGCCGCCAGGGGCTACCCCCAGCCGCGTGGATGAGCCAGATCTCACTCTTGCCGGACGCCTCGGATTCGAAGGCGATTTCGCGGCTGTCGAGAGACCACGCGGGATGGAATGGCAGCAGAGGTTCCGCCGCGAGATCACGCAACCCGGAGCCGTCCGCGTTCCCCGCCCAGAGGTTCCAGTGGCCCGATCGGTTGGACACGAACGCGATCGATTTCCCGTCTGGTGAGACCGCCGGATCCATCTCCTCGCGAACGGAGGGGAACAGTTTTTCGGGAGGAGGCGAGTCCTTCGGGCGAATCCGGTCCAGCGGCAGGCGCCAGATGTTGGCATCGAGATTCTGTAGCACATAGGCCAGCCGGGCGCCGTTGGGCGCGATCGCGATCTGGTCGGATGCGCCTTCTAAGGCGAAAGGGGCAAGCGCGCGACGGCCGTCAATTGTGACTTGCCGCAGTTCGCCCGTGCTGATTGCACCCCCGCCATACACGATGGTCCGGCTGTCGGGTTGCCATGCAAAGGTGGTAATCGGAACGGGACTGGATACCAGCAGCTTCGCCTTTCCACCGGGCTGCGAAGCAACCCAGAGAGCGTATGTTGCGCCATTCTCCCAACGAAGATAAGCCAGCCATCGGCCATCCGGGGAAAAATCGGGGGAGACATCCTGGGCCCCATCCGGTCCCTCGGTGACCGGGTGGGCAGGGCCGCCGGAGACCGGGAAGCGGTACAAGCGGAGCGCGAAGCCGGCTTTCATCCGGTCCGCGGCTACGAGCGCTTCGCCGCCGGGCGTCCACGTCAGGTACTTACGCGCGGCCGGCTGGAAACCGGGAAGACTGGCGATCACGTGTTCGGGTCCGCCACTGGAGGGAATCACGATCGCCTGGTGGGCCTCGGCGGTGGTCCGCAGGAACGCGATACGGGACCCGTCGGGCGACCAGACCGGATTGGTGTCGTCCTGGGGCGCCGATGTCAGGGTGCGAGGCCGGTCCGATCCCACCCCGCCGGAAGCCAGCCCGGCCACACTGCGGGTCATAATGTGATGAATCCCGGGCGACCCCAGGTCGGAGGCGTAGGCGATAGTGGCGCCGTCCGGCGAAAAAGCAGGTGCGGTTTCCGAGGCCGGCTCGCTATCGAGAGGCAAGCTCCGCAGCAGAACGGGCTTGCCGTTCGCCCGATCGACTGGCAGCACGCGCCAGACTGCCATGCCGCCGAGCGCACAGAGGACCAACGCAGCCCCAACCCAGATGGTTCGGCGCCGGAATATCCGCGGTTGAGCCATGGCTTCGAGCCGCAAGGCAACTTCGGAGGCGGAAGGGCGGTCCTCCGCCGATTTGCTGAGCGTGAGACGCAACAGGTGGTCGAGTTCGTGGGGAACACCTCGCACGTGGGCCGGCAAAGGAGGCGCCTCCAATCCCTGGATCAGCCGTGTCGTGGCGCCGGCCGAATCGCCGCGGAACGGATTCGTTCCCGATGCCAGCTCGTACAGGACTATACCCAGGGAGAACACATCGCTGGCGGCGGTTATGCGCTGCTGCAGCACCTCTTCCGGTGACATGTACCCGAGGGTGCCCAGCGCCAATTCGTCGTTTGCCCGGCCGGCGCCGGCCTGCCGGGCGAGTCCGAAGTCGAGAACCTTTATGTACCCGTCGGGGCGGAGCATCAGGTTCTCCGGCTTGATGTCCCGGTGGACGATCCCCTGGGCGTGCGCCGCAGCCAGTGCCTGGGCGATCTGACGTCCCCAGAGAACCACCTTTCCTACCGGCTGAGCCGTGCCGCAAAGCGGCCGCAACGAGGTTCCCGTCACCAGTTCCATGACGATCGCCACCATGGGGCCGGAGCGAATCACCTCGTACACCGTCACGATGTTCGGGTGGTTCAGGGCCGAAGCGGCCTGCGCCTCGCGAATGAATCTTTCGGCGCTGGATGCTTCGGTCTTTTGTCCGATCACTTTCAGGGCGACTTCGCGATTCAGGTCGGGGTCGTGGGCAGAATAGACGCGGCCCATTCCCCCCTGGCCGACAAAACCGGTGATGATAAAACGGCCGAGCGCAGCGCCATTCGGCAGGCGGCTGGAGAGCGGATCGCCGGCGGGGCCGGTTGAATCCGCGGGTTCGGGAAAAGCATCCGAATCGGCGGTGGCTTCCATCTCGTCCAGCATCGCCAGGACTTTGCCGGCGATTTCCGCATCCGGGGCGGCAGCCCGGAC
>JASHSS010000810.1 GCA_030038565.1 Bryobacteraceae bacterium
GCGTCCTCCCCGTCCACCGCGCCCGCCACGCCCGCCGCCTTGCGCGGGAGCCAGTTCCGGAGGCACGCCGGCGATGACTACAATCTTGCCCTTCACATCCAGCCCCTCATACGGATCGATCTTATTCTTCTCGATCACGTAGCCGTTGCCGGCGAAGACCAGGTTTCCGGAAACATCCAGCGGCTGGACACCCGCTCCGCCGCGTCCACCGCCGCCGCCGAAGCCTCCGCCGCCCACGGTCCACTCCTTACCGTATTCGTAATTGGTGGTGACCGGCTCGGCGTTGCCGCGTCCGCCCTGACCGCCACCGCCACCCTGTCCGCCGCCGCCGCCGAATCCGCGGCCCCCGCCGCCCGGGGCGGTGAGCGAAGCCTTGCTCTCGTCGGCCACCACCTGTTTGGAGACCATCTCAATGGGCATCAGGTAAGGCTGCAACGGGCCATTGGTGCCGCTGGTCGAGCCACCCGGTTTCAGTCCCCATTCGGCCAGGTGGCTGGCCACGTAGAGCGCCGCGGTATCGTAGCCGCGCGACGGAAAGTTGCGGCCCTCGAGCTGGTCGGAGGCCAGAAAGTAATCGTAGATTTTCAATTCCTGCTCGGAGATCGCCTCGGCGTTTCCGTAGGCGGGAGCGGCAACCGTCATCGTTTTCGCGGCGGATTTGCCTTTCGGCTTGGCGTTGTCGGCCCCTTTGGTGGAGAGCGCTGCCAGAGCGAGTACGGCGACAGCCGTGGTGCTGATCATGAATCGACGCATAGACCCTCGAAAGCCAGTGAGTTGGGAACGCCGTCATTATAGCGCGAAACGGTTGGCCAGCCGCAATCCGGGCGCTCGCACGGCGCTGCCTGGTAGATACGGGGCGCGGGGCGTCTCAGGGCCGGTCACGCCGCGGGCGGCCCTTAATCTGTTGCGCCGCACACGGCTCACAATCCGTCACGCCGCACACGGCTCACAATCCGTCGCGCCGCAGGCGGCCCGCAATTCGTTGCGGCGCAGGCGGCGGCCGACACCCTCGTGTCGAGCGCCGCCGTTGCCGCAAGGGACTCAGGAGATGGGATTGCCGTCCGCGTCGATCAGGTGAAACTCCCCGATATTCAGCGCCCGTATGCCGCTTTCGATCTTGGCCCGGTCGCCGACCACGATCCAGATCAGATTATCGGGATGAATCACGGTGGTGGCGGCATCCTTGATATCGGCCGTGCGCAACGCTCTCACTTTGGCTGCATACGAGTCGAAGTAATCGTCCGGATAGCCGAATTCCACGATCTCCTGAACCGCGCTCACCACCGAGCGCAGCGACTCGCGCGAACCCGGAAGGCGCAGCGTGCGGTTGCCGATGGCCGCCTGCAGTTCCGCATCGGTTACCGGCTTGGCGGCGGCGAAATCGTGCAGTTCCCGGCTCATTTCGGCCAGCGATTCCCTGGTCTTGTCGGTTTGAACCGGCGCCAACGCAAAAAACGGCTGCTGCCCCTTGGCATCAATGAACCCGCTGAAGGCGCCGTAGGACCAGTGCTTGTCTTCGCGAAGATTCATGTTCAGGCGCGAGCTGAAGGTGCCTCCGACCAGATCGTTCATCACGTCCGTGGCGATCTCCTGGGGGCTGTTTTTGGGCAGCGCCGGATCACCGGCGATGATCACGGATTGCTGCGCTCCCGGCCGGTCCATCAGATAAACCGTCGCCTTGGGCGGCAGGGCAACCTTGGCCAGATTCTTCCTGGGCGCCGTTCCGGCGCGCCAGCCCGCGAAGAGTTTCTCCAGCTTGGGCTGCATCTCGCTCAGCGTCGTATCGCCGGCAACGACCAGGGTCGCCGTGTTGGGCTTCATCCAGGTATCGTGAAAGGCAATCAACTGCTCGCGCCCGATCCGGCCCACGCTGGCCGCGGTTCCGGATCCCGTCAGCGGGTTGCCGTAAGCGTGATCCTTGCCATAGGCGAGGGCCGGCAAGACGCGCAACGCCATGGCTTGCGGTTGAACCTTTTCCTGATCGATTCTGGCCAGCAGCAATTTCTTCTCACGCTGAAAGTCCGCGTCCGGAAAAGAGGGATTCAGGATCACGTCCGCGAAGAGCGCCAGCGAATCGTCCAGTTTCGGCTTGATGGCCGAGAGAAATACGGTCGATGCGTCCAGCGAGTTCCCCGCCCCAAGCTGCGCGCCCAGCCGCTGCAAGGCGTCGCTGATCTCGAGCGCGCTGCGCGACCTGGTTCCATCCGTCAGCAGGGTCATCGCCAGCGATGCCGTGCCGCCGTTGCCGGGCCCGTCGGAGGCGTACCCCGCGTCGAACAGCATGGTGGCATCCACCACCGGAATGTCGTGACGCTCGGCAACCACGATTTTCAGGCCGTTCGAAAGCGTGGCCCTCTGGAGTTTCGGCAGCTTGCCCTCGGGCGGCGCCGCGACGTCCGGAAGTTTCGACCGGTCCACTCCCGTGGAGGTGTTGGTGAACTTGGGAAATGGAACCACTTCCAGCACGAATTGCCCGTCCGACAGCCATTCCCGGGCGGCCGTTTGAACCTGTGCGGGGGTCGCGTTCCGCGTGAGCCGCAGATCTTCCTTATATGCCGTGGGATCGCCCCGGTAAACCTGCCACTCCGCCAGAATGTCGGACTTTCCGCCGAATCCGCCCACGCGATCCAGCCCGCGGATGAAGTTGGCGAGATAGCTCGTCTTCACCCTTTCGAGTTCGTCCGCGGTGGGACCCTTTTCGATAAATCGGGCCAGTTCCTCATCGATGGCGTTTTCGGCTTTCGCCAGATCCTGTCCCGGCTTCAGGGTTGCCGTAATGGTGAACTGCCCGGCGATTTCCATGTTGTACGAGTAGGCGTTCACATTGGTGGCGATCTGATCGTCGTAGACCAAGCGCTTGTAAAGTCTCGAATCCTTGCCCGTGCTCAGGCAGGCTGCCACCAGGTCCAGATACGATTCCTCGGGGCTTCCCCGCTCCGGAACGTTCCAGACCTTGTAGATTCGTGGCTGCGGAACGCGGTCTTCCACGCGCTCCCGGTGGGTGCCGGACATCTTGGCGACCCAGACCTCCTGATGGGGAACCGGAGGACC
>JASHSS010000811.1 GCA_030038565.1 Bryobacteraceae bacterium
GTAATCCCGCGGGAGGCGCGGAAAGCCTTGCGGATGAAGCCGGGCGACAAACTGCTTGTGGTGGTTCGCGGCAAAGATGTCATTATCTTGCGGAAGCCCGAGTCCTTCAGCGCGGCGACCGGCGGCATGGGACACGGACTTTATCCCAGAGGCTACCTGAAGAAGGAACGCGACAGTTGGGATTGAGCCGGCTGCGCGCCTTTCTACAACGTCACCGACATCATCTTTCCGTGGTTGGAGCGCCCGGGAGCAAGGGCTGTTACATCCACCATAACCATGACAGAATTGCTGGTCCCTGCGTACCGCGATTCGGACCAACTGCGCGTGAACAAATTCTACGCCCTGCTCTCCATGTATCCCAACCTCGACTGGATCGCCCCCACCCTTGAAATCGCGGATACCGCTGCGCTGCTCCGCGCCCGGCACGGATTGCGAACGCCCGACGCCTTACAAGCCGCCACCGCCGCATTTTCCGCAGTGACCGGGCTGATCTCCAACGATCCCATTTTCGAGCGCTTGAATCGCTTTGAACGTTGATCCTGGACCGCTTGTTGTGACCCCCTGTGGACGCGGATGCATCCCCAGGAGTTCGTTACCCTTACTTTCGTGTGATGATGGGCCATGCGCCTTTGGATCGCGGTCTGCCTGGTGGCCGCCGCCGGTGTAGCAACCGCCGAAACCCGCGCGGCCGTTCCCGTTCGCTACTACAACACTTTCTCCCACACGAATCCGGTCTTTCTGCGGATTAACCAGGGTGATATCGTGGCCACGAAGACCCTCGATTCGGGTGGAATGGACGATCGCGGCCAGTCGCGGGCCACGGGCGGCAACCCACTGACCGGGCCGTTTTACATCGACAACGCCGAACCCGGCGACGCGATTCTGGTGCATCTCCGCAAGGTGCGGCTGAATCGGAACTGGGGATCGACCGCGTATCGGCTTGCTCCGGTTTCGGTCCTGCCCGAGTTCATCGAGAGCATGTACCCGAATCACTATAAAGCCGATGTCGTTCGCAAGGGCCGCGACAATCTCCTGCCATGGGACATCGATCTGAAGACGAACACGGTCAGGCTGCGCGAGCCGGTGAGCGGAAAGATCAAGCTGGCGTTTCCCGCCCGCCCCATGCTGGGGTGTATCGGCGTCGCGGCGCCGGGAGATTTCTCGCCGACTTCCGGCCCTTCCGGCAGCTACGGAGGGAATCTCGACTACAACGAGATTGCCGAAGGCGCCACCGTCATCCTGCCGGTCTACCATAAGGGGGCCTTGCTGTTCATGGGAGATGGCCACGCGATCATGGCGGATGGCGAGCCGACCGGCACCGGCGTGGAGACATCTATGGACGTTGAGTTCTCCGTGGAAATCAGGAAGAATGCCCGCGTCAACGGCCCGCGCGTCGAGACCGCCGACTATGTAATCAGCTTGGGGTCGCAGCCCGAATTTTCGAGTTCTCTCGACCGTGGCCTGCAGATGGCGACGACCGACATGATCCGCTGGCTGACCGGCGACTACCAACTGGAGCCCTGGGCGGCGCACCAGCTCATCGGCGCAGTGGGGAAGTACGATGTCGTCACCGTCGCCGGAACGATGGCCCTCCGCATTCCAAAGAAATACCTGAAACAGGAGTGAAGACTCCCGAAGGGAACGCCACCCGGCCGGGGCCCCTGGAGGTGTAAAATTATCGCATTCGAGGGCCCATGTGGATTCAGAAAGTGATGCACCAACCAACCCGCGCATTTTCCGACGCGGTGTGTCTTTCGGCCGCCTTGCTGGCCGGCGCCTGCTTCGCCGAAGCTGCCGATCTTCCGGACGGCCCGGGAAAGGCGGAGACCACGCGCATTTGCGGGAAGTGTCATACGCTGGACCAGGCAATCTCGCTGCGGCAGGGACAAGCAGGCTGGAAGGAGACCCTTTCCAAAATGGTCGATATCGGCGCGGAGGGCAGCGACGCCGAGTTCAGCGCGATTCTCAATTACCTCACCAAGAACTTCGGCGCCGGGAGCGCGAACGCCGGCGGTGGCGAGGGGGCCTTGGCTCCGGCTTCGCCGCCTGCGGAGGAGGCGGGCGGCGCGGGAGTGCCCAAAGGAGCGCGGCCGGATGGCAACCCCGCCGCGCCTTTTAATCCGGGACCGCCGCTTCCCGCCGCGAAGGAGTGGCCTACCTACGGCCACGATCCCGGCGGAGAACGTTTCTCGCCTTTGACGGAGTTGACCCCCGAAAATGTCGCCCGTCTGAAGATTGCGTGGATCTATCACATGCGGCCGCCCAACTTCACCGGCGGAGGGGGCGGCTTTCCCACGATGGAAGGACGCGGTCCCGGTGGCGCGGTGGGAGACACGCCCGGGACTCCGCAAGCCGGCGGACGCGCGGGAGGGCGCGGCGGACGTTTCGGCTCCGGGTTCCGCCCCAGCGAAGACACGCCGCTGGTGAGGAACGGCATCCTGTATCTGGCGACCCCCTATTCGCGAGTGGTGGCGCTGGATCCGGTGACGGGGAATGAACTCTGGTCGTTTCCGCTCCGTTCGGGTAACCCTTCCACGCGCGGTCTGGAGTTCTGGGCGGGCGATGGGAAGACGCCCGCGCAGATCGTTTTCGGCTCGAGCGACGGGAAGCTCTATTCCGTCGATGCAAAGACCGGAAAACCGAATCCCGATTTTGGCGATAACGGGGTCGTAAATCTGAATACCGATGCGATTATGCACGGCCTGCCCGGCCGCAACGGCCTCTCGTCTCCGCCGATCGTTTACAAAAACCTGGTAATCACGGGCGGCACCACGCAGGAAAACCCGCCGCACGGTCCCGCGGGAGATATCCGCGCCTGGGACATGCGCACGGGCAAGCTGGTATGGACGTTCCACTCGATCCCCCAGAAGGGCGAGAAGTACAACGACACCTGGGCGGGCGATAGCTGGAAAAACCGATCGGGCGTGAATGTCTGGGGTTTCCTGACCGTGGACGAGAAGCGGGGAATCGTGTACATGCCCTTTGGAGCGCCCTCCGTCGATCAGTACGGCGGCGATCGCGCCGGCGACAATCTTTTCAGCACCAGCCTGGTCGCGGCTGATGCCAACACCGGGAAGTATTTGTGGCACTTCCAGGTGGTGCACCATGACATCTGGGACGCCGATATGACCGGCGCGCCCGCATTGATTGATGTCAGGAAGGGCGGCAAGACGATTCCCGCCGTGGTCGCCATGGATAAGATCGGGATGGTGTTCCTGCTGGATCGGGTGACGGGCAAACCGATCTACGGCGTCGAAGAACGGCCCGTGCCGCAAAGCGAGGTCCCGCTCGAGCGCACCGCCAGGACGCAGCCGTTTCCGCTGAAGCCGCCTCCACTGGTGCGAATGACGTTCGGCATGGCGGACATCGCCACCGTCACGCCCGAGTTGGAAGCCGCATGCAGGAAGCTGCTGGAAGGCGTGGAGACGGGCGGGCCATTCCTTCCGCCCAGCTACAACCATCTGCGCGTGCAGTTCCCCGGCAATCACGGCGGCGTGAATTGGTTTGGGACCTCGTTCGATCCGCGGCTTGGATATCTCTTCGCCAACGTCAACCAGTTGGGCCAACTATCGGGGCTGCGCGACCACGACCCGAAGAGCGGCCCGGCCATGGCCAACGGGCAGGGTAACCGGGTCGATCCCGATGGCCCGTACGAAGGGGTGCCGGGTGGCGGGCGGTTGAGCATCAAGGGACCCACGACGCAGCAGTTGCCGTGCCAGCAGCCGCCCTGGGGCGAACTGGTTGCAGTCAACGTGAACACCGGTGAGATCGCCTGGAGAAGCACCCTGGGAGTCACGGATAGCTTGCCGGAAGGGAAGCGGAATACGGGGCGCCCGGGGAATGGCGGAACGATCGCTACCGCGGGAGGGCTGGTCTTCGTGGCCGCCACCGATGACGCGCGCTTCCGGGCGTTCGACGCCGGGACGGGGAAGGAGCTTTGGACGATGAAGCTGCCGGGCGCGGCGGAAGCTACTCCCAGCACCTATCAGGGGCGCGATGGAAGGCAATACGTGGTGATCACGGCCACCGGCGGAGGGTTCTTCAATAACCCGGTGACCGGAGACAGCGTGATCGCCTTCGCGCTGGATAAAGCCGGCCAGTAGCGCTTTGCATGGAGACGCGCGGGCCAGGCGCTTCCTGACCAGGCGCTGCAGGTCCCGCGGCGGGCTGAAGTTGGCCCGGACCAACCTGCTTTCCGCACCCGCCCGCAATAAGGCCTGTCCGGCTACTGCAAGACCAGCACCGCCAGGCGCCCGTCGGTTTCCAGGTTGTCGCCGGTGGCGTTCTGGGTTTTTACCGGCGCCGCCGGGCGGTCTACCAACTCCACCGATTGCACCCTACCGGTAAACAACAGGTCGGTTACCACCTTGGCCCGTTCGGCGTCGATCTGCGGGTCTACCCGGTGGATAAAAGTGCGGTTTTCCCGGGAAAAAGTGACCCCGATGTCGTGCGTGGCCGCCACTGCCCACACCGGCAGGCCCATCAACGTTCCGGGGCGGCGCCAGATGCGCAGGTGGTGGCGGCGGGCAAAGGTGTCGTTCAGCTTTTCAAAGACCATGTCGGGGGGCTTGCCATCCAGCAGCAGGACGGAAACCGGCGCCTCGCTGTAGCCGCGGTCTTCCGCCAGCGCCTTCAAGGTTTCGAATTTGGAGAGCGGCGAGAGGCTCTGAGCCGCCGTCCATCCGGCAGCCTGAAACGCCTGCCGGATAGATGCCTCGCCGGCGATCAGCATCAGGTTGGTCAGATCCGAGGGCTTGGGCGGCTTCTGCGCCACGGTCTGGAACGGCTCGCCCGCCACCAGCGCCGCCAGCGCGGCTTCGTTCGGCATGGGGCGCAGATGGGCCGCCGGACCCGCGCCACCGGCGCTCTTCAAGACCACCGGCGCGGTCAGCCGCAGGGTCATCTCCACGCCCGCATCGTAGGTGATGTCCCCGTCGGCCTGGCTCAATACCGCGCCCTTCACCTGGTTCAGAAAGCCGCCCAGCCCGGAATACTTCTCCGTCACCTTGCCGATCTCGTCGTCCAGCTTGCCGGTAATCGTGTCGGAGGCCAGAATGCCCTGAATCCGGCCCTGGTCGTCGACTTTCTCGCGCGCGTTGTCCACCACCGCCACGCGCGCCCGGAGCGCTTGCCGCACGCCTCCGAATTCGATCGTGCTGAAGGTCAATACCAGTACCGCGCGCTCGTCCGGTTTGGTCTGCGGCGTGGCCTGCTCCACAGTGCCGTACACCGCCGCGCCGGCTGGCAGGGCGAATTGCCCGTCCGCCATCACCGGGGCGATCACCACGGCTTCCACCGCATCCCTGGCGTGCGAAGTCTTGGTGGAGACCTTGGTCTTCAGGGGAATCTGCAGGTCCGTTCCGGTGGGCACCGTCAGCGCCTGCAAAGCGGCCGGGAAACCCGCCAGGGCTGCCAACAAGGCCCAGCAGGCCCGGATGTTGCGGGGCACGCCGCCGGCAGGTTGCTGAAAAAGGCCTCGGCAGGCTGAATGCCTGCCCCACCGGAGCCCGCCAGTGGTTGATTTCCGCGATCTCCTAGGTCTCCGAAATCTCGGTAACCTGGCCATCGACCTCCTCAATCCGGATGACGAAGCGCTTGCGATTGGTGAGCCTCGCCTCGGGCGCCGCGAAATGCGCCGCGATCATGCGATCTTCCGAAACCTGGGACGCGATCTTGTCCCCCATCAGAAGCGTGTCGTTGAACTTCGGCCCCAGCAGCGGCACGTTCTCAAACACGCGTTTGGCGTCCACTTCGGAAACCGGATCGCCTTCGTACTGCTTGCCGTCCTTGTCTTCGAGGATCACCGACACCGTGCGCACCTGGAACGGATAGCTGCTGGGGTTGGTGAACCGGAAATCCAGCACCACCAGGGAACTTTTCTCGTCGAGCGGCGCGGTCCGCACCTTCAATACCTTGCCGAGCAGTCCCACGCGCGCTCCGCGCTGCATGAAGACGACTGCTCCCACAGCCACCGCGATCACGGCGATCCCGATGGCGAAGGCGGCTAGAAAACCCTCATGCCCTTTCCAAAACCGGTAGTCTTTCCCCTTCCAGAACCGGAAGTCTTTCCCGGCCCAGAATCGGTAATTGATTCCGGCCGAAACCTTTTTTGGCATTTTTCAGATCTCACCCACGATGCGATAAATCTCATCCATCGACGTGTGCGCGCACTGGACCAGGGTCTTGTCGAAGATGTGCGTCTCCAGACCGATCCGATACTTGTAATCGTCCTTTTCGAGGGCCGTCATGATGGCCTTCCAGTCCTCCTTTTCGGGACTCGACGGCATCACGCCCTTGGCCTTGACCTGAATGTTGAGGATGCGCTTCTTGGGCAGCGCGTCGTAGCCATCCGGATAGCTGGTCTCCTTGCCATAGGCGTTGTGGGGGTCCCAGTTCATTCCCACCCACCGGGTGGGAATGAGCTTCAGGATGTCGGCCAGCTCCGCGGAAAGGGCGACGTTCTGCGATCCCTCGTTTTCGATCAGCAGGTAGACCTTTTCCCGCTCGGCCGTTTTGGACATCTCGCCGATGGTGTCGGCGATCCGCTGGTACACCGTCTGGGGCTCGGCGACGCGTGTGCCGGTAAACACGCGCAGGCGGTCGCACCCCATGATCTGCGCGCAGCGGATCGCCTTCTGCAGATCCTCGGCGCGCCGGTCGAAGCGGGCTTGCTCGGCAGCCAGGCGCTTTTCGCGCGCGGCCGCGTCTTCCTGCCGCCTGCGGGCCGGTTCCATCCCCGGCCAGGCGAATTTCATCAGGCTGGTGTTGACGAAGGATACCTTCAGCCCTTCGGTTTTGAAACGCAAAGCGTCGGCCTTGATTTCCGGCTCCGTCAGGGTAAAGTACTCCTTGCGGTTGCCGGGATTTTTGCGGTCACGGATCTCCACCCACTGCAACCCGTACTCGTGGGCGAAGGCCATGGACTCGTCGGTGGATTCGCCGATCTCGTCGGTGATGGCGCTGATATTGGATTTGTCGATTCGGCTCTTGGCCCATAGAGTGGTCGCGCAGGCCGCGCCCGCGGCCAGTAATTCACGCCTGGTCATATCCCGATTGTAATCTGGCGGGCCAGGCTTTGGCTTGGCCGGTGGCCGGCGGCGCGATTCTGCGACCGGTTTCCGATCCGGCGGCGCGCCGGGGCGCCGGCCGGCACGTCATTCGCGGGCCGATCAGGAGCCACGCAACGGGCGGTCGGGTTGGTCCGGAAAGCGGCGGACAACTCGCCGCCTGGCGGCGGATGCGCAGCAGGGCTATCGGGAGCGAGAGCGGCCGGCCGTCCGCTAGCGGACAGGCGGTCCCAGCGGCGGCCATCGGGTGGTTTTCGGTTCGACGGCCCGCCTTGAGAACAAAAGCGCCCTTGATGGCGCGCGGCGTGCCGCAACGCTTTCCATGCCGACCCTGCCCAATCTGCTCCGGGATATCCGTCTGGCCGCGCGTATGATGGCTCGCAACCCCGGCTTCACCGCTGCTGCCGTGCTGGCTCTCGGCCTCGGCATCGGCGCCGATACGGCCGTTTTCACGATCGTCCACGGCGTCCTCCTGCGGCCTCTGCCCTTTCCGCAGCCGGACCGCCTCTACTTCCTCAGTTCGGCGCCCAAGAATGGTCCGTTCGGCCCGCTGCGCCACGCGCTCGGCCACGGGCCCGGTATCGCCGATCGCCTCTACCTGGAATTCCGCCCGCAGGTTCAATCTTTCGATCCCGTGGCCGTCTTCGATACCGCGCAACCGGCGGCCCTGGCCGGCGCGAGCGAACCGGTCCGCGTGGGCCGCTCCGCAGTCACTCCCGAATTCCTGGACGTGCTGCGCGTCCATCCGGCGCTCGGCCGCGGCTTCCAGAGCGGCGACGAGCTGCCCGGCCACGACCACCTGGTGCTCCTCAGCGACCAACTCTGGCGCGCCCGTTTCGGCGCCGACCGCGGCGTGGTCGGAAAGCCCGTCACCCTGGACGGCATTGCCCACACCATCGTCGGCGTCATGCCTCCGGGTTTCGCCTTTCCGCCGGCGGCCGACCTTTGGACTCCCCGCGCCGTCCGTATCGATGCGCATAATTCCTCGACGCTCGAGGTCATCGGGCGGCTGAAACCGGGGGGCACGCCGCAGCGCGCCCAGGCGGAATTTGAGGCTATCCTCGACCCACTCTACCTGGGCGGTGGCGAAAAGCCTGCCAATTTCGAGACCGAAATCATTCCGCTCAAGGAGATGCTGGTCGGCGAATCGCGCCTTTCCTTGCTGGTGTTTTCGGGCGCCGTGGGTTTCGTGCTGTTGATCGCGTGCGCCAATGTAGCCAACCTGCTGCTCATGCGGGCGGCTTCGCGCCGCCAGGAAATGGTGGTGCGGGCGGCCCTGGGCGCCGGCCGCGGACGCCTCCTGCGCCAGTTGCTGACCGAGAGCCTGACGCTTTCGCTCGCCGGCGGCGTGCTGGGAATGTTACTGGCTGCCTGGATTGTCCCAGCATTACTGGCGCTGGCTCCTTTGGGCCGGATTCCGCGCAGCGGTGAAATCCACCTGGATTGGGCGGCCTATGCGTTCACTCTGGGCATCGCTCTGCTCACCGGCATCGCCTTTGGTCTCGTCCCGGCGCTTCAATCCACGCGGCGGGAAATGCACGCCATCCTGGGCGCGGCCCGCGCATCCACCGGCCGTCACGAAGGGCTGCGCAACGCCCTGGTGGTTGCCGAAATGGCCCTCGCCCTCGTCCTGCTCACCGGCGCTGGATTGCTGCTCAAGAGCTTCCTGCGCATCCGTTCGGTATATCCCGGCTTTCATGCCGATCACCTGCTCACCGTGACGGTCGATTTGCCGCCTTCCACCTACCGCACCGCCCTCAGCCTGCGGGAATTCCACCAACGCATGTTGGTGGGGTTGTCCAACGTTGGGGGAGTTTCGGTGGCCGCGGCTGTGAACTCGCGGCCGCTGGGCGACTTTCTGGCGATGGGGGATTTCCAGATGGACCGCGGCCGCCGCCGCCCGCGCGGCTTTATCACCGCCAAACCCGTCGTCAGCCCCGGCTATTTCCGCGCCATGGGAATCCGCCTCATCGCAGGGCGCGATTTCAGCCAGGCAGACGATGCCGCAGCACCGGGCGTGATCGTCATCAGCCGGAAAGTCGCCCGCACCCTGTGGCCGGACGAGGATCCCATTGGCCAACGGCTGTCCATGGAAGACGATCCGCAGCCCGGCGACTGGCTCACGGTGGTGGGCGTGGTGGACGATATCCGCCAGCAGAACCTCACCAGGGCCGCGGTTGCCGCTATTTACCAGCCGTACTCGCAGGTGCGCCTGATGGGTTTTCTCGACCATATGACGTTTGTGCTGCGCACACCCGGAAACCCGTCGGACCTGGCCCCCGCGGTGCGCCGTGTGCTGCGCGACGTGGACCCGCGGATACCCGCGCAGTCGCTGGCCCCCATGCAGACCCTGGTTGCCGAGACCACCGCCGAGCCGCTCTTTCAGACCCGCCTTCTGGGGGCCTTCTCGATTCTGGCGCTGGCGCTCGCGGCCTTCGGCATTTACGCCGTGCTGGCCTATTCGGTGGAGCAGCGCACCCGCGAAATCGGCATCCGCATGGCGCTGGGCGCGGGCGCCGGAGACGTTACTCGCATGGTTCTGCGGCGGGCCGCCATGCTGATAGCCATCGGCTTGGCAGCCGGCTCCCTGGGAGCGCTCGCGGTGACCCGTGTGCTGGCTTCCTTCCTCTTCGAAGTGCGCCCCACCGACGCCCCGACGGCGGGCGCCGTGGCCCTGCTGCTGGCCGCGGTGGCCCTGGCCGCCGGCTGGCTCCCCGCGCGCCGTGCTGCCCGCCTGGACCCACAGGTGGCGCTGCGCTATGAGTAAAATCGAGACCCCAGCCGCGCCCGGGCAGCCTAACCGCACCGGCCGGCGCTCCCTGCGCGGCAACCGGGCCAAGTCCGCGAAGGCCCCGCAGACCAACCGGTACTACCCCACACGGTAAGTAAACGTCAATGGTTAGTAGAGGTTAGTGGCAGTTAATACTAACGTTCTAAGTGAATTGCCTGCTTCCACCCGGAGCGATGTGGGGCTACAATTTGTCTTCGGGAGGCAAGATGCGGTTGATGACCATGTGCGGCCTGGTCGGGATGGGTGGGGGCTTCCTCGTGATTTCGCCGCCGTTACGCGAAAGTCTGCTGGAACAACTTGGGCGGGGCCAGCAAATGATGCAAGCCAACGAGCCGTTTTCCTATGTGGGTCTCGGAGCTTGCCTGGTGGTGGCCCTGGGTTTCTACATGTACCGCTGCGCGCAGCCTCGCTGAGTCCTCCAATTCAGTACACGGCGCCGTTCCCGCATTTGGCGGCAACGACGCGGCCCATCGGGCCGCCCAAGTATTGATCACACCGGCTCCCGCGGTACCATGAGGAAGTGAGGCCCCTAGCGCGGTGGAGCGCTGGTTTGTGGCTCGCCGCGGTCTCCGCCGGCGCCCAGACCCCTGTCATCCTGATCTCGATCGACACCTTGCGCGCCGATCATCTGGGCGTCTACGGCTACCGCCGCATTTCTACCCCCAACATCGATTCCTTCGCGCGGCAGGGCACGGTTTTCGACGCCATCGCCTGCCAGGTCCCGCTCACCCTGCCCTCTCACACGGCGTTGTTCACGTCCACTTACCCGTTTGCCAATCACGTCGAGGAGAACGATGGACGCGTCCCCGGCGGCCTGGTCACCCTGGCCGGGATTCTCAAGAGCCACGGATACCGCACGGCCGCTTTCGTGGGCAGCGCCCTCCTCGACCGCCATCTGGGCCTCGACCAGGGCTTCGACTTCTACGACAGCCCTTTCAGCGTATATTCCGAAGGCCCCCATAACCCCCTCGCCGTGGGCGTGCGGCGCGATGGGGCCCTGGTGGTCCGCGCGGCGCGTCAATGGCTCGGCCAGAACCACGGCCAGCCGGTCTTCGCCTTCCTGCATTTCTTCGATCTGCACGCTCCGTATAGCCACGCTGCTTCGAACGGCGGACTGCCCGAGGCCGCTGGTTATGATGCCGAAATCGAATATGTCGACCGCCTTCTGGGCCAGTTGCAACAGGCGCTGGTGGCGGGCGGATGGTGGGACCGTTCGCTGGTCGTGCTGCTCTCCGATCACGGCGAAAGCCTGGGCGACCACGGCGAAACCAGCCACGGTTATTTTGTGTACCAGAGCACCCTGCACACGCCGCTGATCTTTCACTGGCCCGCAGGAACCCCTGGATATCCCCAACGCGCGGGGCAACCGGCCGGCCTGATCGACGTGGCTCCTTCCATCCTGGATTTCCTCAAACTCGCGGCGCCGCCCGAATTTTCGGGGGCCAGCCTGCTGGCCGCGGCGCCATCCGGGCAGGATGACGGGCGCGCGGTGGTGAGCGAAAGCGTCTATCCACGGGATGCCTTTCATTGGGCGCCGCTGCGGACCATTCGCGCCGGCGCCTACCAATACATCGACGCACCCCGGCCGGAACTTTATGATCTATCGCGCGATTTCGACCAGCGCCGCAATCTGGCAGCGGAAAACCCGGCCATGGATGCGAAACTGCGCGCCCGGCTGGCCGAAATTATGACCCGTTATACCGTCCGGCCTGCCGGGGCAACCCCCGCCATTTCCGCCCAGCGGCGGCGCGCGCTCGAATCGCTCGGCTACCTCGGAGGAAGCCGAGCCGGAGGCGGGTCCTCCGGCGCCGATCCCAAGGACAAACTGCCCGAGTACAACCTGTTCGAAAAGGCCCTGGCCGCCATGTATGCCGGCCGCCACCAGGAGGCCGTGACGGGCTTCCGGCGGCTGCTGGCGGGCGATTCGCGCAACTCGCTGGCCCGATACTACCTGGCCGACGCCTGTTTGCGCGCGGGCCAGTCCGCCAGCGCGCTCCGCGAGTGGGAGAACCTCTTGCGCATGGATCCCGAATATGTGCCCGCGGCCGAGGCCCTGGGCGCCTGGTGGATGGGCCGGGAGGATTACGCCAAGGCCCGCGCGTATTTCCAAAAGGCCCTGGCTGCGGCGCCTCGCGATTCCACCGCCCTGGCCGAAGAGGGCGTCGCCGAAATGCGCCTGGGCCTGCTCCCCGAGGCTCTCGAACACCTCCAGGACGCCTGCCGCCTGGCGCCCGATTTGCCCCAGTGCGGCCGCGAACTGCGCGAGGTCGAGGAGAAATTGCGATAGCCGCGCCGCGCGCCGCGGGTACGTCAGTGGGCCGCGGTATTTTACGGAAAGCAAGCCGCAGATGCCGCCCGCCAGGGTTGTGATTCAATTTCGCGCAGGACGCTCGCTTCCGCCAACGAGTGTCCCGGACGCGGAGGTTCAGGAAGTGTTTTCCGGTGGATTCTCAAACGCCTCGGCCCCGGGGATCGCCCCCCCGCCCGCGGCCGGCGTCAGCGCTCGCCGGCCGTCCGGACCCCTGCTGCCTGATGGGCTGGCGCCGCGCCGCAGGTTGCGGGTGTAAGTGTCCGCCCCGCCCTTCGCCTGTGGCAAGACCCCATCTAATCATGCGATAGTAGTGGTTGCCCGGTATTACCAGCGAGGTGAATTGAAGAAGCTACTGGTTGTCAGCACTATTCTTGTGTCCTTTTTTCAGGCCCGCACTTCTCCCTTGGCGCTCGTCGTTTTGGATACCGCAAGCTGGAATGCTGGACGGTTCCCCGGCGATTGGAAGATCGAAGTGAATCATGGGAGGCCGGAGGTTTCCGTGTGCCGCCCGGTGGATGGCTGCTGCGTCCATTTGAAAAGCGTCAAGGCGTCGTTCTCCCTGGAGCGCAGCGTGGATGTGGATCTTACCCAGATGCCCGTACTGACGTGGCGCTGGAAAGTGGCGCAACTTCCGCCGGACGGGGATTTCCGGCGCTCTTCCACCGACGACCAGGCGGCCCAGGTGCTGGTAGCCTTCGCCGACCGCCGGGTGGTCAGCTACATCTGGGATTCCAGCGCTCCCAAGGGCGCCGCCCAAGCCACCAGCTTCATTCCCCTGGTGCACGTCTTCGCGGTGGTCTGCGAATCGGGATCCTCGATGCTCAACCAGTGGGTTTCGGAAAGCCAGAACGTGGCGGCCGATTACCAGCGTGCGTATGGCAAGCCCGCACCGCATGTGAAAGGCCTGCGCATCCAGATCAACTCCCAGCACACCGGGGCCACCGCGGAAAGCTACTTCGGCGAAGTCGCTTTTCGAAGCACCGCCCAATAGATGGTACTGGTGACCGGAGGCACCGGTTTTATCGGCGGCCACCTGCTGCGGAAGTTGTGCCGGCGGGGGGTTCGGGTGCGCTGCCTCACGCGCGCCCAGCCGGCCGGCGCGCCGCGCGGCAAAACCTCGCGGACTGCGGATCTCCCGGCGGGGGTGGAAACGGCGCCCGCCGATTGGTCCACGGGGCAGGGAATCGAGGCGGCGCTCGCGGGGGTCGATACGGTGATTCACCTGGCGGGCGTCACCAAGGCCCTCGGCCGTTCCGAATACTACACCGGGAATGCCCGCGCCACTGAAACGCTGGCCCGCCTGCTGGCCGGCCGTGCGGTCCGCTTTGTGCACGTGAGTTCGCTGGCGGCCATGGGTCCCAGCGCGGAAGGCGCGCCGCTCGAAGAAGACGCCACGCCGCACCCCGTCTCCGACTACGGAAAATCCAAGCTGGAAGCCGAACTCAGGGCCGCCCACTGGCGTCCGGATGCCGTGATCGTGCGCCCGCCGGTGGTTTATGGGCCGGGCGATACAGATGTCTTTCAGATCTTCAAATCGATTGCGGCCGGGGTGGTGCTGGAGATTTCAGGGCCGGAGCGCTGGTTTAGCGCCATCTACGTGGAAGACCTGGCCGAGGGCCTGATCGCCGCCGCGGAGGCCCCGCAAGCCGAAGGCCGGGCCTATTTCCTGGCCCATCCGAAACTGGTTTCGTGGAGCGAACTGGCGGCCGTGGCGGGGCGCATCATGGGCCGCCGTCCGCGGGTGGTGCGCATTCCGCCCGCCCTCGCCTACGCCGCCGCCTGGTGCGCCGAGCGGTGGTCCCGTTTCACCCGGCGGCCCGGAATTCTGTCGCGCGATAAGGTCGCCGAAGCCCGCTGCGCGGCCTGGACCTGCGACACCCGCCGCGCCGCCCGCGAACTCGGTTTTGAGGCTTCCACCGCGCTCGAAACTGGCCTGGCCCTTACTCTCGCCTGGTATAAGGAGGCCGGTTGGATCCGCTATTGAAATCGTCCCCCGCCGGCTTCTGGGCGGTGGATAAGTTGACCTTCGGCTACACCGCCTTCGCCGTGGTGCTCATTCTGGATGCCTGGAACCGCCTGCCCGCACCGGGATGGCTGCTGGCCGCCCATTTCCTGGCGCTGGCGGTGGTCATTGCGGAGGTGAAAATCCCCAATCCCACCTCCTGGCTTTTCCGGAACTGGTACCCCCTACCCTACGTAGCCTCCTGTTACAAAGAAATGTCGCTGCTGGTACCGGCGGTGCGCCGCACCGATCTCGACCAATGGCTGGCGGGATTGGACTACAGTTTCTGGCATTCCAATCCCACGGTCTGGCTGGAGCGCGTGCAAAGCCCGCCCGTCACAGAATTTTTGCAGGTAGTCTATACCCTATTTGTACCGGCCGTACTGCTGATCCCCTTCCTGCTGTGGAAAAAGGGACGTTACGGGGAGTTCCAATATCTTGCGTTTTTGATCGCCCTCGGCTTTCTGGCCTCCTACGCCGGTTACCTGGCGGTCCCTGCCCGCGGCCCGCGCTTTCTGCTGCGCCATCTACAACATGCGCCGCTAAAAGGACTTTGGCTCTTCCAAAGCATGCAGGGCACGCTCGACCGTCTGGAATCGGCCCAATACGATTGCTTCCCGAGCGGCCATACGGAGCTCACCATCCTGGCGTGGTGGGGTAGCCGCCTGATCTCAAATCGGCTATTCCGGGCTTATTTTGCCTACACTCTTTGCATCATTTTTGCTACAGTTTATCTTCGATACCACTATACGGTCGACTTGCTGGCTGGAGCAGTGTTAGCGTTTCTACTGATCCGGTTTGCCCCCGTTCTGTACCGGAGACTTTCCAAGGGAGTGTGACATTTGGCGGGAATTCAAATCGCTGCCGTTCAGGATAAAAAGGCTCTTCACGAATTCGTAGAATTGCCCTACGGCCTCTACCGCGGCGACCCCTATTGGGTTCCACCCCTGCGGATCGCGGTCAAGGAACTGCTCGACAAGGCCAAGCACCCGTTCTACCGGGATGCCGAAACCGAGCTTTTTCTGGCGCGTCAGGACGGCCGGGTGGTGGGGCGGGTGGCCGCCATCGTGGATAAGGCCCACAATCGGACGCACGGCGAATCCGCTGGGTTTTTCGGCTTCTACGAGAGCGTCAACGATGCGGCCGTGGCCAAGGCCCTGCTGTCCGCCGCCCGCGAGTGGGTCTCCGGCCGCGGAGCCGCCTTCCTGCGCGGCCCGGTGAACCCTTCCACCAACTACGAATGCGGCACGCTAGTGGAGGGCTTCGATTCCAGCCCCATGGTGATGATGACCTACAATCACCGCTATTACCCCTCCCTGATGGAACAGGCCGGCCTGCGCAAGGTGAAGGATCTGCTGGCCTATCTGAGCCATGCCGACACCATCGACATCGCTAAGATCGAGCGCGTCGCGGGCCGCGCGCTGGCCACCAACGGGGTGGCCGTCCGCCCCATCGATATGAAGAACTTCCAGGCCGAAGTGGAAAAAGTCTGGGAGGTTTACAACAAGGCCTGGGAGCGCAACTGGGGCTTCATCCCCATGTCCCGCGAAGAGTTCTTCCTGATGGGGAAGGAGATGAAGCAGATTCTGAAGCCCAGCCTGGTGCTGATCGGCGAGGTGAAGGGCAAGGTGGTGGGTTTCGCGCTGGCATTGCCCGACATCAACCAGGCGCTGAAACCGGCGGGGGGCAAATTACTTCCTACGGGTTTGCTCAAAATCCTGTATTATCAACGTTTGATCAGAAGTGTGCGGGTTCTCGCATTGGGCGTGGTCGAGGAATACCGCACTTCCGGCGTGGCGGCGGCGTTTTACGCGACCCTGGTCCGCAACGCCCGACAGTTAGGATACGGCGAAACTGAGATGTCCTGGATACTGGAAGACAACATCCTGATGAACCGCTCCCTCCAGCTGATGGGAGCCAAGCGCTATAAAACCTACCGAATCTACGAATGGAACTGAGGACCAATGCGCGTATCGACTAGCGACATCACCGGCAAAGGTAAGGCCCGCGGAACCAACGACATTTTCGAAAAATGCCGCAACTTCACTCGTCCGAGTGATCTGCAATCCGCCGGGCTGTATATGTACTTTGAAGTCTTTGGCGATCGCGATGGCTGCGGGCCCGGCGAAGTGCGCATGGGGAAACGCAAGGTATTGATGTTCGGGTCCAACGATTACCTGGACCTCATCACCCATCCCAGGGTCAAGGAGGCCGCCGCTTACGCAGTCAAGAAATATGGCAGCGGTTGCAGCGGTTCCCGGCTGTTGAACGGCACCCTCGATATTCACGTTAAGCTCGAAAGCGATCTGGCCGCCTTCGTACACAAAGAAGCCGCCATTATTTTCGGCACCGGCTTTCAGGCCAACTACGCCACCCTCTCGGCCCTTACCGAGAAGGGCGACGTGATGATTTGCGATCACAATCTCCACGCCAGCCTGGTGGAAGGCGCGCTACGGTCCCCCGCCCGCACCATGCGATTCCGCCATAACGACCTGGAGCACTTCGAGCGCTGCCTGGAAAATACCCCGCCCGAGGACAAAATCCTGATCGTCTCCGAAGGTGTTTTCAGCATGGAAGGCGATATCGCCGACCTGCGCGGCATCCTCAAGCTGGCCAAGCCCTATGGCGCCCGCGTGTATGTGGATGAAGCCCATGGCATCGGCGTCCTGGGACCCACCGGCGCCGGCGCCGCCGAACACCTGGGTGTGCTGGACGATGTGGATATCGTGATGGGCACCTTCTCCAAGTCGCTGGCCTCGGTGGGCGGGTTCATCGCCGCGGACCGCGCCGTGGTGGACTACCTGAAGCACACCGCCCGCCCGTTTGTTTTCTCGGCCAGCCTGCCCGCCGCTTCGGTGGCCGCGGTGGCGGCGGCCCTGGAAATCATGCGCGCCGAGCCGGAACGCCGCCTGCGCGTGCTCAACGTGGCCCAACTGCTGCGCGAGGAGTTGCGCGCGCGCGGCTTCCACGTGCTGCCCGGCGAAACCGCCATCGTCCCGGTGGTGATCGAGGAAGAGATCGACCTCTGCCGTTTGTGCAAGGCGCTGCTCGAAGAAGGCATCTACATCAACCCGGTGCTTCGTCCCGCGGCCGCGCAGAATCTGCTGCGCATTTCCTGCACCGCCGCGCACACCGAGAAACACGTCCAGCGCCTGGTTTCCACCCTGGTGCGGGTGGCGGCTTCCCTGGGCATCGAGCAGTAGGGCGGGGCCTTAGCGCGCTTGCGGGCTGACCTTCAAATCGGAAAAATGGGCGATCGTCCCAGGTCCCACCCACAGCGCGACGGCGCCTTCCACGGGTTTCTGCTTCAGATCGTTCACCACTAACACGGGTTCGGGGGCTCCGCCCACGTACAACCGCGCCCTGGCTCCCGAAACTTGAATCCTCACCTGCGTCCATTCCCCCGGAGCCAGGTCCACGTACGATTCGTATTGTCCGGGATGTTTGTTGCGCAACTTCTGCCAGGGGAATCCGGGAACCGAAATGTATTGCGTGGAGTGGTTGCGTTGCAGTTGATCGACGGCGCGGCCATTCTTGGGGCGAAGGTAAATGCATTCGTACTGCGCTCCAGCTCCCGCCACGCGGAACGCGACGCCCACAAATCCGCGCAGGGTCTCCGGCGCCCCGGGAGCCGTATCGCCGGTCAAGGCAACCTCGATCGTGCCATCCTCAAACAGAGTCCCGCGGACGATGGCGATGCGGCTGACGTCATCCGCACCGTTTAGATCCGCGTCTGCGATGCGCACCGCCGCTCTCCCCCGATAGGTAACCGGCTCGGCTTTGACGCTGTGGAGATCCAGGCGGTCCAGAGTCAGCGATTGCCCCCACACCGGCCCTGCCAGGAGCGCCAATTGGATCAGCGTACTTCCCGGAAAATTGCACAGGTTCAAGATTCGGCCTCCTGGAGGGCGGTCGGCTGCACGCCAGCGACCATTCGAGACAAACGGATAAGGCGGCATCCGATTGTCCGCCCGCGCGAATGTGGGATTCGCGTGCCCACATTCGGACAGAGCGTGGGTGGGAGGAGGGGCGCGCCGCAGGACAGCACCCGGCGGCCGACCTGCCACTTGCCGGTGGCGAGGGAAACTCGCCGGGAGCCTGCCGGGCGCCGCCATGCGGGAAAGCTCGCGAGGCGTGGAGAAAGGGGCCGGAGCGGGGCTTAACGGAAGCCGTCGCCCAGCACCACGAAGGCCGCCCAATAAAACGGGTTGCGACGCCCCGCCGAGTTCATCACGTTGAGCGCCGCCGCGCGCAGGGCTTCGGCGGGTGGGAGGGGCCGCAGCAGGCTCTGGTGGAACGCCACCATCAGGCGGGCGGTGGCGGCTGAGTCCACCTTCCACTGGCTGATCACCGAAGCGGCCGCGCCCGCGCCGGTCAAAGCCCAGCCCATGCCCTGCAATTGCTCGCCCGGCTTGGACTTGCCCCGCCCCGTTTCGCAGGCCGAGAGCACCGCCAGGTCGGCGCGTAGTGGAATTCGCAGGATTTCGCCGGCCGCCAGGGGACCTGGGTCGGCGGCGTCCTTACCGGGGCTTAAGTGCAGCATCGAGTACATGGGGTTCGCGGGGTTCAGATCGGCGTGCGTGGCGATATGGATCACGGCGGCGCGGGGCGCGTACCGGCGGAACAGATCCTGCCGGGCCTCGGGGCCGGTGAGCACCATGGTCTGGCCGGCGGGATACAGGCGGGTGATGGCGCGTACTTCTTCGCCGGCCTCGGGCAGGGGACCCACGGGACCGGAAGGGTCGCCCATGGCCAGCAACCGCAGCGGCGCGCCGCCTTCGTGCGCGTGGCGCTGGCGGATGGCCCACAGGGCGGTCAACGAAGGCGTGTAACCGATCGAGCGCGTCTCGAGGACGTGCTTGCCCTGCCCATCGATGAGCGCCTGGAACGGAAACTCCCACAGTGGGCCATCCGGCGAGAGGACCCAGCGGGTGGTCCCGGCCAATTGTTTTTCCGCGGGGGCCAGCAGTTTGCGGTACAAGGCCCGGGCCATCACGGCGTAATCCAGGTCGCGCGACGCGAGTTGCTGCCGGAAGCGGCCGGTTTCGGCTGCCAGGGCGCCTGGCGGGAGGTCGAGACACACCACGCGGACACCGTCTTCACGCACTACGAACAGCGCCAGCCCGTCGCTCAACTGGAAATACTCGAGCAGCGCAGAATGGGGGCCCGGCAGCAACTGGCGCCATTCCGCCGGACCGGTCGGGGCGAAATCGGCGCGCTGCAGGCCCAGTTCGGGATGGCGGCCGTAAAGCTGCCGGCGGAACAGTTCCAGGTCGTTAATGGCGTCCTGCGATTGGGCGCGGTCGGCGGCCAGGCGCGCCACTTTCGCCGACAGCGCGCGCTCCCTCTGGAGTTCGTCTTCGCTCATCACGCTGCGCTCGTCGAGATGGCCGCGGAGCAGCAGATCGTTCAACACCCGCGCCTTGGATTTCTCGGCTTCGATCAAGGCGGTCTCCGCGTGGCCCTCCCGGATGAGGCGCGCTACCTGCAACTGGTAGACGGAATAACCCTCCTGGAACATGGTCGCGAGGGCCGTGGGGTCGCCGGGCGCGGCGTTGCGCAATCTCTCGATCAGCGTGAGGGCTTCTTCCAGCGCCTTGCCGGCCGCCTCGGTCTGGCCGGTGGATTCGTACACATTTCCCACCGCCGCCAGCGCCGCAACCAGCGCCCCGGGCGATTCCGCCGCGCGCGCCGATTCGAGCGCCTGTTCAGCCCTTTGGCGGGCCTCCCGCGGCTGCCCGAGCTTCAGCAGAACATTGGCCCAGAGGGCCTTGACATGCGCTTCCAACGCGGGATCGCGCCCCGCCGGGAGGCCATCCAGAGAGTGCTCCAGGACTGCCCGCGCGGCCGGCAGTTTTCCCTGGTCCAGGTCCAGCTGTGCAATGTTATACAGCAGGGTAAGGCGGTTGCGCCAGGTCTCCGGATGGTCCATGTAACGAAGCGCGGTCTCATCGGCGGCTTGCGCTTCCGCCGGCCGGCCGGCGGCTTTTTCGAGTTCGCCGAGATTGGCATACCAGCGTCCCATGTCATCGTGGGTGCCATGGGCGGCCATCGCCATAACTTGACGGAGATAGCGAATGCCGATTTCGGGCTGGCCTAACGCCCCATAGAGGTTGGCCAGGTTTTCCAGCGCGCCGCCCTCATAGAGCTGCTTGTGGCTGGCGCGCGACAAGGCCAGCATTTCCTCGTAGGCGCGCTGCGCCCGAACGCCATCGCCGCCATCGCCGTATAGATTACCCAGCTCGGAGAGCTCAAACATGAGATGGTCCGGGTGGCCACAAGCGCGGGCGATTTCGACGGCCCGCTGCGCGGTGGCGAGCGCCTCGGTGAGCCGGCCCTGGTGGCGGAGCGCCGTGGCCAGCCCGTGGAGGTTCTCGCGCAGCAGTTCCCGGTCGCCGGCTTTTTCGGCGGCCGCGGCGCCGGCGGTGTATTCGTTGAAGGCGGCTTCGATATCGCCGGAGCGGAAGGCGCATATGCCGATGCGGCGAAGGAAGAAGGCTGCTTTCGGCCAGTCTTCCAAAGCTCGCGCGATTTCGAGCGCGCCCTGGTAAAGGCTCGATGCCGAAACGCAATCCCGCTTGTCGAAGGCCTGCCCGGCCCGGGTTTCCAGATCGGTAAGGGAATCCTGCGTCGTACCGGCAGGCACGGCCAGCAGGGCCAGCGCCAGTCCTGCCAAACCGCCCATGCGTTTCCGCATAGCTACACTATAACGGCCTTCCTCCGCACCGCCAATGCAAGTGGTACTGGGTGCGCGAAACGCGCCGGGGTGAGTTGCCTGGGTGTCCGCGGCGCGGTTTCCATGGCGCGGCGGTGCGCGAAAACGCGCGGGGGTGAGTTGGGTGGGTGTCCGCGGCGCGGTTTCCATGGCGCGGCGGTGCCCGAAAACGCGCCGGGGTGCGTTGCCTGCGTATCCGCTGCGCGGTTCCACAGTGCGGCGGCGCCTGGCCTGTGCCGCCGTCCGCTTCCATGGCGCGGCCGGGTTTGCGACACTCGATAATTATGCGCAAGCCGCTTGTAATCGCCGTGCTTCTTTCGCTCACCTTGACCGCGCAGGAGACCCGGCACGAGGTTACCAAATCGTCCGGCGCCGCCGATGCCAAACCAAACAGCTCCGCCGTGCCAGACGTCTACGCCATTCCCACTCAGTTCCAGCGGGTGCTGATTTTCCGTTTCCGCTACGATACCGATCTGCTGGCCGGGCTGGAGAAGATGGTAAAGCAGAATAAAATTCAGAATGCCGTGATCCTTTCGGCGTTCGGTTCGGTGCGCGGCTACCAGGTGCACGAGGTCAGCAACCGGACGTTTCCGTCGAAGGACATGTTCGTCAAAGACCCTACCGCGCCGGCCGATATTATCGGGATGAGCGGGTACGTGCTGAACGGCCGTCTGCACCCACACATCAGCCTGGCGATTCCGGGCAAGGCGTTCGGCGGGCACCTGGAGCCGGGAACCTCGGTGTTCACCTTCGCGGTGGTGACGGTGGGGGTTTTGCCGGACGATCTGGACCTGAGCAAGCTGGACGACAAGACCTACCGCTAAGCATCCGCCGGGCGGGTGCGCGGGCCCCCGGGGTATATAATCGGCTTGAGGAGCGTCAGCCGGTGCTAAGCCTGCCCAAGCCGGCCGAAGGGAATCCCGCGCGGTTTGCGAAGACGCCCCGGACGCGGGCGCAACCCTCTTCCTATGCTTTTTCCAACGCCTGAAATGCAACGGCTGCGCCGCAACGTGGTGCTCGACCTGGAAGCCGGCAAAATCGACCACGCCGCCGCCGCGGAGAGGCTCAGCCAAACCGGCGAGGAAGCCTTGGCCTGCCAGATCCGCGGCGGGGACTTGAGAGATGCCGGCGACCTGGACGGCGCCGAGCGGTGGTTCTGGAAAGGACTCGACCTGCAACCCAGCCAGTTCGGTTTCTACCTGTCGCTGGCCGATCTGCGCGCGGTCCGCAACCTGAACGATCCGCTGGCGCCGCGCCTCCTCGAATTGGCCTTGTGGAAATTGGGCGACCTGGAGGGGATCGAGCAATCGGTAGCGCAGCATTTCCGGAAGTCCACGGGATCTAACGAACTGGACTTTGACGATCCCGAAACATACCGGATGCTGGCGACTGTGCGGGAGGTCCAGCGTACCAGGGAGGAAAAGGGGCGCCGGGAGGACGAGGGACCTCCGTCCGAAGCGCACGAACGCCTGCTTCCCTATATTCTGCTGGGCGATCTGCAACGCCAGGCGCCGGAGGTGGTGGATGGCGAGGTGCTCCACGGCATCCTGAGGAATGCCGCCCGCTGCGGACCTCTCTTCTGGGCGGCGCTGCGCGACTGGGCCTCCGAGCCCGACGCTCTCCATCCCAAGGCCGTGGCGCTGTTCACGGCGGTCTTGGCGGAAATCGGAGGAGTGGAGTTGCTGCCGGACCTCCTGGAACTGGCGTTCAGCCAGGATACCGAGATTTTCATGCATGCGCATTGGGCCATCTGCCGCCTGGGCCGGCGCTTTCCCGAGCCGGTGCTGGAGGCGTTTCGGCAACAGGCAGCGGATGCTCCCCTGGGCTTGCGGTGCGCCATCGCAGAGCACCTGGCCATGCTGCCGAAAGAACTGGATGTAGGGCCGATTGCGCGTGTCCTGACGGACGGATTTCGCGGCCTTGCCAAAGCGCCGGATGCGGCGTATCTGCTGATGACCGTGGCGTTCGCGCTGGAAATGCGCATAGACGGTGGGGGCGCCAACCTGATTAACCGCTATGGCGACATGCTGTCCAGGAAGGCCAGAGCCTGGTTCAGGCAGGAAATGGAAGGCGAAGATAGCTTCCTGCCGCGGCTCGTGGGTCTCGGGATCGACGAACTCGATATCGAAGATGTCTGTCTGAACCGCACCCTCATGGACGAGGAGGACGAGGAGGACGAAGACGAGGAGGACGAAGACGAGGATTTCGACGGCGAGGAAGATGAGGACGAAGACGGCCTCGACGAAGACGAAGAGGAAGAAGAAGAGGACGACGAGGAAGACGACGAGGAAGACGACGAGGAAGACGAGGACTATGATGATTGGGAGGTGCCGTCCGAGCCCGTGAGGGCGCCTCCCAAACCCGGACGCAACGACCCTTGCTGGTGCGGCAGCGGGAAGAAGTACAAAAAGTGCCACCTGGAGGCCGACGAGGCGGACGGGCGTTCCGGCCGGCCGGCGCCCGCCCCGATCGAAGCCACTCCCGAGACGGGGAGCCAGGCCCACAAGCGGTTGGGGAACCTGGTGCTGGACGCGCTTCAAGACTGGTATGGCAAATCCGAGATGAAGCGGGCTTTCGGACAGTACTTCGGTCCCACACCGCCGGCCGAAGCCTCCGATGCGGAGCAAGGGGACCTGTTTCTGCAATGGTATCTGCACGATTACCGGTCAAAGTCCACGGGGCGCACGGCGTTCGCGGAATACCTGCGGCGCGAGGGCGGGCAACTGAACCGGCACGACCGCGCCATGCTCGAATCCATGCGCGGCGCGCGCTACGGCCTCTATCAAGTCGAGCGCGTAGAGGAAGGCCACGGCGTCGAAATACGCAACGTCTACCAGGGTGACCGTTTTTTTGTCCACGATGTCAGCGCCTCCAAAGAGGTGGTCAAGTGGGATTGCCTGCTGACCCGCGTGGAACATTTTGAAGGCCGCTACACTTTTACCGGCAACGGCCAGGTGGTCCCGCGCCTGGATCTCGAGCGGCTTAAAAGCTTCATAGAGGCCGAAAGCCGAAAGGCAGGGCAGGAGCCGGCTGGGTTCGTGGAAGCCAACTGCCTTCTGATTTACCGCCAACTCCTGGAAGTGAGCAACCGGTATCGGGCGGAGATGTCTCTCACCAACGCCATGGGCGAGCCGATCGAATTTTCTTCGGCGACCTACAGAATCGTGGGGTCCCTACAGGCCGTTTTGAGCGGTTTGCACCGGATCGAGGGTTTCGAGGAAACCACGCCCGAGGACCACTTGACAGGGCATTTCCATTTCACCTGGGCTGAGACCGGCGTCGAAAACCCCAGGGCGTATGGCGATCTCGAGATTGCGGCGGACCGGCTGCGGCTTTCGTGCACCTCGCGGCGCCGCCTGGAGATCGGCCGCCAGATACTGGAAAAGGCCCTGCGGCGGTTGCTGCGTCACGAGGAGGACCGCTTCGAAACGGTCGAAGAGGCGGCGAGCAGGATGGAACGCGACGGCCCCCCAAAAACGCCCAAAGGCCCCCCGGTGGATCCGGAAATCGAACGCGCCTTAATCCTCAAATACAAGACCGAGCATTACGCCAAGTGGGTGGACGAGGCGCTCGAGGCGCTTGATGGGCAAACGCCGCGGGAAGCGGTCCGCACCGCGGAAGGGCGCCGCAAGGTGCTGGATTTGATCCACGGCATCGAGAACATAGAGGAACGCCTGCGGAAGTCGGGACGCCCCGCCTTCGATGTCACGGATCTCCGGCGCACCCTGGGGTTGACCGGGGATTGAGGGCGGCGCTTTGACCCCTGTGCTCCTCACCGCCGGACCGGACGACGCCGGCAAGCGGCTCGACCACCTGGTACACGAACGCCTGCCGGGCCACAGCCGCTCGCGCATCCAGGAATGGATCAAGAGCCGGCGGGTGCGGGTAAACGGCGCGGCCGCGCGGCCTTCTCACACCGTGCGGGCGGGCGAAGCCATTGAAGTGGAGCCGGCCGAAGCGCCTCCTTTGCGGGCTAAGGCCGAGCCGATTCCCCTGACGGTGCTGTGGGAGGATGGCGACGTGGTGGCCATCGACAAGCCCGCCGGGATGGTGGTGCATGCCGGGGCGGGAGTCCATTCGGGAACCCTGGTGAACGCGCTGCTCGGCCGCTTTGGCGCGCTTTCGGAGGTGGGCGGAGCGCTGCGACCGGGCATTGTACACCGGCTGGATCGGTTCACCAGCGGGGTTCTGCTGGTGGCCAAGAACGATCGCGCACACCGGGCGCTGGCGGCGCAATTCGCCGGGCGGGAAGTGGAGAAGACGTACCTGGCGCTGGTGCACGGGCGGGTGGCGCGGGAGAACGGGCGCATCGAGCGGCCCATCGCGCGCGACCCGGTGCGCCGCACCCGCATGACCGCTCGGCTGGCCGAAGGCCGCGCGGCGTGGTCGGAATACCGCGTGCGGCGACGGTTTCGGGGGTTTACGCTGCTCGAGGTGCGCATCGGAACGGGGCGAACGCACCAGATTCGCGTGCACCTATCCGCAATCGGCCATCCCGTGGCGGGCGACACGGTGTATGGCGCGCCGGCGCGCACGGGGGGCCTTCCGCCGCCGGGCCGCTATTTCCTGCACGCTCATTCGATCTGTTTTCGGAAACCCGCGGACGGCGAGCCGATCACGGTGGTATCCCCGCTGCCGGCGGAACTGGAGAGCTGGCTGGCCGGGCTTGACGCGCAACCCTGAGCGCGCAGTGCCATAATTGACGTTATGAAAAGGTGGGCGGTGATAGGCCCTATCGGCGCGATGGTTCTGGCGGTGTGGGCGGCCGGCCAACAGGACCCTGTTCAATTGCCCAAGCCGGCCTCGGCGCAAGAGGCCGATGACCCTTCGCGGATTCTGGTGGAAGTCACCCGTGTGAACCTGCTGTTTACGGTGACCGACAAGAAAGGCCGGTTTGTCACCAACCTGACGAAGCCCGATTTCGAGGTGATCGAGAACCGGCGGGAACAGACCATTCAGGATTTCAGCGCGGAAAGCGATCTGCCGCTGCGGCTGGCGGTGCTCGTCGACACCAGCAACAGTATCCGCGAGCGCTTTAAGTTCGAGCAGGAGGCGGCCATCGAATTCCTGCGCAACGTGGTTCACGCCAAGCAGGACAAGGCCATGGTGGTGAAATTCGATAGCGATCCCGAGTTGGAGACCGACCTGATCGACAATTTCGCCCTGCTGGAGAAGTCGGTCCGCGACCTGCGGCCCGGCGGCGGCACGGCCATGTACGACGCCATCTACTACGCCTGTCGCGACAAGCTGGCGCAGGATCAGCCCAAGTATAAATTCCGCCGTGCGCTGGTGGTATTAAGCGACGGCGACGATAACCAGAGCCGCTACACGCGCGACCAGGCGCTCGAGATGGCGCAGAGGGCGGACGTGGTAATTTACGCGATTTCCACCAACATCACGCGCGACGAAACCGAGGGCGACAAAGTCCTGAAATACCTGACTTCGGAGACCGGCGGGCAGGCGTTTTTCCCGTTCAAGGTCGAGGACCTGGTGCAGTCGTTCGAGAACATCTACCACGAGCTGCGCCATCAGTACATCATTTCGTACCGTCCCGAGCCGCTCATCACCGACGGCCTGTTTCACCCCATCGATTTACACGTCAGAGGCCGCAAGGAGCTGATCGTGCACGCGCGCAAGGGATATTACGCGCCGAAGATGTAACGGCGGATGTCAGCGGCCGCCGGATGTAGGCCGCGGCGGCTCATTCGGGAACGGCCACCGTCACCGTTCCGGCGGCTCCCACGGTCACCCTGACGGACGAAACCGCTTTGCCCGTGGTCCCTTTTTCCACCCGCGCGCGGGCGGCTTTTCCGTTTACCAGCAGGGTATCGTGGAGGCCGGGGAAGGCCGCGTACCAGATCAGCGCGGGCCCCTGCTGGTTGGTGAACACGGTCTTGCGGTTGCCCTCGTGCCGCACGGTGACCTGATTCGCGCGGATGGGCAAATTCCGCAGCTCGGCCCAGGCGATTTTCGTTCCCAAACCCGGCAGGGTCCTGACGGCCGCTTCGACCCAACCGCCCTCGACGCTCGACAAAAGCGCCGAGGCGGCTTCCAGGTTGATGCCCATGGTTCCATTCACAATCGCGCCGACTACGCTGAACGGAACCTCGGGATATTCCATGCGGCTCCGGCCGGGGGTCATGATATCCAGCAGCCGTGCGCCGGCTGCATCCGGGTCGCCATAGCGGTAGAGGACCTCGACCCGGCGGGAACCGGGACCGGCCAGCGCGCTCTGGAGCTTCGGACCGTCCTCCACCACGCCCCAGTACAACAGGTTGTCTGAATCGCGGCCTTCCAGGTTGTGGTCCTTGCCCACCCGCAGGTAGAAGCACTGATCCTTCTGATTCCACCACCGGGTGTTGACCAGGGCGCGGACATCCTGGGCTTTTTTCAGATAAGTGCGCGCCAGGGCGGCGTCCCCGCGAGTCTCCTGAATCCGCGCATAAGCGAGGTAAGCGGCATACTGGGTGGCGAGCAAGTCGCTGCCCACGGTGTAATCGTGGTCGCCTTCATCGTAGCCCGGGATGCCGCGCGCGGATTGAAACTTCCGGTTGCCGGGAATACCGCGCACGTTGAGGAGGCGGGGCCGCGTCATCACCTGGTCCAGGCCGAGTCCCCAACGTTCCACGTAATCCGATACCGTGTGGTCGTAGAAATTGAGGAATACGGGGTCGGTGACATAGGCGGGGTCGCCGGACCACAGATACATGCGGTAACAGGCGTCCAGAATGTCGAAGTTGGCCGGCAGATTGAACCAGAACAGCGCGTCATTCTGGTAGTCCACCGGCGCGGGGCGGTTGAAACGGTCGATCTCCCAGAAACCGCACCAGTCTTTCGATTCCGAAACGCTGGCGGCGAAGCGCCGGAGCATGTTCAGGTTGTGACGCGCCAGCCCGAGTGCGTGGGCGCCCATGGCCTGGTGTGCGGTATCGCGCATGCAGAAGGCCTCCCGCCCAGGCTCGGCGGCCTCGTACCACGGACCCACCGGATCGCCATCGAAGGCGTAGGCCATGGCCTGGCGTTTGGCGCGCTGGAAACCCTCCACCAGGCGGGCATCCGACGATTCGAACTCCAGTTTCGAGGGCGTCGCGACGCCCGCCTCTTTCACTTCGCTGGCGCCGGTAATCAGCCGGTCCCCGGCCGTTTGCGCCCCACCGGCCGCGGCGGAAAACAGCGCCATGCATATTCCGGCCCCGATCGTCCGCATAACCGCACTCCGCTCCTCTGGCATGGTTCGCCGGACACACGGCACAGCCATGCGCCCGGGCCATGGTAGCACGCGGGTCCGGCTAGAAGGCGAAGTGCAACCCTAACTGCAATTGCCGGTTCGGGTTGGACCCGTCGGTGCCGGTGATCACGCCGAAGCCGGCGCTCTGAGCCGTGCAACAGGTCGTGCCCGGGTTGGCGAAATGCGGCGTGTTGAAGGCATTGAAAGCATCCACGCGAACTTTGATCTCGTATCTCTCGTGGAATTTGGCCGCCTTGGACATCGACAGGTCGAAGTTGACGCGGCCCGGACCCCACACGTTCCCCGGCACGGATGTGCCCAGCACGTAGTTCTGGGTGTGGTCGGAGAAGCAACTCACGTCGAACCACTGAATTCCCAAGGTGGTGGAGAGCGTATTGTTCTTGTTGACGATGGGAGCGGAAGACCCGCAGGACGGATTATAGTTGGCCCGGTTGGTCCAGCCCCCGTTCAGGCCGCCATTATTGCTGGTGCCGTCGGAGACTGCCAGCGGCACACCGCTCTGGAGATCCGTAATGCCGCTGATTTGCCACCCCCCCAACACCAGGTCCACCGGGGCGGAGGCGCTGCGCATAAAGTCCCGCCCCTTGCCGAAGGGAAGCTGGTAAACGAAGCTTCCGATCAGGAGTTGGGGTATGTCCGGCGCCGAAGCATCGCCCAGGGCACGGTTGAACTGGTCCTGATTCAGCAGCGGGTCGAACACGGTCATATCGTCCATTTCCTTCGACCAGGTGTAGGACAGGAGAGCCGTCAGCCCGCGCGAGAAGCGCTTGGTGTATCGCACCTGGAGCGAATTGTAGCTGGACCA
>JASHSS010000812.1 GCA_030038565.1 Bryobacteraceae bacterium
TTATCCGCCGTCAGATAGCTCCGGAACTGAACTCCGCCGTTGACATTCTCGGTGCCTTTGGATTCGAATTTCAGCATGAAATCCGCGGCTTCACCGCCCTGCCAGACCAGGTAAATCGTCCCGGTCGGTTTCTCGCAGCTGGGCTCCACGTAGATCGATCCATCTTTCACGCCCCAGAAACGCGTATCGCCGTCCCAGCCGTTCAGGCTCTGGCCATCGAACAGCGAAACCCATCCCTCGTTATCCGCATAGTCGAACGGCTGTCCCCCGCGTCCGAATCCGCCCCCGCGTCCGGCGCCGGGCGGGGCCGGAGCGCCTCCCGCCGGCGGTTGGCCCGCCTGTGCGCCGCCCTGCTGCGATAATGCCGCCGGCGCCAACAGAATCAGTGCGGCGAGGCCGCCTGTGATCATCCCGATGTTCGTCTGCTTCATGGCATTCCCCTCTTATTCCTGACTCAGTTCAGCTTCTTGAGCCAGATATTGCGTACGGAAACCTTGGTGGTTGCTTCAATTTCAATGCCGAAGAGCCCCGATTGATTATTGCTGGAGTCCGGATCGTCATCCACCATCACCGCCATCAACTGGCCGTTCACAATCTGGATGAACGTTCCGCCCCGCGCGATCACGGTGTATTCGTTCCAGTCGTTCATCTTGACCAATTTGCCGAGTTCCGCCCGGTCGCCGATGGTGCCCATCAGGCGTTTGGCGGCCAAGCCCGCGCCTTCCACCACCTGGCCGCGCCACGCCATGATGCCCATGGGCGTATTCTCCGAATAGAACTGGCCGGTATACACCTGGGTGGGCCAGAAATCCGCCTGCGGCCCGGTCATCATCCAGTTCAGATTCACCGGCCCGACGTTGGCCGTGACGTTGGCCGGAATGGGCCGCGACCAGGGAATGCCGGTCTTGCTGCGGTACTGCAAACCGCTGCCGCCGCTGCCTTCGATTTTAATTTCGAACTTGAGCGTGAAATCCTTGGCCGCCACGTCGCGATAGACGATATAGGTGTTGCCGCTGGGGTTTTCGGGCGTGGATTCGCCGACAATCGCGCCGCCCTCGGCCCGCCAGAATTTCGGATTCCCGTCCCAGCCCTTCAGGCTGACGCCGTCAAACAGCGAAATGTAGCCGCGGTGGTCGTTGAAGTTCATCGGCTCGGGCTCGGTGAAGCCGGTGCCGTACGCGCCGCCCGCCGCCACCAGCCAGGCCAGTTGTTCCGCGTCCAGCCTGTCCGCGGTGGCCTGAAATCCGGCCAGGGCATCGGCGCGCGCCTTGGCCAGAGCCAATTCGGCGGTCGCCACCGCATCCACCTTTTCGCGGATGGCGGCATCGTTCCGCGGCGCCGCCAGGGCCGCCAGCGTCACCTCCGCGCGCGCCGCGTTGAGCGCCTGCGACCGCGCTTGCAAGCCCGCAGTCATCCCGGCGAGCGCGAGGGCCTGTCTGGCAGTAACATGCGGCATGCTGGTGCGCGCCCCGCCGCGGGCCCCGCCACGGCCTCCCGCTCCCATCGCTGCCAGCGCGGAAACCTGGTTCGGCGCCAGCCGCTCGGCGGAAGCCTGCAATCGGGCGAAGGCATCCGCGCGCGCGTGAGCCAGTTCCAGTTCGGCCGCCCGGATGGCCTCCACTTTCGCATGAATGGCGGCATCGTCGCGCGGCGCCGCCAGCGCCGCGGCGATCAGGTCCGCGCGGGCCGCGGCCAAGCGCTGAACATCCGAGGTGAGAGCAACGTTCATTTGGGCAATCGCAGCCGTCTGCTCCGGTGTGGCGTTCGGCACTCCGCGGCCGCCCCGCCCCTGCGCCAGCGCGCCGGCCGCGGCCAAGGTCAGAATTGCGAGCGCCGCGGGCCGCGAACGCAGCGCCGGTTCCCCGCGACGGGCCCGGAAATCGCTCATCCACCGGCCGCAGGCAGGGCTGGAGCGGTCCTTCCGGTCGCGGAATTGCGTAAGATTGAGCACCGTCCCCTCCTCGCTTTTCCCGAAAAATCCGAGACTTGAAACGATTCAGAATCTTAATTGAATTCTTCCGCGTCCGCAAGGGTGGGTGCCCTGAGTGCGTGCCCTGAGTATGGGCGCCCTCGGTGCTCGCCTCGCCGCCAACACCCCGCACCGTTGCGTCGCAGTGCCCGGCTGTTTGCTTGATCCCCGGAGGATTTCAGCGCTCGATCTCGTAGCGCTTCATCTTCTCGTACAGCGTCGAGCGGTCGATATCCAGAACCGCGGCGGCCTTCTTGATGTTTCCGTCGGTGCTCTGCAGGGTGGCGGCGATGAGCCGCTTTTCCATCTCCTGCATGGTCATTCCCGCGGGCACGCTCCAGGTTTTGGCCGCCCCGTTGTGCGCCAGGAAGGCGAAGTCGCCTTCCTCCAGGTTGCGCCCGCGGCAGGTCACCATGGCGCGCTCCACGGCGTTCTCCAGCTCGCGCACGTTGCCCGGCCAGTCGTAATCCATCAGGATTCGCAGGGCGCCGTCCGAGAGGCCCGCGATATCCTTGCCCAATTCGTGTGCCAGCCGCTCCACGAAATGGCCCGCCAGCAGCGGGATATCCTCACGCCGCTCCCGCAGCGGCGGAATCACGATCTGGATCACGTTGAGCCGGTAAAACAGGTCTTCCCGAAAGCGTCCCTCGGCCGCCGCCTGTTGCAGGTCCACGTGCGTGGCGGCGATCACCCGCACATCCACGCGCACTTCCTCCGAGCCGCCTACCCGATAGAAAGTGCGCTCCTGGAGCACCCGCAGCAGGTCCACCTGCAGCTTGGGGGAGATGTCGCCGATCTCGTCCAGAAACAGAGTGCCGCCATCGGCCATTTCGAATTTGCCGCGCTTCTGCTGGTTGGCTCCCGTGAAGGCCCCCTTCTCGTGCCCGAACAGCTCGCTTTCGAGCAGCGTCTCCGCCAGCGCCGCGCAGGAAACCGCCACGAAGGGCTTGGGCGCCCGCTCCCCCGAGGAGTGAATCGCCCGCGCCACCATCTCCTTTCCGGTGCCGCTTTCCCCCTGGATCAGCACCGTGCTGCGCAGGCTGGCAATCTCGCCCGCCAGCGTCAGAATCTGCTGCATCCGCGAGTTCTTGGTGATCACGTCGTGAACGCAATACTGGCGCGCCAGCTTCTTACGCAGAATGCTGTTTTCGCGCTGCAGGTTCTTCACCTTGATGATGCGGCTGACCAACAGCGAAATCTCTTCCGGATTGCACGGTTTGACGATGTACTCCTGGGCCCCCTCCTTCATCGCCGTGATGGCCGTGTCCACCGTGGCATACGCGGTGATGATGATGATGGAGGCGTCCGGGTGCAGCCGCCGGATCTGCATCATGGTCTCGATGCCGTCCATGCCGCCAGGCATTTTCAGGTCCACGAAATAGATCGCGTAATCGCGCTGCCGCGCCATGTCCAGCGCCGTCCGCCCGCCCGAGGCGGTGTCCACCTGATAGCCGTCTTCGCGCAGCCAGGCGGCCAGCGATTCGCACATCACCTCTTCATCGTCCACGACCAGAATTTGCCAATGGGTCTTCATGCTTACTCCTTAGGGGGTGGCTGCGCCCGCCGCCCCAGGCGCGCCGCGCACCCCGCGCAGAAAGCGTCCCGCTTTCGATCGATCTGCCCGACATTGGTGGAAAGCGACATGGCGCATTGGCGATCGGCGCAGTGCACCAGTCCAAAAACGTGGCCGGTTTCGTGAAGCGCCTCCTTCCTGGCGCGCTCCAGAAGAACCTCGCGGTTGGGCGGCAGGCCGTAGAATTCCTGGCGCAGGCGGGCCAGCGAAATGGCCGCCACCCGGCCGCCCAATTGCGCGTGCCCGTAAACGAACGTCAGCACCGGAATGAACAGATCGCGCCCGGTCACGCCGAGCAGCTTGATTCCATCGCCGGGGCACGCCCGCATCAACATCTCCAGAACCTCCGCCGATCCGTATTGCCGCCGCGCGGCATCCCACGCGAAATCGATTGGCGGCAGCGCCAGTTCCCGCACCGGCAGGCCGAATTCGGCGGCCATCCGGTCGCGAACCGCTTCCAGGGCTCCGCGCTCCACTTCCGGCGTCGCTCCCACATACAGGAATTTCATCCCTTACGGGCCAACGCCAGCGGCGGAGGCTCGGCCGACTGCGGGTGAGGCTCCCGCGGCAGCGTGACCGTAAACGTGGTCCCCTGGCCAACCGTGCTCTTGACTTCGATTTCGCCTCCGTGTACCTGGATGATCCCGTACGACACCGCCAGGCCCAGCCCCACGCCCTTGCCTTCCGGCTTGGTGGTGAAGAACGGATCGAAGATCTTGGCCAGGTTCTCCGCCGGAATCCCCTCGCCGTTGTCCGATACCGTCAGCGCCACCCCTTCCTCCACTCGCGCGGTCGAAACCGACACCAGCCGGTCGCTCCGCGATTGCGTGGCCTCGGCCGCGTTCAGCAGCAGGTTCAGCACCACCTGCTGGATTTGCGAGGCGTCGCAGGGCACCGCCGGCAGATCCTCGGCCAGCCGCGCCTCCACCGCCACGTTGCTCAGCTTCATCTTGTGCTGCACCAGCGAAAGCGTCGTGCGCACGATGCGGCTCAGGTCCGCCGGGCTGCGCTGCGGCTTGGAACGCCGCGAGAATGCCAGCAGATCGCTCACGATCCGCCCCACCCGCGAGGTTTCGTTGGTCACCTGCGTCAGGTACTTGCGGAATTCCTCGATCCGGTTGGGCGGAATTCCATCTTCCTTGAGCATCCGCTGCAGCAGCATCGAAAGGTTCAGCACGCCCGAAATGGGATTGTTGATCTCGTGCGCCACGCTCGCCGAAAGCTGCCCCAGCGACGCCAGCCGGTCGGTGTGCAGCAGCTTTTTCTGCGCCGCCTGGAGCTGTCGCGTGCGCTCTTCCACCTTGCTCTCCAGGTTCTCCGTGAACTGGTTGATCTCCCCCACGGCCGTGCGCAACCGGTCCCGCATTACGTCGAAGGATCGCGCCAGTTCGTCCAGTTCCTCGCTCGAGTCCTCGATGTCCAGCGGCTTGTCCAGCTCCATCTGGCTGATCGCTTTAGTCCCTTCGATCAATTTGTCGATCGGCCGCGCCAGAAACCGCCGCGTGAAATAGATGATGAACAGGCTGATGAGCGCGATTTCCACGCCCGTCACCAGAAGCACCCGCAGCTTCATATTGGCCACTTCGTGATCCACGGCGTCCAGGTTGAGTTGCAGATCCAGCACCCCCAGCACCTTGACGCCGGCGGGATGCGCGTGGCACGCGGCCTGCGCGCAGGACGGCTCGTTGTAGATGGGGTGACCATGTCCAGCCGCCGCCGCCTGCCCACCTGAAACACGCTTACGTGGCGCGAGAGATCGGGCCGCGGGATGGCCTGCTGGCGATCCTCCGCGTTGGTCGAAAACATCGCCTGCCCCGCGCGGTTGAACATCCGGATGCGGTCGATCCCCTGCTTAAGGGCGATGGTTTGCATCACCTGGTAGGCGGCCTCGCGGTGGTCGTCGAGCATGGCGTGCCAGGTAGCGCTGGTAATGCCCTTGGAGAGCTGGTCCGCGCCCAACACCATGGTATTGAGGAGCTGCTGCTCCTCGGTTTTCACGTTCACCAGTCCGGACACGGCCGCCACGATGATCACGATCACCGTAATCGACAGCATCAGCTTGCGGGCCAGGCGCCGGGGCATCAATAACTCCTTAGAACCCTATACTCCGAAATTATTGTAACCCGCTTGCGCGCCCGCCCGCGACGCCCTCAAGCCCGGTTAG
>JASHSS010000813.1 GCA_030038565.1 Bryobacteraceae bacterium
GGACTATCGTTGAATGCTTTGAAGAGGGCTTCCCAGCCGACCGGGCCGGTGGCGATGTTGGGGCCTCCGGCGTAGGGTTCCCAGAGCATCCGGACCTTGTACTTTTCGCACAGGGGGAAATATTTTTCGGTGTAGACGCGGACGATCTCATCCACCTGCTGGGCCAGGGGCGCGCCCTTGATGGTGCCCGATGCGCCGCCGGTGTAGGGCACGCCGAGCTTGCCGGCGAGTTCGATCATCTGCATGGCGTATTGGTTGTTAGCGGCCCGTTTGGCGGGGTCCGGGTCGATGTGGTTGGGGCCGAGATTGAGGGAGGAGACGTAGATGCCGGCGGTGTGCAGCTTGTCCTTGATGGCGTCGATGGCGGCATCGTCAAGGCGGCGGGGATCGAGGTTGAGCTCCATGCTGGTGAAGCCTTCGGATTTGACGAAGGCCAGGTTGGCATCGGAGAAATTGCCGAGGACGCCGAGTTTGGGCTTCCAGTTGGGAACGCGGGGGCGCTGGGCCTGGGCGGCGGCGGCGGTGGATAGCGCGGCGATAACGGAACGTCGAGAGATTTGCACTTCAGCCTCCATGGGGAAGGGTAACGCATCTCGGGGGCTCCGTGGAATATAATCGGTGTGCATTTCCATGATGATTCTGAAAAGCATTGCAGCGCTGGCCTGGTTTGGGCTGGCGGCGAGCGGCGCGGACCTGCGCAACGCGGTGATTGTGGCGCCGGCGGCGGCTCCGGGGCCGGAACAGAAGGCCGCCCAGATGTTGTCGGAGGAGATCGCCAAAAGGACGCAGATCCGGCTGGAGGTGCGGCGGACGGCGCCGGCGGACGGCCCGGCGATTGTGCTGGGAACGGCGGCGGAACTGGGCGCGCGCGCGGCCGGACTGCCTGCGGTGACCGCGGGCGCGGACGGATACCGCGTCAAGGCGGTGGCGAACGGAGTGACCATCGCGGGCAACGATGCGCGCGGGACGCTGTTCGGGGCGGGGTACCTGCTGCGCCATCTGCGGATGGAGCGGCAGGTGCTGGAAGTGGACGACGGGCTTTCGGTTTCGACGGCGCCGCGCTATCCGCTGCGCGGGCACCAACTGGGGTACCGGCCCAAGGTGAACACTTACGATGGCTGGACGCCGGCACAATACGAACAGTACATCCGCGACCTGGCGGTGTTCGGCACCAACGTGGTCGAGCTGATCCCGCCGCGCTCGGACGATGCCGACGACAGTCCGCATTTTTTGTTGCCGAAGATCGAGATGATGGTGGAGGTTTCGCGAATCTGCGCGGAATACGGCATCGACGTGTGGATCTGGTATCCGGCCATGGATCGGGATTACTCGAATCCGGCGACGGTGGAATTCGCCCTGAAGGAATGGGCCGGGGTATTCGAGCGGCTGCCGCGGATCGACGCGGTGTTCGTTCCGGGGGGCGATCCGGGGAACGCGGAGCCGAAGTATTTGATGGCGCTCCTGGAGAAGCAGACCCAGAACCTTCACCGGTTTCATCCCAAGGCACAGATGTGGATGTCGCCGCAGAGCTTTTCGGAAGCCTGGATGCAGGAATGGTTCGAGATCATGAACCGCAAGCCGGCGTGGCTGACGGGGGTGGTGTACGGGCCGCAGGTGCGCATGCCGCTGCCGGAGTTGCGGGCGAAGGTTCCGGCGCAATATCCCATCCGGCGGTATCCCGATATCACGCATTCGCGGCAATCCCAGTATCCGGTTCCGGATTGGGACCTGGCGTATGCCACCACCGAAGGGCGGGAGGTGATCAATCCGCGGCCCACGCAGGAGGCGCAGATTTTTCATCTGTACGAAAAATCGGCCATCGGGTTTTCGACGTATTCCGAGGGCGTGAACGACGATGTGAACAAGTTCGTGTGGAGCGGGCTGGGGTGGAATCCGGATACGCCGGTGGTGGAGATCCTGCGCGAGTTCGGGCGGTATTTTATCGGGGAGCGGTGGGGCGACAGTTTCGCGCAGGGGCTGCTGGCGCTGGAGCGCAACTGGGTGGGACCGCTTGCGACCAACGGCGGGGTGGACACCACGCTCGAGCAATTTCAGGCCATGGAGCGGACGGCGCCGCCGCAGGTGCTGGAGAACTGGCGCTTCCAGCAGGCGCTGTATCGGGCGTATTACGACTACTACGACCGGGCGCGGCTGATTTATGAAACGCAGTTGGAAAACGAGGCGCTGGACCGGTTGCGGGAGGCGCCGCGGACGGGCAGCCTGGTGGCGATGGCGGCAGCCGAAGCGGTGCTGGACGGCGCGCTCACGCGGCCGGTGGCGCAGTGGGCGCGGGCGCGCGTGTTCGAACTGGCGGAGGCGCTGTTCCAGAGCATCCGGATGCAGTTGAGCGTGGCGCGGTACAAGGCCATCGCCACGGAGCGCGGGGCGAACCTGGACACCATCGACATGCCGATGAACAACCGCGGCTGGCTGACGGCGCGGTTCGCGGAGATCCGCAAAGAACCGGTCGAGCGCGAGCGGCTGAAGGCGCTGGACGAGATCGTGAACTGGACCAATCCGGGGCCGGGCGGATTTTATGACGATTTGGGGAACCTGACGCGGCAGCCGCACCTGGTGCGCGGGGCGGGGTTCGCGAACGATCCGGCATTTTTCCAGTCTTCGCTGGTGGGGTTCGGGCTGCGCAGCCAGGGCGGGGCGATGCTGAACGAGCCGCGGTCGTGGTGGGACGACGCGGAGGCGCTGTACGAAGCGCCCCTGGAGATGGTGTACCACGACCTGGACGGCTTCGCGCAGTACAAAATCCGGGTGGTGTACGCGGGGGATTCGCCGCGCCCCAAGATCCGGTTGACGGCCGGGAACGGGATCGAGGTGCACGGGCTGATCTCGCGCCCGGTGCCATTCCAGCCGCTGGAATTCGATATCCCGCGCGAGGCCACGGCCGGCGGGACGCTGGATTTGAAGTGGTACCGGGAGGCCGGGTTGGGAGACGCGGGGCGGGGGCTGCAGGTGGCAGAGGTGTGGCTGATCAAGAAGTGAGGGCGCGGAGGGCAGGCGGGCGAAGCGCGCGATCTCTTGCCCGGCGGACAGGAAGTGCACTCCGGCCTGCAATTCTGTTGGCTGAATCTGTGGATGCCAACATCCTCGTACTCGACGAGAAGTAGCCGCGGCGCGCGGGTTGGTTGACCTGCCAATGGCGATTGACCGGCTTAGAGGCACCAGTTTTCGTTACTCGCCCGCGCTGCTGAAGGCGACGCTCGACCGCTTCCGTGGGCGGTAGGCAGCGGGATATGCGCTGGTTATTTTTCCAGGGGCAGGCCGGATTCCTGGAGCGCGCGCCAGCCGCCATCGAGCGAGATGAC